>CAYNDH010000268.1:0-4937 GCA_964395665.1 uncultured Anaerolineaceae bacterium
CCGTGGGACAACCTCATGCGGGTTCGGCGCATTGTCGATCAAGGTCTGTAATCCTTCGAGATCCGAATATGCGCCAAGGACTTCCGGCACGCCTTCGACCATTTTCATATACATCCGCAGCGACAGCATCTCCGTCGCATGATTGCCGTCCAGCATTTCCCCAACCAGTTCGGCATTGCCGCCAAAAATCGACAGATCGCTGAAGTCGAAAAAGTGAAAGCCGCGTGCCTCAAAGAGGGCCTGCACACGCGGCATGGCCTTCTCGTGATAGCTGTGCTGACCGTCCGCCAGCATGGTCTTGTAGAGCGTCGGCATGTAGCCCGGTGCAAAGCCGATCACCTCAATCTCCAGCGCCGCCGCCTTGTCCAGCATCCGTTCCAGATGCATCAGCGCGGTCTCATTGACCGTGTCGCCGTGCAGATAATGCCCGTTGCCTGCTTCCGCATTCTCCAGCGCCGTCGCCAGCTTCAGCCACTGTTCCAGACGGTCATACGGCCTGGGGACGATCTGAATCGCACCGTCGGCAGCGTAGGCGTCCCCGTTGCGGATGGCGTCGATGCCGAGCGCCAGCCGGTTGAATGCCGGATGCGCCCGCCGCAGAAGCTGATTAATCGAGATGCCGCCCCGCAGCATTTCGCGCAGCATGTGCCGCGTATCCGTGATGATCCGGTCCGGTTCCAGATCGTGGATCTGCATCACGGGCACGGCGCTGGCGGTCGGCCAGTCAGCATTAAACCAGAACTGATCGACTTGCAGCAGCATGATCTTCGGCGCATTTTCCGGCGTGAACTGATCGATAAATGCCTCAATGCTTGCCATCCCATGACCGGGCAGGCTGGCATTATAGGCCGCCGACGGGTTGCGATTCAGGAAGGCGGCGCGAAAGGTCAGCACACGTGACGCCCCGACAAAGACCACCTCTGGCCGGTTATATTCAAAGCCGAAGTATTTGTACTGAAAATCATACCGGCGGTGACTGGTCATATACAGCGCACCCGGACTGCTGGCCTGCACGGCATAGGCGGCACGCGGCGGGATCGCCTCGCCGGAATAGACCGCGACACCGACCGCGCCGCCCATCACGATCAGCAGCGGGGCCGCGAACACCGTCAGTTTGATGAAAAACCCGTGCTTACCCATGGCACTCCAGCAAGATCAGAACTGGGCATAGATGAAGGGCTGCGTACTCGCGCCGTAAACGAACGCGAACACGATCGCCGCCCCCAGCGCATAATAGGTCGTCCAGCGCAGCGCCCAGTGCTGCTGACGCCATGTCGCCAGCAATCCGCGCCGGAAGTCCACGGCATCCGCCAACAGCAGCACGCCAATCAGCGCGACGGACAGCCAGAACTCGGTCACAGGCAGCAGTACACCGGCCTCAAATGGCACGAATACACCCTCTAATCCGCCGTTCCAGTCTGCGAAATGCGTCAGGATATATCCGGCGTCACTCATTGTACTGGCACGGAAGAAGACCCATGCGAACGTCACCAGCGCGAACGTCAGCAGCGTGCGGAAGACCTTCTTCGCCAGCGGCGCACGCGGATCGCGTACCCGCAGACCGAGCAGGCTTTCGGCGCTCAGATACAGGCCGTGCAGCGCACCCCAGATCACAAACGTCCAGCTTGGCCCATGCCACAGGCCGACCAGTACCATCACGATGAGGTTGGCCGCCGCCTGAATCGCACGCGGATATTTGCCTTTGGTCCGGCGCAGGCTGTTACGCGACAGCGGCATGAACATGTAGTCGCGTATCCATGTTGACAGGCTGATGTGCCAGCGGTTCCAGAAATCGCGGATCGACATGGCGAAATACGGCTGGCGGAAGTTCTCGATCAGGTCAATGCCGAGCAGCCGCGCCACACCGACCGCGACATCGGTATAGCCGGAGAAATCGGCGTAAAGCTGGAAGGCATAGAACAGCGTCGCGATCAGCAGTACCACGCCGTTATGCTGATCCGGCGCATCGTAGACGGCATTGACGTAAATCGCCAGCCGATCCGCGATCACCAGTTTTTTAAACACTCCCCACAGGATCAGGCGCAGCGCTTCGGTGGCGCGGGTTTCATCAAACGGTTTGCGCCCCGGCTGATCTGTATCCTGATCGAACTGCGGGATCAGGCGTCCGGCGCGCTCAATCGGCCCCGACGTCAGCGTCGGGAAGAAGGCGATGAATGCCGCGAATCGGTCCGGGCGTGTCTCCGGCGGGATCTGTGCGCGGAAGACATCCGCCAGATACCCGATCCCGGCGAAGGTATAAAATGACAGCCCCAGCGGGACGATCAGGCTGCTGATCGGTGTGCCGCCTACCGCCTGACTGAAGAAGTTCAGGTACTGAAAGCCGAACAGCACGATGATGCTGACGACCACGCCGAAGATCAGCGCTGCTCGCTTCCCGGCGGGTGTCTGGGCTGCTGCGATGCGCCGCCCGGTCAGATAAAACAGTGCCGTGACGGCTGCCAGCAGCGGGACATAAAACCAGTGCCATGTGGCATAGAAGAAGTACCCGGCGACCAGCAGCACGGCGATTCGCAGCCGCGCTGGAACAGCGTAATACAGCAGCGCAACAATCACAAAAAAGAGGGCAAAGGGGAGAGAGGTAATCGACATGGCCGTGAATGTTGGGTGGTCCGGGGCCGGTTTTATTTCGTCGGGCGACAGAAAATCAGATCGGCAGCCGGTGTCGGCGAGATGAGCGGATTATAAACCCTGTGCTGGGATTTGTTCACCCTTGTTTCAGAACAGCGCGATCCTGCTGTTTTCCAAACGGATTTCTGAAGCATAAAACCGGCGGCTTCGAAAAACAGCAGCGACAGTGCGATACCGTCCCTGCTGTTCTTATTTTTACGCCCAGCGCGGATTAACTACGCATCAACTTCACCGGCGGACAGCTTCTCGGCCTGTTCGCGGGTTGCCAGCTCGTCGATGAATTCGTCCAATCCATCACCGTCCATGAACGCCTGCAGGTTATAGCTGCTGACATTGATGCGGTGATCGGTCACGCGGTTCTGCGGATAGTTATAGGTGCGGATCTTCTCCGAACGTTCACCGGTCCCTACCTGATCGCGCCGTTCGGCTTCGCGTTCCGAACGCTGGCGTTCCTGTTCGATGTCAAACAGCCGGTTGACCAGAATCTGCTTGGCGCGGATGCGGTTCTGAAGCTGGCTGCGCTCGTCCTGACATTCGACCACCAGCCCGGTCGGGATATGCGTCATACGCACCGCCGAGTCCGTGGTGTTGACCGACTGCCCACCCGCGCCCTGACTGCGGAACACATCGACGCGCACATCCTTCATATCAAGGTCGATGTCCACTTCATCCATTTCCGCCAGCACCGCGACGGTGGAGGTGCTGGTATGTACGCGCCCCTGACTCTCGGTCGCCGGGACACGCTGCACGCGATGCACGCCGCTCTCATACTTCAGACGGCTGAATGCGCCGCGCCCGCGCACTTCGAATTCGATGCGCTTATAGCCGCCCATGCCCAGTTCGTTTTCGCTGGTGACCTGTACCTTCCAGCCCAGATTTTCCGCATAGCGCGCATACATGCGGAACAGGTTCGCCGAGAACAGCGCGGCTTCATCACCGCCCGCGCCCGCCCGGATCTCCATAATGACGTTCTTGTCATCACGCGGGTCCTTCGGCAGCAGCAGCGCCTTTAACTCTGCTTCGAGCTGCTCGGTGGTGCCTTCCAGTTCGTCGATTTCGGCTTTTGCCATTTCGCGCAGTTCCGCGTCGTTCTCTTCGTTCAGCAGGGCCTTGGCATCCTGTAACTGATGCGTTTGCAGCCTGTACACCCGGTACTTCTGAACGATTTCCTCAATCTCGGCCCGTTCCTTGGAATAGCCGACGATCTTTTCATAATCGCCCATCGTCTCCGGATCGCTCATCAGGCGTTCCAGTTCGTTATAGCGATCTTCAATCCCTGCCAGTTTTTCAAACATAAAACTTAATGCCTCTCGTCCCCGGACACGCCGAACAGGGTCTCCATCTGGACTGCGATTCTCGCGTGTGGTACTTTCGTTGTGATCAGAATGTGAATGATACCTGCGCGTTATTATACACGCCGATGACGTGAAATTTCAGGACGATGATTGTGGCAATTTTGCAGCAGTTTCAGAAGCGAAAGGTCAGTTTCAATGCCGAAGAATCAGACGCCTGTCAATAGCGACTCCTCTGTGGGGGATGATCCCATGCAGGTGAATGATCCCCTGCATAAACCAGCCGGGACGATCTATCCCGTCCATCCCCTGCTTCAGCAGCGCTGGAGTCCGCGTGCCTTTGATGATCGGCTCGTCCCGCGTGATGTGCTGCTTAGCCTGTTTGAGGCGTCGCGCTGGTCGGCATCCTGTTTCAACGAGCAGCCGTGGAATTTCATCGTCGCCACCCGTGACGATCCAGACCGCTTCGCGAAGCTGCTCTCATGCCTCAACGACAGCAATCAGGCGTGGGCAAAGCGTGCGCCGGTACTGGTGCTGACGGTCGCACACCGCTATTTTGAGGTCAATCACAGCCTGAACCGCCATGCATGGCACGACATCGGCCTTGCCGTCCAGAACCTGACACTTCAGTCGTCGGCATCCGGCCTGATCGTGCATCAGATGGCGGGTATCCTGCCGGAACATGCGCGTGAGGTCTATCACATCCCCGAAGATTATGATGTGGTGACGGCGATTGCCATCGGCTATCAGGGGACGCTCGACACGCTGTCGGAAAAACATCAGCAGCGGGAAGTGCAGCCGCGTGTGCGCCGTTCACTGGCCGACATCCTGATCGGGGACCGCTGGGGACAGCGCAGCGCACTGCTGGATGATCCCTCATCCGGCGGCGAGTCCTGATTCGGGCTGGTCAGGTGAGGGTACAACGAGTCATCATTCTGTCAGTCGTCAGTCGTCAGTCGTCAGTCGTCAGTCGTCAGTCGTCAGTCGTCAGTCGTC
>CAYNDH010000269.1:0-4898 GCA_964395665.1 uncultured Anaerolineaceae bacterium
AGGATGTGCGGCAGTTGAAAGAGCGCGTGACGAATGAGCTGATGCTGGCCGAATCTCAAGGGACGTCGTTTATCCCGGTCAAGGGCACGGGAGAGGATTACGCAGAAAACGCCTACAAATTACTGGAAGCGTAGACATTTTCCGGTTTCCTTCTATCTGGCATCGAATGCAATGTCGGATAGAGGGCTTTCGTCTCCGGATTCCTTAAATTGGTGCAGCAGAGGCCGGAAGAATCTGGCCTCTGCTGCGATCAGATCGCTTCCAGCCGACGGACGTGCAGTGCGCCGACCTCTTCGCCATGCAGCAGATGCTGCACCGCTTTTTCGGCGGTTCCGGCTCCCATTGCCAGCCCGTGGCCGTTGAAGCCGACTGCAAAACCGACACGCGGCTTCTCCGGCAGTGTGCCGACAATCGGCAGACCGTCGGGTGTAAAGCCCATGATGCCGCTCCAGCGGCGGGCGACCGGCGCACTGACCTCTGGGAACCATGTCCGCAGATAATTGTCCAGCACACCCTGCACCGCATCATTGGTGCGATCTTCCGTTGTGTCGTTTTCCAGAAGCTTGTTCTGCTTGCGTCCACCGCCAATGAGCAGACGGCCATCGAATGTCATGCGGTAGTACATGAAGCCGTAATCACTGTAACCACAGGTGGCGATAGCGGCTTTGTCCAGTGGTTCGGTGGCGAGAACCTGCGCCCGTGTCGGGATGATCTTTCCGACAAAATACGGATCGATCAGCGGAGAGTAGGCGTTGGTACAGAGGATGACATGCTGTGCGCGGAAGATGAACTTGCGCGTATAGACCAGTACATGATCGTCGGCCTGCTGCTCGATTTTATAAAGCTCATTGTTGTCCACCAGTTCTGCGCCGCTGTCACTGAAAACAGCACGTGTCAGCTCCACCGGCTGCACGGCGCCGTCCTGCGGCTGTTCGATCCCGCCGAAGTAGCCGCGCCCCAGCGGATCATTCTCATGCAGGATCGGTGAGAGATTGTCGGCGCGCATGGCGGCATAGGCCAGCCGCAGATCATCAGCTTCGGACTCACATTCCGCCAGCAGCAGCGAACCGCAGCGCTCGAAGCGGACTTCCTGCGGATGGCGTGCGATCACCTCATGCCAGATCGTATGGGTGCGCTGCGAGAGGGCATATAACTCGCGGGTGACATCGGCGCCGTAGCGTTCAATCGCGTGATGATAATAGGCATCAAGGCCGGTGATCATGAAGCCGGCGTTACGTCCGCTTGCCCCCAATGCCAGATCGCGCATCTCGGTAATAATGACCTGCCGACCAGCCTGTGCTGCAAAATACGCGGCGGCACAGCCGACCAGCCCGCCACCGACCACCAGAAATTCTGTTTCGCGTACCGGCTGGCGATCTTCCGCCTGCCAGATGGAGACTGTCATAAAAGCCTGCTTTCCTTGTCCTGTGTGTTCCATGTATCAGGTTTGTAATAGCATATTATTTCTTAAAAACGTGCATTTTTACCTTATCTTTCTTTTTCTAAGGTTATTTTAGTGTCATCATATTGAATGACGTATTGTCGTAAATTGTAGTGAACTGCGAGTGTACCATGATTGACCAACCTTACCGTCTGACTCTGACCCCGAGGGACAATGGGCCGTCAATGACAACGCTGGTTAAAGGCGCGGTGCTGGTCGGTCGATCGGATCACGATAGCAACCATGTCCCCGATCTTGATCTGAAACCACTGGGTGCGTGGAATGCGGGCGTTTCGCGGCGTCATCTGGTGATGAACCCATTTGATGAAACCACCTTTTTTATCAAGGATCTCGGCAGCGCCAATGGTACACGGATCAACGGCGGCCTGCTGAAGGCCGGGATGGTGTACTCACTGCATTCCGGTGATCTGCTGACCGTGGGCACGCTGCATCTGACGATTACCTTCTCACCTGTGAGCGCTACCGAAATGGAGACCTCTGAGAATGATCAGGTGGAGGGCGGCCTGCTCAGGCACTCGGCTGAAGGATTTGATACAACCCAGGAAGACCCGAATACGACGATTGTGCGCCGGTCACGCGGGATGTCTGAGACGCTGCTCGAAGTGGCCTCATCCGCTACAGCAGAAAGTCACCTGACACCAGATGAACGGGCGGCGGTCGATCTGCTGCGGCAGATTGTCAGCCCAGAGGAATTGAGTGAGGATATCACCTTCTATATCGCCCGTGATGCGGTTCGCAATCCGTACTGGCGCCGCAGCCACCGTATCGCGGTGCTTCAGGCGGCCAGCACGTATGGGTATATCCGGCGCGATCATCCCGAACTCGTGCAGGAACAGCAGCGGCTCAACCGGCAGTCCAGCAGGGTAGATTAGAGTCAGGGCGATTGCATCAAAATTTCTACAAAGATCTCAAAAGCTCATAAAGGGCTTGTAGGGACAACATCTGCGTTGTCCGCCTGCTGGACAGGGCAGGCCCTGTCCCTGCATAACTGTTCTGATCCGTAATAACCCGAACATTGATTTAATGCGATTACCCTGGGATTAGGGTGTAACCGCAAAAGCAAACGGGCGTGGATTTCTTCACGCCCGTGATCGTTCCGCCCTCAGATCCCGCCTGCTGGCAGAATTTCAGAAGATCTCATCATCGTTCTTGCGCTTGGCCTTCATGTCACCTTCAAACGAGACACCGGCACGTTCCACACTCACGACATAGGTGTGCGCCAGTTTGTCGTGCCATGCCTGACGCTCCGGATCAAATGCCGCCCACAGCCAGCCAAGGCCGAATGCAAACGAATCAACGAAATAGCCGATATAACGCATCAGCACATCAAAGTCGGTGATCGGCGTGCCATCGGTCTTGATGACCTTGATCCCCATAAACATCTTGCCGGGTGTCTGACCGTGGTTGCGCGTCAGGAACAGCCACTGGTAGCCGAAGCCCACCATAAAGCCGATGATGCTGCCCAGAAACCACTGGTCATTCCCGCCGAGAATGCCGCCAATCGCCGTGGTCAGAAAGTTGTCGATGAAGAGCGCGACTGCGCGTGATCCAATACCCGCGAGAGGATATGTCGAGACGTGTGTTGTGTTCATGTGTCCTGAACCTTAGAGATAAATGTTTGGTAAAAGTATATACGGAACCTTCACTGAAAAAGTTTTATGATCAGGGATACGTGTTCCATCCGGCGGCAGGTCTGTGATACACTTTACACAAAATTAATATGTGAAAAGTATACAAAGCCACCCAATCATTTAATGAGGAAGCAGCCCGTGTTATCCACTTCTCTGACACCCTTCAAAAACGAACCCTTCACCGACTTCTCTGATCAGCGGAACGTGCGCGCGTTCTGTGATGCACTGGAAAAGGTGCGTGGAGAACTCGGTCGCACCTATCCGTTGGTGATCGGTGGCAAGCGCGTCGATCTGGAGCAGACTTTTGCGACCGTGAATCCGGCCCGGCCTTCAGAGGTGCTGGCACGTTTCGCACAGGGGACCGCCGCGCATGTCGATCAGGCGGTTGAGGTGGCGACAGAAGCCTTCAGCCGCTGGCAGTATACCCCGGTCGAAGATCGTGCGGCGCTCCTGATGACCGTCGCCAGTAAGATGCGCCAGCGTAAGCACGAGTTCAGCGCGACGATGGTGCTGGAAGTCGGCAAAAGCTGGGCAGAGGCTGACGGTGATACCGCCGAGACCATCGACTTTCTGGAATACTACGCACGGCAGATGCTGCGGATTGCGGACAGCAGTCACCTGCTGACAGATTATCCGGCAGAACGCCTGAAGCTGACTTATATCCCGCTTGGTGTGGGCGCAGTGATCCCTCCGTGGAACTTCCCGAACGCGATCGCCTGCGGTATGACCAGTGCCTGCATCGTCGCCGGCAATACCGTCATCCTGAAGCCGGCGGAGCAAAGCCCGCTGATCGCATGGAAGATGGCCGAACTGTTCTGGGAAGCCGGTCTGCCGGAAGGCGTGCTGAACTTCCTCACCGGCCCCGGCGATGTCGTCGGCGGGCGCATGGTGGAACATCCGAAGACACGGTTTGTCGCCTTCACCGGATCGCGTGAAGTTGGCATCTCGGTCAACGAAAAGGCGGCGAAAGTGCATCCCGGCCAGAAGTGGCTGAAGCGCGCCATTCTCGAAATGGGCGGCAAGGATGCGGTGGTGGTCGATGAGACAGCGGATCTTGATGAAGCCGCGCAGGGGATTGTCACGAGCGCCTTCGGCTTTCAGGGGCAGAAGTGCAGCGCAGGCAGCCGCGCCGTGATCGTCGATCAGGTTTATGATGAGGTCGTCTCCCGGGCGCTGAAACTGGCACGCGAGATCCAGATCGGCCAGCCGGAAAGCAGCGAGCATATCTACATTGGCCCGGTGATCGACGACGGCGCTTTCAGGAAAATCAGCAACTATATCGAGATCGGCAGAGGTGAGGGCAGACTGCTGCTCGGCGCTGATGATTTCAAGGTCCCGAAGGACGGCTACTTTATCGCGCCGACGATCTTCGGCGATGTCGATCCCAATGCCCGCATCGCGCAGGAAGAGATCTTCGGCCCGGTGCTGGCGATCATCCGCGCCCGTGATTTCGATCATGCGCTGGAAATCGCCAATGACACCGACTACGGCCTGACGGGTGCGCTCTACAGCACGGATCGTCGGCGGATTGAACGCGCCGAACGGGAATTTTTCGTCGGCAACCTGTATTTCAACCGCAAATCAACCGGCGCACTGGTCGGCGTGCATCCCTTTGGCGGATTCAATATGAGCGGTACTGACAGCAAGGCAGGCGGCCCGGATTATCTGCTGCTGTTTACGCAGGGCAAGAGCATCGCGGAAAGACGGTAGTGAGAAGGACCCGGTTTATCAACAAGACCTCACCCCTGTGAAACTGCGTTTCTCCATCCCCTTCCGCCCTGAAAGGGAGAGGGCATGGGGTGAGG
>CAYNDH010000270.1:0-4868 GCA_964395665.1 uncultured Anaerolineaceae bacterium
AGGGGCCGGATTCTTCCGGCCCTTAATTAAAAAACATCGTAACGATCCTGTACTACGACTGCTTCTGCTGGAACTTCTCGCGATCCGCTTCGTTAAAGCCGCCGACTACCGTGATCTCACCCTTGATCGGCGGGTGCGGATCATACCCTTCTAACGTGAAATCCTCATAGCGGATGCTGTCGATGTCGGTCAGATCAGGATTGATCCGCAGCGTCGGGAATGGACGCGGCTCACGGGTGATCTGTTCGCGCACCTGATCGTAATGGTTGCTGTAGATGTGCGCGTCGCCGAAGGTGTGGATGAATTCACCCGGTTCATAGCCCGTCACCTGCGCGATGATCATCGTCAGCGCGGCGTAGCTGGCGATATTGAATGGGACGCCGAGAAACAGGTCCCCGCTGCGCTGGAATAACTGACAGGACAGCCTGCCATCCATCACATTGAACTGAAACAGCGTGTGACACGGCGGGATCGCCATCGACGTCCCCGGCGCGGCCATCTCATAGATATATTCCGGATTCCATGCCGAGATCACAACATGTTTGCGATCCGGGTACTTCTTCAGCTTTTCAATCGCCCATGTCAACTGGTCGATCTCGCGGCCATCGGCGGCAGGCCATTTGCGCCACTGACGCCCATAGACCGGGCCAAGCTCGCCCCACTGCGCGGCGAAAGCGTCATCGGTGCGGATCTGTTCGGCGAAGTCGTCCATCGTCAGTTCCGGGGCTTCCCCACGCTTGGCCGCCTTCGAATATTCCTTGTAGGCCCAGTCATCCCAGATATGGACGTTGTGATCGACCAGATATCTGATATTGGTCTCGCCGCGCAGGAACCAGACCAGCTCATGCAGGATGCCCTTAAAGAACACCTTTTTAGTCGTCAGCAGTGGGAAGCCCTGCGACAGATCGAAGCGCATCATGCGCCCGAAGACGCTGGTGAGCGCGATGCCGCTGTTGAACTCGTGCTTCTCGCTGCCATTTTCCAGCACATCGGCCAGCAGATCGAGATACTGATATTCCGGGTGGCGTACATTTTCAGCCATGAAAGCGCCTTTCAGAAACAAATAAAACAGGGCGAGTTATAAAAACGCCGGACACGCTTCAGCGTGTCACGTAGGGGCGGGATTCTTCCCGCCCAGTTTTCAAATGGTCTCTCAGTTAAAGTGATTGTCGATTGAGATTCAGCGATTGTGATCGCCGGTTACAAGCATAGCACGCCTGTTCGCAGACAGTGGTTTGAATTTCCAAACGCAGGCGGCACGATGGATCATCATTCGCGCTTGCCGTCGTCCGCGATGCGGCTGCCAAGCGGGCTGTGCTGATTGGTGTATTTCGCCTGCTTCTTCTTCCAGTATGGGACATCGACCGGCGACGACAGCGGCTCAAATGTCACCGAGCAGACGCGCATCCCGGGATAGAGCGCGACCGGCATCTGACCGTGATTCGCCAGTTCCAGCACGATGCGCCCCTGCCAGCCGGGATCAATCACACTGGCGGTAGCATGGACGATAATCCCCAGCCGCCCCAGACTGCTGCGCCCTTCCAGCCGCCCGACGATGTCATCAGGAAGCTCGACCGTCTCCAGTGTGATCGCCAGCACGAAACTGCCGGGATGCAGCACGAACGGCTGGCCGTCATCCACCGTCAGCGTCTTCATGATGTCCCGCGACTGTTCAGGATCACGGATGTCGATGTACGGGTAGCGGTTATACTCAAAGACACTGAATTCATTGCTCAACCGCAGATCAAGCGAACACGATCCGAGCTGTGTCGTCAGGTCAGGCGCTGGATCAATTTGAATACGCCCTTCGGCCAGCAGGCGTTTGAGGTCACGGTCAGAGTAGATCATCTTCTTCTCGCAGATCATGATAAAACACAGATTATAGGTTCAGGAGTCAGGCAGTGCAATTGCCGTCACTTCCTGTTGCCTGCTAAACTGATGAAAAATAACACAGGCCAATGCTTTGAATACCCGACCGAAACGCGGATTTAACCAGACATTTTTTCAGAGGCAGCGCACAGACCGCGACCGCTTCGAGCTTGCCCTGCCCCCCATCAGCCTGATGACACCTCACGCCAGTATCCGTGCCGACATGCCAGCACCGCCGCCCTTCGTGCAGTGGCAGGCCGATCTCAATATCGGCGCATTGGCGGACACCATGGCGCAGGATCGGCGCTATGCCCCGTTTATCCGCGACACGCTTTCTAATCTGCTGACCGATACCGCCGTGATCGACTGGCGACAGCGTGTGCTGGAAGATCTGCTCGATAACCCGGCGCTGTGCGACACGATCCGCCAGCTTCTGCCGGACTTCGCCAATCTGCGCTACAGCGGTGTGCAGCCTGGATCACGGCAGCGCACGCTGTTGATCGAGACATCGGACCGGCTGGCGGAGCTTGAATTGTATCTCGATCTGGTCGAAGCGCTGAATGCCGCCCTGAACGCCGCGTCGCTGAAATCAGAAGCGCTGCAAACCCTGCGCGATGCCCTGCGGCGTCTGACACAGATGCCCGGATTCGTCGAACTGCGGACAGAACTGCCGGAACTCCGCGCCCCGCTGCAAGCCGTCCGCAGTCTGACGATTGGCGTCAACCTTGACTCCGACCTGCGCCCGGAAGCCGCCGTGCTGTTGAGCGTGAACGATCAGTCCTACGGCGAGTCAGCCTCACTGCTGGATCGTCTGCTGGGGGCGCGTACCGAACTGCACGACGACACCGGCATCGCATCGCTGCATCAGTTCATCGCCAGCCGCGAGATGCGCGTGATGGACCCGCTGTTTCAGGATGTCGATAAGCTGATGGTATCAGCAGCGCAGCCGGTCGCCAGAGCCTTGGCACGCTATACCCGCATCAGCAGCCGGTCATTGATCGCGCTCGAAAATGAATTCGCATTTTTCACCGCCGCCGCTGTGATGATTCGCAGTCTGCGTCAGCGCGGCATCCCGTTCTGCAAGCCGGAACTGATTGCGCCAGACGCACGGGTAACCGAGATCAGCGGGCTGGTCAATATCATGCTGGCGCTGGCACAGCCAGACACGCCGCCAGTCCCGAATGACGCCCTCTTTGACGACAGCGGGCGCGTCGCGATCCTCACCGGGCCGAACAGCGGCGGCAAGACCACCTATCTGCGGGCCGTCGGGCTGGCCCATGTCCTCTGTCAGACGGGTTTACTGATCCCGGCAGAACGTGCGATCATCAGCCCGGTGGACAGCATCTTCACCCATTTTCCGGCGCTGGAAACGCAGCAGGGACGGCTGGCAGAAGAAGCGCAGCGCATCCGTGAAGTCTTCGCGCAGGTGACGCCGCACAGCCTGATCCTGCTCAATGAGACATTTTCCAGCACGTCCGCCGGGGAAGCGGTCTACCTGGCGCATGATGTCCTCAGCGCGTGCTGTGCAATTGGCACGCGGACGATCTTCGCCACCCATCTGACCTCACTCGCCGCTGACATCGACAGCATCGAACAGGCAGCAGCCGAAACCGGCGCCTGTCGCAGCCGCCCCTTCAGCCTGACAGCCGGTGTCCGGCGCCCCGAGTCCGGTGCAGCCGTGCCGACGTATAAGGTCACCCCCGGTCAGCCACCCGGTCGCAGCTACGCGCAGGAAATCGCCCATCGCTACGGCATCGAACGCGATCAACTGATCGCAGGCACCAACCCGCGTCAGCAGACGGCTTCAACCGATACAACCTTGTAAGCACATCATCAGCCATCACGTCATGGTTATCATCGCGGCGTGTAGGGACATATCATCCCACCGCCTTTATATCGGCACGATATATACAGAATGGTCATCTCCGATGAAATACGGTGCAGTTTTCCCACAAATCGAATTTCCGTCTGATCCGGTTGCCATCCGTGATTACGCGCAGGCGGTCGAAGCCATGGGTTATGATTACCTGCTGGTTTACGATCATATTCTGGGGGCGAATCCAGAGCGTCCCGGCGGCTGGCGCGGCCCCTATACCTTCAAAGACCCGTTTCATGAACCGTTCGTGTTGTTCGGCTATCTGGCCGGGCTGACACAGCGCATCGAACTGGTGACCGGCATCCTGATCCTGCCGCAGCGCGAGACGGCACTGGTCGCAAAGCAGGCCGCGCAGGTCGATATGCTGTCCGGCGGACGGCTGCGGCTCGGCGTCGGCATCGGCTGGAATGAGATCGAATATGAGGCCATGAACTTCAGCTTCCGCAACCGTGGTAAACGCATCGAAGAACAGATCGATGTGCTGCGCCGCCTGTGGACTGAACCGCTGGTGAAATTCGACGGCCAGTGGCATCACATCAACGACGCCGGGATCAATCCGATGCCGGTGCAGCGCCCGATCCCGATCTGGTTTGGCGGCGGCGCGGATGTCGTGCTTCAGCGTATGGCACGCATCGGGGATGGCTGGATGCCGAATGCGATGTCACTGGACGCAGCGCGGGAACTGGTCACCAGACTGCGCGGCTATCTCGATGCAGCAGGCCGTGATCCATCGGCTTTCGGCATTGATACGCGCCTCAACGTCCGCATCACGCCGGAGAGCGACTGGTCAGGCTATCTCGAAGCATGGCAGTCAATGGGCGCGACGCATATCGGCGTCAATACGATGGGACTCGGCTTCACCTCACCTGATCAGCATCTGGAAGTCCTGCGTCAATTCAGAGAAAGTGTCGGGTAAATACAGCTAATCCGCAGGCAGCAGGGGCCGGAAGAATCCGCCCCATAGGCACCAAGTTAAGGGATTTGAGGCGAAAGGCCCCGCTTTTTGGTCCACTTCGTTTGAAAATTCGAACCACATAATTCGAACACCTGTGCTAAACTATGAGATTCCTGCACCTTAACATCACAGGCTGTAGGGGCGGCATTGAATGCCGCCCGCCGCATT
>CAYNDH010000271.1:0-4858 GCA_964395665.1 uncultured Anaerolineaceae bacterium
TCGAAAGCCGGGTGGATTAAGAGACCCCACCCCTAAATCCCCTTCCCGTTGACAGGGAGGGAACTTAAACCGCTTACAGTACACGTCGGTATCCGTACACAGCACAGCAGGCGGGAAGGATGACACCCGCTGCGCCAAACCCGGCGTGGAAAACGGTTGGATTCCTGTTACAGAAGTCTAACCGTTTTCCGTGTTGAGATGGCGAACACATGAACTATACTGACGAATGATGCCGCATCCCGGCAGCGCTTTTGACTGTTTCTCTTACCCTGAACGAGCAGATTGATGAAAGAATTATTTGTGGCCGTCACCGGCAATATTGGCGCGGGTAAAAGCACCCTGACCGGTTTGCTGGCGAATTCCTTCGGCTGGCAGCCTTTTTATGAAGCCAACGCCGAAAACCCGTATCTCGCTGATTTTTATGAAGACATGCCGCGCTGGAGTTTTCAGTCGCAGATCTTCTTCCTTAGCAAGCGGCTGGAACATCACCGCCAACTGGTCGATTATCCGGGCAGCGTGGTCCAGGATCGCACCGTGTATGAAGATGCACAGATCTTCGCCCGCAACCTGTACAAACAGGGCCGCATGACCGACCGTGATTATGAGACCTACTGCCGCCTGTATGAAGCGATCGCGTCCTTCCTGCCACCGCCAGACCTGATTGTCTATTTAGAGGCCAGCACGCCGAAACTGCTCCATCATATCGAGCAGCGCGGGCGTGCGTATGAGCAGAATATCGAAGCGGAATACATCGAACAGCTTAATACCCTGTATCACGAGTGGATCAGCGACTGGACCTACTGTCCGGTGCTGTGCGTGCCGATGGATGAGGTCGATTTCCAGCACAATGTCGATGATTACATGAAGATCGTCGCGCAGATTGAGGAAAAGACCGGCGTCCGGGTTTAGACTCAACCCCACCCTTCAATCCTTTCAGGGGTAGTGTTCGATGGATGTAGGATCGGGAAGAATCCCGGCCCTGTGTACCCCGACGGACGCCCCATCGGGCGTCCCTGCCGTGTGCATTTATGCACCTTGCAGGGACAATGACATGTAAGCATGTTCATGCATTGTCCGCTATTCTGATAAGACTCGACGAACTGCGGACAAACATTTTCATAGTCAATGTTTTGACAATTGCCGTCGCTGCCGCTATAGTTACCTGCACAATCAAACACCTAAAATGAAGGTGTACCCTGACCCGGATGTCAGGGTGCATAAGAGGGAAAGTCCGGTGAGAGCCTGTGATGTCACCACATCAGCGGCCCAAGTCCGGCGCTGTCGCGCAACGGTAATGGAAATCCGCACGGATGCCAAAGCCCGAATACCCACCTTCGTTTTAGCTCGTCTTTTACCTTCGCGTCAAGGGGAACGAGCGTAGACCATGAATCACTGCATTC
This sequence comes from uncultured Anaerolineaceae bacterium, assembly GCA_964395665.1. Taxonomy (GTDB): domain Bacteria; phylum Chloroflexota; class Anaerolineae; order Aggregatilineales; family Phototrophicaceae; genus JAEZAF01. The sequence goes on from CAYNDH010000271.1 coordinate 1,401, forward strand.
GTCTAACGTTCATCATACCCGCCGCAAGGCGGGTTTTGTTTTTCAACAGCAGCACCGAAACCACCAGCCCAAACACGGCGGCAGTGCATTCTGTGTATCGCCCATTCCCTGATGGCGCACCTGTTCATGATGGAATGGAGATCATTTAATGCACACCCCTATTTCTTCTAATGCTGGCGTCGGGCGGACAGGGCAGGCCCTGTCCCTACAGGATAATCAATCGTCCACGAGGGCGGCGCAGGCCCTGTCCTTACAGGATAATCAATCGTCCACGGGGGCGGCGCAGGCCCTGTCCCTACCACACGGAGACGCTGTAGGGACAACGCCTGCGTTGTCCGTTACATCAGCATTTAGTCAGCTACAACGCTACCCTACCCGCCTGGCGACTGTGCTGATACTGACCGTGTTCAGCCTGATTGTCAGCCTGACGCCGCTGTCGGCACAGGCCGTTGACGCACCAGAGGTCAATTCACAGGAATGCGTGGCGGAAGGCGCTTATGATGAAAGCGTCGATTACTTCCCGGAAAAAGCCGAACTGACACACGCCGACACCTTCAGCATCGAGTATTTCAACCATTACAAGGTGGTCACGGTGCATACACCGTGGGCCGGGGCAGGCGAAGAGGATGCATTTCAGTATGTGCTGGTGCAGTGCGGGACACCGACGCCGGACGACTTCAACGACGCGCTGGTGATCGAAGTGCCGACGGGGACAATCATCTCGATGTCCACGGCACAGCATCCGCAGATCGTCGAACTCGGCCTGATCGATCACCTGATCGCGGTGGATGCCATCGCGTTTGTCAATACGCCGGAAGTGCTGGAGAAGGCCGAAGCCGGTGAACTGACCGACGTCGGCAACGGCGCGAGTGTCAACGTCGAGCTGGTGCTGGACGCCGAACCGGGCATGGTGATGACCAACGGTAACGGCATCCCGGAATATGACGCCCATCCCGCCCTGCTGGACGCCGGAATCCCGGTGGTGATCAATGCGGACTGGGTCGAATCAACGCTGCTCGGTCGCGCTGAATGGATCAAATTTCTGGCGGCATTCTATAACGTGGAAGCCGAGGCAAACGCCATCTTCGACACGATTGTTGAGGAATATGAAGCAGCAAAAGCACTGGTCGCGGACATCCCGGAAGATGAGCGCGTGATCGTGCTGTGGAACAAGTACGAGACGTTCACCGAATCATGGTCGATCCCCGGTCAGCAGACATGGCTGGGCGAACTGCTTCAGGATGCCGGTATCAACTGGGTGCTGATGGAATCCGCACCGGAGTTCAGCGCACAGTTGAGCTTCGAACAGGTCTATGACGCGGGGCTGGATGCGCCGCTGTGGGTGGTCAATACCTATGCCATGGCCGATCTGGAGACACTGCTGGCCGATGACGAGCGCAATGGGGACTTCGCGGCGGTCGCTGCCGGTCAGGTCTATAACAACGAAGCACGTGTCAATGCCAACGGGGGCAATGATTACTGGGAAACAGGTGTGACGAATCCGCATCTGCTGCTTCAGGATCTGATCGCGCTGGCTTATCCCGATCTGCTGCCTGACCATGAGGTGCTGTTCTACAACCGGCTGGAACAGTAACACACGCATCAACCGGAGAGGGCCTGATATGGGCTTTCAGGGGTGGTATTTGATGCCTGGTCCGGGTGTCTTACGACGGACGCCCCGTCGGGCGTCCTACATCGTGCAACATTCAGCGTGTCCGGCGTATTTCATAAGATGCAATGGAAATACCTACCTTTGTAGAGGGGCTGTCACGGGTTCCTCTCCGGTCACCCCAACAATTATTCTGAAAGCACAAGTCAGCATGACTCAATCCGTCCTTGATCACACGAACCGACCGTCCAGCAACGCCGATGTACGCGCCAGCGTGCGTCCTGACAGGCGGACGCGGCCTGTGCTGCGTACCCGTACCGGGCTGATTCTCGGATTAGCGGCGGTGCTGGTGGTGATGCTGTTTCTGATGGTGCTGGCGCTGGGATCGGTCAATATCCCCTTCTCGCAGATCGTCACCGTGCTGCTGGGCGGTGAGGCCGAAAAAGTATCATGGTCGAATATCGTGCTGAAGTTCCGGCTGCCGAAAGCGATCACGGCGCTGCTGGCGGGCGCGGCATTGAGCGTCAGCGGGCTGGTGATGCAGACCTTTTTCCGCAATCCGCTGGCTGATCCGTTCACCCTTGGCATCAGTTCGGGCGCGAGCCTGGGTGTGGCGCTGGCCGTCATGGTGACCGGTTCAATCGGCGGCACGCTGCTGACCGGCCTAAGTCTCGCCAGTGATCTGGGGATGGTCGGCGCGGCCAGCCTGGGCGCGGCCAGCACGCTGCTGGTGATCCTGCTGCTGGCGCGTCATACCCGTGGGACGGCCACGCTGCTCATCATGGGGCTGATGTTCAGCGCACTGACATCGGCAATCGTCAGCCTGCTGATGTATTTCAGTGTGCCGGAGCGCATTCAGCAGTTCATCAGTTGGGGCTTCGGGAACTTCGGCAGCGTGACATGGAGCCAGCTTCAACTGTATGTGCCGGTGCTGATTATCGGTCTGATAGGATCATTTACGCTTGGCAAAACGCTGAACGCGCTGCTGCTCGGTGAGCATTATGCGCGCAGCATGGGCGTGGATGTGCGGTCGGCGCGGCTGCTGATTATCGGCGTGGTCGGACTGATGGCCGGGACGGTTACGGCCTTCTGCGGCCCGATCGGATTTCTGGGCGTGGCGGTGCCACATCTGGCGCGTGGCCTGCTGCGGACCAATAATCACCGTGTCCTGATCCCGGCCAGCCTGCTGCTCGGCAGCGCGGCGGCACTGGCCGCCGCCCTGATCGCAGAAATGCCGGGGAATGATCTGACCCTGCCGATTAACGCCGTGACCGCGCTGTTCGGAGCGCCGATTGTGATCGCGATCATCCTTCGCCGTTCCACTGCCATGCAGATGGCGTGAGGGGTGGTGGACGGTCCGTTGATCGTCCCATATGCAGCAGGTTAAGGATTTTAACCCCACCCGTCACACTGCGTGTGCCACCCTCCCCATTTCACTCCGTTCATGGAGAGGGCTAAAAAACAGCGTCGCCTGTCCCCTCCCCGAAATCGGGGAAGGCTAGGGAGGGGTCAAAAAGGCAAATATCTACTCCTGAAAGGCCAGGGGATGGGGGTTTTAGGGCCATAATTTTCGAGCGTATATTTTCTTATCCTGGTTTACGGCGGACGCACAGAAGCGCGTCCCTACGAAATACCAGGTTAGGACGTATCGACGTATTATTGCCCTGCGAGTGAAAAACAGGATAAGGATATGTCGTATTTACAGGTTAACCCTGCATCGGACGCGCCGGACATGCGGACGCGCCGGACATGCGGACGCGCCGGACATGCAAGCATGTGTGGCGTCCCTACAAGAACCTTCTGACCATTTCAAATGTGTTTCAACATGATGATGACATCTGACCTGAAG
>CAYNDH010000272.1:0-4848 GCA_964395665.1 uncultured Anaerolineaceae bacterium
GAAACCCTTTGAATATTCTGAAAATGGTTCTGAATATTATAGAACCGCCGGACAATGCAGGCATTGTCCCTACAAAAATACGTCGAATGTAGGGACAGGGCCTGCCCTGTCCGCCCCGGAAACCAATTTCCAAATGGCTTCTGAGCGTCCGACGAATGCGTTTCTCGTCGGATGCGGAATGGGGGAAAGGGAAGCTTGCAAAGCATGCAGGGATAGGGGGATTTTCCGCCTTGCGAAGCCGTAACTTGGTGCATATGGGACATGCAACGGCATATCCGCCGCATTCCCTGCCCAGCCTTCAGGATGAGATCTTCTGCATGATCTCTTCTACCAGATCGCGCAGCTGCGTGATGCGGATCGGCTTCTGGATGAAGTAGACATCCGGGTACTGCTGCATCAGTTCCACCGTTTGTTTCATGGAGCTGACGACCGCAATCTGTGTTTCTGTAAGGCGTGGATTGCTGCTGATGACATCCAGCAGTTCCTTGCCGCTGAGATAGGGCAGCAGCATATCCAGGATAATCAGGTGCGGTGTATATCCTTCCAGCTTTTCCACCGCTTCCTGCCCGTTGATCGCTTCATCGACCTTTATATCGAGGCTTTCTAAAACGCGACGATAGATCTCACGCAGACTGTGATCGTCCTCAATAATCAACGCTAGTATCGGTTCCACTGGACTTCTCGCTCCGTCACAAGAGTTAACACAATGAGGATTCTGGGCCGGTACGGACATCCGGCTCAAGTCTCGACTTTATTGTACATGCTCTTTCGGGAAGCGTGACCACCCTTCTCACAAAAATGTTGTCAGGAATGCCCCACACACACATCTCCGACAAATCATCAGGCGGATTTTTCAAATTTGTAAGGTGAAATGTCATTTCAGGTTTGATCATCATTCTCTTATACAGCGGACCGGGTTGATCTGCCAGATGCCCGACCGGGTTAGCTGGCGATCACATAGCGCAGCACGGGGTTATCTTCACGCTCGACTTCATCCAGGTTGGCAACCGACAATTCCCCGTGCTGGTAGAGATATTCGACGTGCGCCCCCGCCTCTTCGATCGCCAGCAGTTCTTCGTAATGCTGGCTGTCGGGATACATGGTTCTGGTGATTGCCCCAATCGAAAGCGGCGCATCAGCGCGACGGATGATGTCACGCACACGCTCCAGCTTGCGCTCGTGGCTGCGATGCAGCGCCGCAACGCGAGCATAGAAATCGGTGATCGGGTCCTCATGTCCGCCAAGCGCAAGACGGATGCCGTCCACCTGTGCGATCTTGTGCAGCGATTCGCGATAGTGTCCGAGGCCGGTGTAATGCGTGATGCTTTCCGGCGCCTGATGCGGTGTGGTGCGGCTAAGGACGTGATCGGCGCTGATCAGCACATCCCCGATCAGGATGCAGACCTGCCCGGAGCAGTGGCCCGGTGTATGGATGAAGCGCATCCCGTCGATCTCGGTCTCTTCTTCCAGCAGGAAATCGACCGGAACCGAGCGCACATGCATCTTGGCGAACATATAAAGGCTCATCAGCGTCTGGATTTTCTCGGCCATGATGCCTGCCCGTTCCAGATAGACCCGCAGATCCTTGCTGGCGATGGTGACACGCTCTTCATACGCGGTCAGCACACGGCGGTCCAGTGCATGAATGCCGATCTTCGCGCCGGATTGTTCGAGCGCGAACGCCACGCCGCCGAAATGGTCAATATGGCCGTGCGTCACCATGATGCGGCGGATATCGCGCAGGTGCAGCGGCTCACCGAAATTTTCGCGGATCGCTTCGAAGCCGTCCAGCAGATCTTCGTTGCTCGGCGGATAACCAGAGCCGGTATCGATCAGGGTCGGTTCACCGGCATTCAGGACGACATAGCTGTAACCGATAAATCCGCTGCGAAAGACATCAAGTGGCAGGCGATAAATGCGGACACCGGTACTGGTTTCAAACCGTTCGACGACGGGCAGTTGAGCAGGGCTGGACATCACAGATCCTCATTACGATAAAGACAGCACGCCGCAATCTTAACACGGCTGGCTGACTTATCCCTGTGAGATGGTATTTAAAATGTCGGAAAATCCCCCATCCCCTGGTTTTCAAAGGCAGGTGTTCGATGGATGTAGGGTGGGGAAGAATCCCGACCATGTGTACCACCGGCGTTCGTCTCATTTCAGACGACTTTACACACAAAATCACAAATCTGTGATACAATTTTGACCAATAAAACAATTCCGGTCAAATAGTCACAGGGTACTGAATGAAACGAAAAACAACCGACAACGCGATAAATCCCGAACGGGAACGGCGCATTCTGGCCGCTGCCAGCGAACTGATCGTGCGCTATGGCTACGACAAAACCACGATCTTGGATATTGCGGAAGCGGCAGGGATCTCAAAGGGCGCGATTTACCTGCACTTCGAGAGTAAGGAAGCGTTGTTTGAGGAACTGGTTTATTACGAAAGCGAAAACGTGATAAATCGTCTGCTGACAGCGGTCGATGATGGCACGCTCACCGTCGAGTCGTTCTTCAGTGTCTATCACACGATGATGCAGATCACTGGCGAGAACCCACTGCTGCGCGCACTGCTGACGCGTGACCGGCGGGTGCTGGGCGATCTGATACGGCGCATGAGCGACTCGCCCATCTTCAAAATGGGCAGCGGCCTCACCCGTGATTTTGTGCGCGAGCTTCAGGCAAAGGGCATTGTTCGCGACGACATCAGCACGCAGCATGTCTTCTATCTGCTGGGCATCATCCGCTATGGCGTGCTGGTGATTGATGATTATCTGCTGCCAGAAGATCAGGTCGCGCTGAATGATATTGGCCCGGCGCTGTCTGATCTGCTGGAGCGCGGACTATCACCGGAAGGCGGCGGGAATCGCGCACAGGGCAAAGAGATGCTGCTTCAGTGGCTGCGGATCGGGCAGCAGATGCTGGCAGCGCGTAAACAGCAGAACGCCTCCAGCAATCGCGAATAAACGCATCTGGCACAGGGACACGGCGGTGTCCGCCTCACAAACAGGGAAAGGATGATACAGACAACATGGCAGCGATACAGACACGATCCCCCGGCGGCGCAGTGATTCAGGCCGAAGGGCTGACGAAACACTATCCGGGGCGCGAATCAGCACCGGCGCTGGATGATCTGACGCTGGAAGTGCGGCAGGGTGAGATCTTCGGCTATCTGGGGCCAAATGGCGCGGGCAAGACGACGACGATCCGCATCCTGATGGATTTTATCCGGCCTACGGCTGGCAAGGCGACCATTCTGGGGATGGATGCCCAGAAAGACAGCGTCGAAATTCACCGGCGTGTCGGATTTCTCCCCGGTGAACTCAACCTCTGGCCGGGAGAGACCGCCGAGAACGTGATCCGCTATATGGGGCGGGTGCGCGGTAGCGTGGATATGAATTACGTCCAGCAGTTGGCACGGCGGCTGGAATTCGATATGAGCCGACGCGTGCATGATTTCTCGACCGGCAACCGGCGCAAGCTGGGGCTGATTCTGGCGCTGATGCACCGGCCAGAACTGCTGATTCTGGATGAACCGACCAGCGGTCTCGACCCGCTGATGCAGCAGATCTTCATCGACATGATGCGCGAATGGCGCGACGAAGGGCGCACCGTCTTCCTGTCATCACATGTGCTGTCAGAGGTACAGGCGATCTGTGAGCGGGTGGCGATCCTGCGCGACGGACGGCTTCAGGCCGTGGAAGATGTCTCGAAGCTGACGCATACCGATTTCCGCTGGGTCACGCTGACCTTCCGCCAGACGGTGGACGCGAGTCTGTTGGTGCATGTGCCGGGTGTCAGTGAGATCACAACCGAAGGCAATCAGGTACGGCTGCGGCTGGCCGGTGATTTCGATCCACTGCTGCGCACCTTCGGGCCGGAATATGTTGTGAATATCCATGTCAAGGAACCGACGCTGGAAGAGATCTTCCTTGCGTTCTACGGCGACAAATCGAGCGGTCAGGCGAAGGCTGATCTGCAGGACACCCGTGTAAAGGAGCAGAGATAATGGCAGGCGCGGTATTTTTCGAGACACTTCGCCGTCACTGGCGGGCGGCGGTCTACTGGGGGCTTGGGATCATCGTCTACGGCATCATCGCCCTGCTGATCCTGCCCGATCAGCAGGCGCTTCAGCAGTATGTCAGCCTGCTGCAAACCGTGCCATCCGTCGTGATGTCCGCTTTCGGGCTGGAAGATGTCGGGCTGATCGGCACACCGGAAGGATTTCTCGGTTACTCATATTTTCTGTATATTATTCTGGTGATCGCCGTTTATGCGGTGCTGGCCGGGCTGAATATCACCGCGTCTGAAGAGGACAGCGGCGTGCTGGATATGGTTTTGAGCCTGCCGCTTCCGCGCTGGCGCATCATCGTCGAAAGATTTCTGGCGTATTCACTGCTGATCCTGCTGATTATCCTGCTGGGCTTCATCGGGCTGGTGGCCGGCAGGGCGATGAATGTCCATGCACAGCCGCTGGAGATCAGCACGCTGCTTACCAGTTCGCTGAATATGTTCCCCAGTGGAGTGCTGGTGCTGGCCGTCACGACACTGGCAGCGGTCATCGTGCGGCGGCGTGGGACCGCAGCAGCGCTGGCCGGTGGATTCGTCGTCGCCAGTTATCTGATTGACATCCTTGGATCGATGGCGAATAATGCGGCGGGCGATGCGCTGGGCAGCCTGTCGTTTTTCCGACATTATGATGCGATGAATGTGCTGATTGTGGGAATCAGCGGGGGCAGCGTGGTGGTGCTGCTGGTGGGGACTGCCGTGCTGGTGGCCGCCGCCCTTGTGATGTTCCAGCAGCGTGATATCGCCGTCTGACGGGCAGCACTGCCTGTCAGC
>CAYNDH010000273.1:0-4758 GCA_964395665.1 uncultured Anaerolineaceae bacterium
CTATCCCGGACCCATGCCGATAATACAAACAGGAGTATCGATGTTCTCGTTTATCATACGCGTTATCCTGCTGGCCCTTCTCCCGGCTATCGGCTGGATGATCCTCACACAGCAGGTCAATCTGGAAGGCTTCGCGCTCGGTTATGGGATTGGCCTTATCCTGGCGGTATCGTTTCTGCGCCGCCGCAGCCCCCGCTTTGATGCCTTCCGGCTGCCATTCCAGTTTGTGGCCGCCCTGATTTATCTGCTGATCCTGTTGTGGGATATTTTCGTCTCCGCCATCGATGTCTTCCTGCGGGTATTCGGCATACGGCCCATCAATCCGGGGATTGTGCGCATGGAAATCGGCGATTCGCGTTCACTGATCGCCGGGCTATCAGCCCATGGCATTACGATCACACCGGGGCAGTTGGTGGTTGATTTCGACGAACAGAATCACATCCTGTACGTACACTGTCTGGATATAGACGACGCCGACAACATCCTGCGGAATCAGCAGGAGCGGCGGCTTAAACTGTTGAAAAGGATTGTCGGATGAGTGGAAATCCATTAATTGACATCAGCCTGAACCTTGCCCTGATCGTGATGGTGATCCTGCTGCTGGCGTGCAGCTTCCGTGTGCTGCGGGGGCCGTCTCCGGCGGACCGTCTTCAGGCGATTGACACCATGACGGCGGTTCTGATCGGGATTATCGTCGCCCTGTCGCTGAACCAGCGCTCGACACTGCTGATTGATGTCGGGATCGCACTGGCCGCGTTTTCAGTCGTTGGCACGCTGGCAATCGCCCGTTATCTGAGTGAAGGGCGCTTGTTCTGATGGACGACCTGATGCCGTATGTGGGCCTGATTTTCGTGTGGGTGGGCGTCGTCTTCTCGACAGTGGGTGTCATCGGCCTGTTTCGCTTCCCGGATGTCTTCACCCGCATTCATTCGGCGGGCAAGGTCGCGACACTCGGCGTCGCCTTCCTGATTCTTGGGACCGTCATCTTCGTGCCGGAGATCTTCCTTAAGGGGCTTGTCCTGATCGGCTTCCTGATCCTGTCCGCGCCAGTCTCGGCCCATGCGATCGCGATTGCGTCACATCGAAGCTTCACACGGATTCAGGTCGGCGAGCGTGATGATCTGGCGGACGCCCGTCAGCGAGCCGGTGAAACCGGTGTGCAGGACATCCCGCCGGATGTCGCAGCGGATCTGCCCGACGATGCTGATCAGTTCTAGCTGTCAGTCTGGTCTGGCAGGCCGATGCCACCCAACGGCGTAAACTCGACCCGGTTCGATACACCTGCAATCATTGGGCCGCCCTGACGAAGCATCTCTTTGACCGCTTCATTCGTCAGTGACGCCTGATGATCCGCCTGACTTCTCCAGACTTCGGTCACCCAGATGCCGTTCTCATCATCCGGCGCAGTGCCGACGACGTACAGGTAACAGCCTTCGATATTCTGCGCGGGTGTCATCCCCGCCAGCAGAATACTGATCAGGGCGTCGCGCTGCCCCGGATGCGTAATGATCTTTCCAAATAATCCATACATCGGTCACTCTCCTCTGGCTGACTGTCTTACGATTAACCCACAATCCTAGGATTGTCCACAGCGGCGCGGCTCATAACTGGCCGGGCGCGATTCGAGATGCACAGGCACATCGAAGGTCTCATCCCCGCGCACGATCCGCAGCGTGACCGTATCCCCCGGATGGCTGTTGACGACCAGATAGGCCAGCAGTTCATCCAGATTGCGGATATACACATTGTCAATCGCCACGATAATATCACCACCCACGCAGACCGGCGCTTCGCGGACGCGCACCTCACGTGTGCCGCCCTGAAGCCCCGCGTTGGATGCTGGCGAATCAGGCGCGACATTCTCGATCATCACACCTTCATTGACCGGCAGATTGAGGGTTTCGGCCAGCGCCGCAACACCGTATCCGCCGGATGGAGACTGCGCATCTACCCCAAGCCATGCATACTCGACATAGCTTTTTTCGATCAGTTCCGGCACGACACGTTTAACCGTGTTCACGGGGACTGAAAAACCGACTCCCTCAAAGACGCCGCTGGAGCTGCGGATGGCGGTATTGACGCCGATCACATCGCCCTGAGAGTTAAACAGCGGGCCGCCGGAATTCCCCGGATTGATCTGGGTATCGGTCTGGATAATGGCCGGATTCTGGAAGCCGGGGATGGAGTTTTCCGCGTCGATCAATTCAGCCGACCGCAGATTGCGCCCGACACCGCTGACGATGCCCACCGTCATCGAGCTGGCAAGGCCGAACGGATTGCCGATAGCGATTGCGCGTTCACCGACGCGCACCGTATCCGAATCGCCCAGTCGCAGCGGCAGCAGTCGGGACGAATCAACCTTGACCTGAATCACGGCCAGATCGCTGTAGGTGTCGATACCTTTGAGTGTCGCGGTCGCGAGATAGCCATCATTGAACGTCACGCGGATCTCTTCCGCCCCTTTGACGACGTGCGCGTTGGTCACGATGTTGCCGAGACGGTCATAGATAAAACCGGACCCGCCGGAAATATCCAGCAGACGAAATTCGTTACTGTTACGCGCCACCACTTCGATATTGACCACCGACGGTGAGGTGCGCTCGTAGATGTTGGTCAGCAGCAGATATTCAGCATCAGCCGCATCGATGATTTCCTGCGGAATGGCTGTGGGAAGGGTGGGCTGCTGCTGGCTGTTGACACTCACGGGCAGCGAGTCCGCCGGTGTGCTGCGGATCGCATCCGTCGGCAGGACAGACGCCGTTTCAGCCGTGCAGCCGGTCAGCGCCGCCATAGTGAGCAGGGCGATCAGCATCAGGGCTGGAAGTCGAACAAAGGATATTTTTCGCATGAGGTTCCCGAATATCAACCTGTATGACGCATGGTTGTGCAGTTTATGCAATCTATGCGGCTTATGCAACGTGTGCAGCGCTTATACGGCCTAAAAGCAAAAGCGGTGGAGTATCCGGCGGACGGTCGTCCAACCTATGCTCCACCGCTGATTGATTGTCACCAGGGCTATTTAAAACTATCACGCAGGGCTTCGACCATCTGCTTCTGCTCATCCGTCAGATTGGTTGGCACGGTAACCAGCATATGAGCGTAGAGATTGCCATGCTCGCCCTTCTGACGCATGATCGGCATCCCCTTACCCGTCAGGCGGAGCCTGCGGCCAGACTGTGTGCCGGGTGGGATCGTCACCTTCACCGGGCGCGTCATGGTGGGCACTTCGACTTCGCCCCCCAGCATGGCGGTGAATATATCGACTTTTACATCGGTCGTCAGGTCCGCGCCATCCCGTGCAAACTGGCGATCCGGCTCCACCTCAATGATCAGGTACAGGTCGCCGGGGCCGCCCGGACCGGGTTCGCCTTCCTTCGCCAGCCGGACTTTCGTGCCATCGGTGACACCCGCCGGAATATCAGCCTTGATGCGGCGTTCGCCGGTGTTGATATAGCGCATCGTCCCGTCATAGGCTTCGCGCAGGGTGATACGCACCGGCTGCTCAATATCGCGGCCCTTAATATCGCCAAAAGGGTTCGTCGGTTGGCTGCGTGTGCGGGTTTCGCGTCCACCAAAACCACCGAACCCGCCCCCGCCGAAGATATTCTTCAGCAGGTCTTCAAAGTCCGCTCCCTGACCGTCAACGGTGGTATTATAAAAACCGCCGCCGGGCGCACCCGTGCCGCCGCCATTATTCGGCATACCGGAATAACGCGCAAAATCCGGCCCGAACCGGTCATACATGGAACGCTTTTCCGTGTCACCCAGTACTTCATACGCCTCATTGATCTCTTTGAACCTGGCTTCAGAAGTAGGATCGTCGGGATTTGCGTCTGGGTGATGCTTTTTCGCCAGTTTGCGGAAGGCGCGTTTGATCTCTTTTTCGTCAGCGTTTCGATCAACGCCGAGTGTTTTGTAGTAATCCTTTGCCATTTACGCCTCGATGGATTTCTGTGTTTCAGGGTGGTCTTCTAGAGTGAGCGTCACCTCAACATGAGGTAACAGTCAATGATACCACCCGGTTCATCTATTTAACCTTGCAGAATCGGATAGACAAACGTTCTATCCTTCTTTATTAATATTGTAAGGGACTACGGGGCGGAGTCAACGCGTGCAGGGGATTTCTAAGACATTGTTTACGCTGTAAAAGCATGACTAAATAAAAAGAACACCGCACAAAAGCGGTGTTCCATATCGATCTACTTATCAAAATCAGTGAGTTGTCGCTACCCACAGCCGTATGCAGTACCGTTGAAAAACGGTTTACCGGTATGCAGGCCACTGGCACTGGTGAACCAGTTTTCTTCTTCTTGACTGGATCTCGCCACATGCTTTGTAGCAAAGTAGTCAATACCAGCCGGAGGGCTTGTGATAAACGCATACTGCGTTCCGCATGAGCCGGAATTACACTTATCTTCAGCTTTGATAAACATACATCTATTCCGATCCCAACCCCGAATAACCACATTGGCGACAGGTGCATTCTGAGGATTCGGTGCAGTAGAAGCCTGTACCTCACCCGGAAACGGTGGCGGCGCGCTAATCCAGTCACTTGTTCCAGTGACAAACCAACGACAGGGCGTGATACCATCTTCCAGACATACATTAAACGAATCGGCTACAACAGCAGAGAAAGCGATGATACTTCCAGCGAATAGCGAGAATACAACAAAAAGAATGCGTTTAGAGATAGTTGACATCTCTTAGGTTCTGTTGACGTTTCGATCATAATGCGCCTCTGCAAGCCGGTTTTTGTGT
>CAYNDH010000274.1:0-4752 GCA_964395665.1 uncultured Anaerolineaceae bacterium
GCTATTCACCCATTGCTGCGGCATAAACTTTGTGTGCAGCAGCAGCAGCAACAAGCCGATTTGAACCTGAACATCCGAAATGTCGCGCAGATTGCAGCAGTATAGTGCAGCGAACTGCTGCAACGCGGAATCGTAGGGGCCGGATTCTTCCGGCCCATGCGTACCAACAAATACGCTTTACACGCCGGATTCTTCCGACCCAATTTACAGGTGAAAACTCTTACGCCTGAACCGCTTCCACCTCTGTACTGTTGAGGCCGACGGCCTGCGCCTGACGCGCTTCAATCCGCATGTGCATCGGATGTGTCGGGCGCAGCGTGATCGCCGCATTCGGGATCACAGGATTATCCGCTACAAAGCGCATCTGATAGCGCTGTGCCATCGTCGCCATTGCCAGCACGCCTTCCATCATCGCGAAGTTGTTGCCGATGCAGACACGCGGCCCACCGCCAAACGGCAGATAGGCGTACTTGTGGCGCGGCTCTTCGGTGCCTTTAGCAAAGCGCTCCGGGCGGAATTCTTCGGGACGATCCCACCAGCGCGGATCACTGTGCAGCACCGACGGGCTGATCATGATGATGCGGCCTTTTTCGACCGGCACATCACCGATCAGGACATCTTCAGTCGCCTGACGGCCAAAGCTCGGCACTGGCGGATACAGTCGCATCGATTCCTTCAGCACCATCTCGGTATATTCCAACTGGCGCAGATCAGCCAGTGTCGGAGTGCGGCCTTCCAGCACACGGTCGATTTCTGCGTGCAGCTTCGCTTCGATTTCAGGATGCTGTGAGAGCAGATACCAGGTCCACGTCAGGGCATTAGCGGTGGTCTCATGACCGGCAAGGAACAGCGTCACGGCTTCATCACGCACCTGTTTGTCCGTCATGCGTTCGCCATCTGCATCTTCGGTCTGCAGCAGCATCGAGAGCAGGTCGCCCTTATCCTCATCGGTGGCGCGGCGTTCAGCGATAATCTGATTGATGATCGCATCCAGTTCACGCACAGCCTTCGCAATGCGCCGGTTGCGCGGGATCGGAACCCACTGCGGGATGATAAAGCCGCTGTTCATCACGTCATTGGAAGCGTGCAGCACGGCGGTCAGAGCTTCGTTGACACGGCCAGCGTTGGCATCCATCTCGGCATCAAACAGCGTCCTGGAGACGATATTCAGCGTCAGGCGCATCATATCCTGATTGATGTCGCGCACCTGTCCCGGCCTGTATTCATCCAGCAGGCGACCGGTGTATTCCACCATCACATCACCATAGCCCTGGATGCGTTTGGTGTGGAAGGCCGGCTGTGTCATCGCACGCTGACGCCGCCAGAAGGAATCCTCACTGGTCAGCAGCCCTTCTCCGAGAAAGCGCCCCAGCACCAGCCGGTAGACCGGGGATTTATGAAATTTGCTGGCCTCTGAAACCAGCACCTGATGCGCATGATCAGGGTGGCGCATCATATACGCCTTCATATTGGCAAAGCGAATGGCGACGACATCGCCGTAACGCTCGAACATCTCGTGCGCGAAACCGATCGAGTCGCGGCCAAAATCCCCTGCGTTACCGAGGATCAGGTTTCCCTTCGGCCCGGGGATCACGCGCTGCTGGTCGGTTTGTTGGGTTGTCTGCTGCATGGTTGTCACCTGTGTGTATTTGACATGATGTACATTTTTTGACAAACTGTACGGATATGATATAGAAAACGCCGAATGAGAGTCAACATGCAGTTGGCACAGCGCGTACTATAATTGACATATGTATATAACATTGGAAAGTGTAAATCATGACTTATCAGGCCGCCCGTGACCAGCGCGCCAGCCAGCGCCAGCTTGATCCCCGTGTCGTGCGTACCCGCGCCTTACTGCGCGACGCATTTATCAGCCTGCTGATGGAACAGGGCTATGACTCGATCACCATTCAGGATATCGCTGACCGTGCTGGCCTGCGTCGTGCGACCTTTTATCTGAATTATAAGGACAAGGAAGAATTACTGACGGCGACCCTGGACGGGATGATGGAGAGCATTACGGCGGAGATTTCGCAGATCGATGACAATCCGCTTGATCCCGTCTGCAATGAACGCGTGATCCGGCTGGTATTTGAACACGCCCGCCAACATGCCGATCTCTATCAGATCATCCTGCAGGGTCACGGGGCGATCCGTATGGTGCGCCATGTGCGCGAATATATGGCGACCAAGATTCGCACCATGCACGCCGATGATCTGCAAGCCGGGAACAGCGATTTCCCCGTGGACGTCGTCGCGAATTATATGGCCGCGTCAGAACTCAGTATGCTGATCTGGTGGCTGGAAAATGATATGCCCTATCCTGTGGAGCAGATGGCGCGCATGTGCAGCCAGTTGATCCTGAAGGGGATGGGGCAGTTTTCCGTTGAAGAGGAAACGATAACCTGATCTGTTTATCACCCTTTCGCCTCACTTAGCCTGCGAAATATCTGCTCCATCTGCGACAGGCGGGTGCATCATCTCAGCCTGAAAATCCCGGTTCGCTTAGGATATTTCGATGCCTCATGCCTCAACAGCAGAGGCATGTCTTATTTAAGGTTAATATGTGAACAAGGTAAAAATATTTGCAAAATAGTCCAGCGCAAGGCTAAATTAACTAAATCCCTTGTAAACTTATTAAATCCGTTGAGAGTTTTATGCCGCGCCCACGAAAACTCTATATAGAGAACATCGTTCAAGTCGCCATCGAAATTGCCAATGAGACAAGCTTCGAAGCGGTCACGCTGGTTGAGACCGCCAAACGGTTGAACTCACAACCACCCTCACTATTTAACTATATTGAAGGCGTCAGTGACCTGCGGGACAGAATGCGACTTCGAGGGGTCGAACTCCTGACCGAGCACGTCAAGAAGGCCATCAAAGGGAAAACCAGTGAAGCCGCCCTGCGCGGTGTCGCCCTCGGTTACCGTGATTTCGCCCGTACTCATCCCGGGCTTTACTCGCCAACGCTGCAACTGGACCGCGTCAAAGAGCCGCCGATTTCAACTGCATGGGAGACATTCGTCGCGATCACGCTGTCAGTCATGATGAATTATGGCCTGACCGAACGGGAATCACTCCACATGATGCGCACACTGGGCAGCATGATGCACGGGTTCGTCGATCTGGAAAGGGCGGTTGGTTTCGTCCGGCCTGCTGATCCGGATGAGAGCTATGAGCGCATGATCGATATTTTCATCCGGGGGATGCGCTCCTATTACAGCCTCAGTAACAGCACATCCTCTGAAGCGTAAACGCTGAAGACAGACAAACCTGACAGAGACAAAAAAGCGGAGCATGTTATCATGCTCCGCTTTTTGGGGTGAGCGGGTAATGGGACTCGAACCCATGACAAGACCTTGGAAGGGTCGTGTGTTACCACTACACCATACCCGCGTATTCAGTTGAGGCTGTCCAGTCGGGGTGCCGGGACTCGAACCCGGGACCTCTACGTCCCAAACGTAGCACGCTACCAACTGCGCTACACCCCGTCCTTAGAACAGGCCTATCTTATCATTATTCTGTGAGAGAGTCTATGCTGATATGACCAAAAGTCCTGAATTTTTGCTTATAATACAAGATGTTTTGTGATCTGCATTGATAAGCGATTGACAGGCGATTGATCTGTAGCAAATAGGCGTGCGCCTGCATCAGCACAGAGACTAAAGACTCCTAAGGAAGAGATAATGAATATTCTGATTATTGGCGGCACGCGCAACATCGGTTATCACCTGACTCAAAGTCTGGTGGATCGCGGACATCAGGTCACACTGCTGAATCGGGGCGTCTCGCAGGAAGATCTGCCAGCCGATATCCCACGGCTGCGCGCTGACCGCACCGATCCCCAGCAGCTTCGGCGCGCCCTGCACGGTCGCAGCTTCGATGTCGCAGTTGATATGGTCCTCTATCGCGGCGAAGAAGCCGAAGTCGTCACCCAGCTCCTGCGGGATGCCGTCGGCCATTACATCTTCATCAGCACCGGGCAGGTCTATCTGGTGCGGCAGGGCATCGAGCGCCCGTTTAAAGAGACCGATTACGCCGCCCCATTGCTGCCTGCTCCGCCGCTCAATACCTATGATTATGAAGAATATCTTTATGGTTATGAAAAGAGTCAGGTTGAAGATGTGTTGAGCGCGGCCTTCAACGACTATGGCTTCCCGTACACCTCGCTGCGTATCCCCATGACAAACGGCGAGCGCGATACCTTCCAGCGGCTGTACAGCTACTATCTGCGCATCAGGGACGGCGGCCCGATCCTTGCACCGGATACGCCGAACCATCACCTGAGGCACATCTATGTGCATGATGTCATTGAAGCCATTCACCGTGTGATCGACCGGGGCGACAAGACCAGAGGCAAAGCCTACAACATCTCACAGGATGAGACGCTCTCGCTGGAAGAATTCCTCAACACGATGGCGCAGATCATGGGGATGGAAGCGCATGTGGTGCGCGTAGAGCGTGATGTGCTGGAAAGTAACGGTTTCCTGCCGGACTGCTCACCCTTCAGCGAACGGTGGATGTCCAGCCTTGATAACAGCCTGAGCAAACGCGAACTGGAGATGCAGTACACGCCGGTCGCGACCTATCTGGAAGCGATTATCAAGGCATACACCCAGCATCCACAGCCAGCACCCGTAGGCTATCGCCGCCGTCAGGCCGAAAAGCATCTGGTGACAGCGACGTAGCGCTCCCAATTGCGGAGGCAGTAAGGCGTTTTCAACCCTCCGTTTGAAAACCCTAGCCAGC
>CAYNDH010000275.1:0-4728 GCA_964395665.1 uncultured Anaerolineaceae bacterium
GACTGCTGCGCTCACACATGCGTCACTTCGCGCAGCACGTCGATGAAGCGTTCGGCGGCGGCGTTGAGCTTCGTCCGCTTGCGGGTGGCGATCAGGTAGGTGCGGGTATCATCTGCATCAGACAGGGCCAGCGAACGCAGCGTCCCGGCGGCGGTTTCGCGCTCGATGGCGATGCTCTGGATCAGTGCCACACCCAGGCCAAG
Source organism: uncultured Anaerolineaceae bacterium (assembly GCA_964395665.1). Taxonomy (GTDB): domain Bacteria; phylum Chloroflexota; class Anaerolineae; order Aggregatilineales; family Phototrophicaceae; genus JAEZAF01. The sequence continues at coordinate 204 of CAYNDH010000275.1, forward strand.
CTCCACACTGCGCTTGATGGCTTCGGTCTCGCCGAGCAGGATCACGCCTTCGCTGTTGAGATAATCCTCACCCATTAACTGCGCGATGGTGCGATACAGGGCCGAGCCGGGTTCACGGGTCAGCAGCAGACGCCCGCGCAGATCATCCAGCGTGGCGGCTGCACGGCTGGCCCATTCATCCGCCGGGCTGACGATCACCACCAGCCGGTCATGCATAAACGACTCGGTGAGGATCTCCGCATGATCCGCCGGAGAGCCGACCAGCGCCACATCAATCGCGCCAGAGATCAGCAGTTCGAGAAGTTCGCCGGTATTGCCGACGCTGAGACGCACGGTATCATCGGGATACAGGCTGCGATAGCGGCTGAGCGTCACCGGCAGCAGATAGGTCGCCAGTGTATGGCCGACGCCGAGCTTCAGGGTCTGCACGGCAACTCCGGCGGCGGCCTGCACTGCGTCCAGCGCTTCGGACGACAGGGTGAGAAGCTGCTCACTGTAGCGATACAGCACCGCTCCGGCTTCGGTCAGCCGCAGATGGCGCGTGCTGCGCTCCAGCAGTTCGACATTCAGCGCCGCTTCCAGCGCTGCGACCTGCTGGCTGACGGTAGGCTGTGTCATATTGAGGGCCTGCGCCGCTTTGGTAAAACTCTCCAACCGGGCCACGGTGTAGAAGATCTGACATTTGTGCAGGTCAAGGATCTGCATATATTGACAATCCTAATAAATACTATAAAGAATATCAGTTTTCATTATAAGACAAAATAGGGTAAAATGATGCTATCTTTCCGGATACTCCTCCACCACATCAACATGAGTCGGTACTGTATCCAGTCTGGCCCCTCCGGCAGCTTCATACTTCTGATCTTACAGCTAAACGGTAGGGTATCCGGTAAATTTTCGTTTGCATGAATTAAATTAAGGAAAACGCCATGTCCAATAAAGTAGACAGCTTTGGCGCACGCGGGACATTCGACACCGGCAGCGGTGAGGCAGTGATCTATCGCCTTAACCGGTTATTCGAACAGGGCGTCGGGCACGTCGATAAGCTGCCCTTCAGCATCAAGATCCTGCTGGAAAATGCGCTGCGAAATCTCGATGAGCGGTCCGTTACCCGTGACGATGTGGTCGCACTGGCGAGCTGGAACCCGACTGAAGCTCCGAGTCGTGAAATCCCGTTCAAACCGGCGCGTGTCATCCTTCAGGACTTCACCGGCGTCCCGTGTCTGGTCGATCTGGCCGCACTGCGTTCCGCCATGGTGCGCATGGGCGGCGATCCGGCCCGCATCAACCCTGAAATCCCGGTCGATCTGGTGATTGACCACTCGGTGCAGGTCGATACCTTCGGGATGCCGCAGGCGCTGCGAATCAACTCCGAAATCGAGTTCGAACGCAACCGCGAACGCTATGAATTCATCCACTGGGGGCAGAAGGCCTTCCGCAACTTTACCGCTGTGCCACCGGCCACCGGTATCGTCCATCAGGTGAACCTGGAATATCTGGCGAAGATCGTCCAGATTTACGAAGAAGACGGCGAAAAGATCGCCCTGCCCGACTCACTGGTCGGGACCGACAGCCACACGACGATGATCAACGGTCTCGGCGTGCTGGGCTGGGGCGTGGGCGGGATCGAAGCTGAAGCCGCGATGCTCGGCCAGCCGATTTACATGCTCATGCCGCAGGTTGTCGGCTTCAAACTGACCGGTCAACTGCCGGAAGGCGCGACCGCGACCGACCTGGTGCTGGTCGTCACCGAAATCCTGCGTAAGCGCGGCGTGGTCGATAAATTCGTCGAGTTCTTCGGCACTGGCGTCGGCAAGCTGAGCCTGCCGGACCGTGCGACGATTGCGAACATGGCCCCGGAATACGGCGCGACCATGGGCTTCTTCGCGGTGGACGAGGAAACATTGAGCTACATGCGCCGCACGGGTCGTGAAGAAACACTGATCACGATGATCGAGCGCTACAGCAGAGAACAGGGCCTGTTCCGCACCGATGATATGGCCGATCCGATCTTCAGCGATGTGGTCGAACTCGACCTGGCGACGGTTGAACCGAGCATGGCCGGTCCGCAGCGCCCGCAGGACCGCATCCTGCTGCGCGAGATGAAGGCCAAATTCGAAGATACACTGGTCGCACCGACGGCATCACGCGGCTATGAACTCAACGAAGAAGAGCTGAAGCGTACCGCAACCATTCACGATAACGGCCATACCACTGACATCGGACACGGCGCGGTCATCATCGCGTCGATCACATCCTGCACCAATACCAGCAACCCGTCGGTCATGATCGGCGCGGGGCTGGTCGCCAAGAAAGCCGTGGAACGCGGACTGGAGCGCAAGCCCTACGTCAAGACCAGCCTGGCCCCCGGTTCGCGTGTGGTGACGGAATATCTCGAAAAGGCCGAGCTGACACCGTATCTCGATGCACTGGGCTTTAACGTCGTCGGCTACGGCTGCGCGACCTGCATCGGCAACAGCGGTCCGCTGCCTGAAAATGTGGCATCCGCCGTGACTGAAGGTGATCTGGTCGCGACGTCTGTCCTGAGTGGGAACCGCAACTTCACAGGCCGCATCCATTCGCAGGCGAAGGCCAACTATCTGGCATCGCCGCCGCTGGTCGTCGCTTATGCGCTGGCCGGTACGGTGGACATCGACCTGATGAACGAGCCGATCGGTTACGACAAGGAAGGCCAGCCGGTCATGCTGTCGGAGATCTGGCCGACGCAGGATGAGATTCTGGAAACGATCCAGACCTCGATCTCGCCGGAGATGTACCGCGAGCAGTATGGCAACGTCTACACCGGCAACGCCATGTGGAACGCGATCGAAGGGGCCAACACACAGGTCTATCAGTGGGACGAAAACAGCACCTACGTTCAGGAACCGCCGTTCTTCGTCGATATGCCCGCCGCCGCCTCGCCGATTGAGCCGATCAGCGGCGCACGCGCACTGGCGATGTTCGGGGACTCGGTGACGACCGACCATATCTCACCGGCGGGTAACATCGCGGTCAACAGCCCGGCAGGACAGTATCTGCTGGCACAGGGCGTCGAGAAGAAGGCCTTCAACAGCTACGGCGCACGGCGCGGTAACGACCGGGTGATGACACGCGGCACATTCGCCAACATCCGCCTGCGTAACGCGCTGGTGCCGGACAGCGAAGGCAATGTCACCTACTATCTGCCGACCGGTGAACAGATGTCGATCTACGACGCTGGCATGAACTATCAGAAGGACGGCACGCCGCTGGTGATCTTCGCCGGCCACGACTACGGCATGGGCAGCAGCCGTGACTGGGCCGCGAAGGGGACCTTCCTGCTCGGCGTCAAGGCCGTGATCGCCGCCAGCTACGAGCGCATCCACCGCAGCAATCTGGTGATGATGGGTGTGCTGCCGCTTCAGCTTCCGCAGGGTGTCACATGGCAGACACTCGGCCTGACCGGGCATGAGACCTTTGACATCGTGGACCTGAACGATCAGATCCAGCCGAAGCAGAAGGTCACGATCCGCGCCACCGGCACCGATGGCGACGTCAAGACCTTCGAAGCCATCGCCCGTGTGGATACGCCGATTGAGATCGAATACTATCGCAACGGCGGCATCCTCCAGACCGTGCTGCGTAAGTTCATCGATCAGGAAAAGGCGCAGTAAAGCCTGCATTCAGTCAAAAAACAAAGCGGCCATCTGAGATTTTCAGGTGGCCGTTTTTTGTTGGTACACAGGGCCGGGAAGAATCCCGACCCTACACAAGCCCTTTCAACGGAGATGTCAGCCAGCGCGTGACGCGCAACGCCCCCTACGTTAAAATGATGGACACTTTTTTTTACAGAATAAAGGGACATTCAACCATGACATCCGACAGCGCCACCGGCCTTTATTACGAAGATTATCAGCTCGGCCAGAAGATGCGCACCCGCGCCCGGACGATCACCGAAGCCGACATCGTGCAGTTCGGCGCACTGACCGGCGATTTCAACCCGATGCACTTCGACGCGGAATACATGAAAACACACATGATCGGCCAGCGCATCGCCCACGGGATGCTGACCATCAGCTATGCCGTCGGGCAGGCCTATCAGCTTGGGTTTCTGGAGAAAACGGTGCTGGCCTTCCGCGAGATCAATATGAAATTCAGTGCGCCGGTCTTCATCGGTGATACCATTCATGTCGAGCTTGAGGTGAAGGAACTGAAGGACGCGGCGCGTCTGGGCGGCGGGCTGGTGACGTTCGGCGCGAAGATCATCAAACAGGACGGCTCGACGGTGCAGAAAGGTGATTGGGTGGCGCTGGTGGCGTCACGTCCGAAGGGTGAGGAATAGGGCTGCCCTGTATCGCGTAAAGGTCGGATGTAGAGGCGCAATACATTGCGTCCTGCATCACCTTACACACGAATAGCGGACACGCTGAAACATGTCCCATATGCACCAGGTTAAGGGATTTTGAGGCGGAAAAGCAGGTCACCGAAGCCGTAAAAGTCCTCCCCTGTCTGTGCAACTTGTTGCGCCGGGGAGAGATTTAGGTGG
>CAYNDH010000276.1:0-2782 GCA_964395665.1 uncultured Anaerolineaceae bacterium
CAAATGGTGTGAATTCGTTTCATGAGTGAACAGTGCTTTCGTGGTGGTCTGATTTCACCGGGCCGAGCTGGTCGAGCGTGTAGCCGGTGGGATAGCTGCGGTTGCGGTGGCGGGTGAGCGAGAATGGCGTCCGGCGGGGTGGCAGAAGGCGCATCAGACCGGCACGCACGCGCATCAGCTTAAACAGCGTCCATGTCAGCCAGCGCGGTGCTTTGGGGAAGCCGAATGTCTCGCGCAGCGGATCATCCAGCAGGGCGTAGATGCCCCAGCGCACGGCAGGTCGCAGCAAGGCCGGGACCCAGCTTGTGAACACGCGGACGGTATCGCGGGCGACGGCTTCACTGTGCGGATTGTTCACAAAGTGCTGGCGCTCATAATCGCGATTGAACTGGTCAAAGGCTTCGAGTGAGGCCGGGATATTTTTAATCCCCATGCGGCGTCCGATTTCACGCCAGAAATAATAACTGGCCTGATTCTCTTTCTCGGTGGCGCGACGCCATGCCAGCGCCCTGTTCCAGCGGATTGGCTCCAGAATGAAGGTGGACAGCACATACAGATAATCATCGTTCGAGATGTTGAAGCGGCGGTGCATCTGGTTCATGAGGCGGATGGCGGCCAGACCGCGTTCGCTCTCATAGCCGTATTCGGAAAACTCTGCAACGATTAGCGCGGTGTCGTCGTAACGCTTCTGTCCGTGTGAGGCAAACTGGCCGGTTTCCACCAGCAGTCTGGCGATGCTGGGGACGGCGAAGGTGCGAAACAGCGCGAATTCTAATGAGCGCTGGATGGTAAACGGAAATTCATATGCGCCGACCAGATAGACAATGCGCTGGCAGTCCCGTTCGGGATCGAGTTTCTGGATTTCGTGGTAAACGTCAAAACGTCCCATGCAAAAGTTTCCCCGGATTGGTTCAGATTGGTTCGCTGCGGATCGTGACGCGGCGAAATCTTTCAGGTTAAGCTGAGAGACCATTTGAAAATTGGTTTCTAGCGCGGACAGGGCAGGCCCTGTCCCTACGTTACGCGTATTTTGTAGGGACAACGCCTGCGTTGTCCGGCGTTTCCATAAGATTCAGAGCAGGTCTTCTGAATATTCAAATAGCTTGTCAAGTTTAACGTAATTCTAGCTTCTTTCCCTTATCAGGAGAATTGTATGACCGATCCGTTATCCCCATCCCGTTTGCGCCGTGTCGCCATCCTGATCTTCGATGATATCGAAGTGCTGGATTTTGCCGGACCGTTTGAGGTCTTCAACGTGGCCGGTGAAGTGAATGATCCGCCGCCGTTCGAGACATACACCGTCGCGCTGGAAGATCGACCGATCAAGGCGCGTGGACAGCTTCAGATCATCCCGCATTATACGCTGGAAAACTGCCCGAAGCCGGATATTGCGATTATCCCCGGCGGCTTTGGAACCCGCGCCCTGATGGACAATGCGCGGCTGATGGACTGGATTCGTCAGCAGGCAGAAGAAGCCGAATATCTGCTTTCGGTGTGTACCGGGGCGCTGCTGCTGGCGCGGGCTGGTCTGCTGGATGGGCTGAACGCGACCACACATCACACGGCCTTTGACCGGCTGGAGAAAGAAGCCCCTACCTGTCATATCGTGCGTGATGCGCGCTTTGTCGATAATGGCAGGATCATCACATCGGGCGGGATCTCCGCCGGGATCGATATGTCGCTGTATGTGCTGGGGCGGCTGGTGCCGGTCGAAGCATATGAGAACACCGTCAGCGAGATGGAATACGGCTGGAATCAGCCGAGTGTCACCTATAACAGCGCTGCGGAAGACGAGGACTGATCCATGACGAAGTGTATTGCCTATCTGACCTACCTTACACTGTCGGCAGGTTCTGAAGATGATCATCTGTCGGTTGCGCCGCTGCGCGATCACGGCATTGAGGTCGAGTGGGTGCTGTGGGATGATCCGGCGGTGGACTGGCGACGGTATGATGCCGTGATCGTGCGCTCGCCGTGGGATTATTACGTCCGCATTGAGGAATTCCGCCGCTGGCTGGACCAGATCGAAGCGCTGAATGTGCCGCTGCTGAACCCGCCGCAGGTGATCCGCTGGAATATGGATAAATTTTACCTGCGCGAACTGGCCGAACAGGGGGTGCCGGTGCTGCCTGCGGTCTGGCTGCATCCGGGTGAACGTCAGGACCTGAGCGCCTTAATGGATGCGCACGGCTGGGATGAAATCGTCGTCAAGCCGACGGTGTCTGCCGGTGGATTCCGCACCCAGCGCGTCACGCGTGCGAATGTGGCCGAACAGCAGGCGCTGCTGGACGAGATTCTGACCGATAACGGCGCGATGATCCAGCAGTACGCGCCGCAGGTTGCGCAGGATGGGGAATGGTCGCTGCTGTTCTTCGATGGCGAGTACAGCCATTCGGCGCTCAAACATCCGCAGGCCGGGGACTTCCGCGTGCAGGAGACTTACGGTGGGACCTTCGAGAACGCAGCGGCTCCGGCGCATGTCGTCGCGCAGGCCGCAGACGTGATCCGCCGCATTGACCGTCCGATGCTGTATGCCCGTGTGGATGGCGTGCTGGTCGGGGAACAGTTTTATCTGATGGAACTGGAAGCCTTTGAGCCGTCGCTGTTTCTGGCGGCGTCATCGGATGCACCGGCACATTTCGCGAATGCGCTGGTGCGGTGGCTGGAGAAACTGGAGCGGGTTTGACCTCACTCCTATTTGACCCCTCCCTTGCCCTCCCCGATTTTGGGGATAGTTGGTACGCTGGGCCGGAAGAATCCGGCCCCTACATGTTGTGCCTGT
>CAYNDH010000276.1:2882-4671 GCA_964395665.1 uncultured Anaerolineaceae bacterium
CATGTTGTGCCTGTGTTTGCGCGTTCGGGGTGCTTTCTGTTTTGATGCCGGACGTGTATAGTCGCAGATTATGAGTGATGAAACTTCTTCCAGATTCAGGTTCTGGCGCGGCGTGGTGGGTGTCCTGCTGTGGTACGGGGTGACGCTGCTGCCGTTTGATTTTCTGCCGCTGCGTTTTGAAGGCCACGAGACGCACCGCGCCGGTCTGATGCTGCTGCTGGCGATCTGTGGGGCGGGTGCACTGCTGGTAACTGGTTTGCAGCGGCGGCATGATGGGCGTCAGTGGACTGGCTGGACTGGCTGGACGGTCAGCGCAGGCTGGACGGTCGGCGAAAAGGTGTTCATCACCGCGCTGCTGGTGCTGGCGGCGGTGCTGATGCTGTCTGCCGTGTTTGCATTGAGTCCGGTGCTGGCGCTGACCGGTGATCTGGTGCGGCGGATGGGGCTGCTGACGCAGCTTGCGCTGATCATACTGGTGCTGATGATGCGCGTTGTCGATTGGCGCTGGCTGGCGAGTGGATTCTGGTTTGCCGGGGTGATCGCGGCGGTATATACGCTGCTTCAGGTGGTCGGCTGGCTGCCGAATCCGATAGCGGGCAGGGCGTTCGGGCCGCTGGGTGCGCCGACGTTCACGGCTGGCTGGCTGGTCAATGCGCTGATCTGGTCGGCGGTATGGGTGGCATCGGAACGGGCAGGCGAAAATGCTTCCTGCCGCTGGCTGCATTGGATACGGCTCGGCGGCCTGCTGCTGATGGGTGCCGGTCTGCTGGCAACGGGTGGACGTGGGGCGCTGCTCGGACTGCTGGCGGCGGGGATTGTCGGCATTGTGGCTTATGGTTGGGTGATGCGGCGGCGGGTGCTGATCTGGCTGCTGGCAGGGGGCGGGGTGCTGGCCGTCTGCATCGGGATCGGCGCGGCGGTGATCTCACAGCTCGACTGGCAGACATCGCCGGTGGCATCGTGGCCGCTGATCTCGCGGCTGAATCCGACGCTGCCCGATACACCACGCGCTGTCCGTGAACAGGTGTGGGGGAATGCGCTGGACATCATGACCGCGCCGCCGCTGTTCACGGCATCTGATGGAGAGCCGGATCGCTTGCACGCGCTGCGGTTCTGGTTCGGATACGGTCAGGATCATTTTGAGAGGGTGCATCGTCCGTGGGTGGATGATGCGCTGCGGGCGATGGAGCAGGGGCGTCCGATTGACCGGGCGCACAACCTGTTTGCGGATCTGATGGTGATGCATGGCGCGGCGGGGCTGATGGCATGGCTGGCGGTGTGGGGCGGGGCGGCGCTGATCGCTGTTCATCGCCTGCGGATGGCGCGTCAGAGTGGGGGGCGCATGTGGCTGCCGCTGCTGGTGCTGATGATTGTCACTGCGCATATCGTCGATCTGCTGTTCAGCTTCGAGACGGTGGCGGCGGGTTGGGGCGCATGGCTGGCGCTCGGTCTGGTGCTGCACCGAGACGGTGGGGATGGCGAGACTGTACCTGTCACGACTGTGCCCGTCACGACTGCATCCCCGGCGCTGATGATTGTGACCTGTGGCGCGGCAACGCTGCTGTTCATCCGGGCTGTGATGCAGCTCCCCGTAACAGAAGCTGCGGGCGTGACTGCGCCTGCTGTGGTCGTCCTGTGCGGGACGGTGGCAGCAGCGGGGGCGGTCTGGGTGGGAGTCTTCCGGCGGCGGTTTGTGATTGGGCTGGTCCTTGCGGTGGGCGTGGGGGCGGCGGTGGGTGGTCTGCTGTCCGGTGTGCAGGGGGCGGATGCTGCCGCGCTGCTGGGACTC
>CAYNDH010000277.1:0-4620 GCA_964395665.1 uncultured Anaerolineaceae bacterium
CCGCAGCCCTTCAAAGGGCGCGGCTTGCGGCGGGCTAAAGCCCTTTATCTTGTCAGTACAAGATCTGACGGAAATTTCTTTATCGACGGAGTATAGCGGATGTGAAGCCCGTTTTACAGCATGACTCCGCTGTGATCTTCCTTTCAGTGATGCATCAGTGGCGCGCCGCGCTGATGATCGTGACAGTGGTGCGGTTACGAAACTGATGAAACCACCTGTGAGCTAATCACCGCCGCGCCTTCATTCCGCACCGTGGTGCAGCGTGAGACAGCGCCAATCCCGGCTTCGTCATACAGGGCCTGCATCGCCGCCGCCGCCCGCGTCCCCATCGCTTTTGAATCACAGATCGCGCACAGCGTCGGCCCTGCCCCACTGATCACCAGACCGTATGCACCCGCCTGCTTTGCCACCGCCCGTGCTTCATGCAGCAGCGGCATCAGATGCGCCCGCGCCGGTTCAATAACCGTATCCGCTTCGACAATCGCACCCAGTGCCTGTATATCGGACCGATACAGTGCATCAATCAACTGTGCGATAGCCGATGTCTGCGAGATCATCGACTTCAGCGGCACCTGCTGCGGCAGTACCGCCCGTGCTTCCGCCGTCGGCACAGCCACATTCGGCGTGACAAGCGCGAAGTGCAGGTTCTCTGGCGATGGCATCGGCAGGATCTGCTGAATATCCGTCCCACAGATCAGCGTGATCCCCCCCAGCAGGCTCGGCGCGACATTATCGGCATGATAACCGCTGACCAGCGCTTCTCCTTCAAGGCAGGCCGGAAGCAGATCACGGTGTGCCAGCGGCGCACCGAACAGCGCATTGACCGCCACCGCCGCCGCGACCGCACTCGCCGCACTGCTGCCTAATCCACTGGCAAGCGGCAGATCCTTGTGAATCGTCAGTGCGACGCCCTGTGACACATCAATCTTTTTCAGCACACTCATCGCCGCGACCGACGCGGTATTTTTATCAGCAGCACGCGGCAGCTTCCCATTATCACCGGTGATCTCGATAATGGTCACACCGGGGACATCATGAAACTCCGCAATCACACGGTCCCCCGGCTCCGACAGGGCAAGGCCGAGAATATCAAATCCGACGCCGAGATTCGCCATGCTGGCGGGCGCAAAGGCTTCTGCTCTGGTGTTTGTCATGGAAGGTGTTATCCTTAATCGCAGATGAGGCGCGACAATCAGCATCAGCGTCAAATCGCTAAAGTTTATCGTTCAGAAAGAGATTAGCAAGGTGAGCAGCAGATGAGCATATTACAGTGCATGGAGTGCGAGCAGCAATACCCAATCGACAGCGTGATTTATACCTGCGAGACGTGCGGCGGCCTCCTGGATGTCACTCACGATCTGAATGCACTCCGAACGACTGTGACCCGTGAATTATTCGACGGGCGGCTCGGCTCACTGGATGCCCCCTACAACAGCGGTGTCTGGCGCTTTAAGGAACTGATCAATGCCGAACTGGACCCGGCGCTGATCGTCAGCCGCCCCGAAGGCAACACCAACCTGTACCACCTGCCCCGGCTGGCACAGTGGGCTGGCGTAGACACGCTGTACCTGAAGCATGAAGGCGAAAACCCGACCGGCTCGTTCAAGGATCGCGGCATGACCGGCGGCGTCACACAGGCCCGTCTGCTGGGGATGAGCCGCGTGGCCTGCGCCTCAACCGGCAATACATCGGCATCACTCGCATCGTATGCAGCGCTTGCCGGGCTGGAAGGGATCATCTTCTTCCAGAACCGTGATGTCGCAGTCGGCAAGCTGGCGCAGTCACTGGCATACGGCGCGACCGGCATCCGCATTGATGCGGACTTCGACGAAAATCTGGCGCTGGTGCGCGAAGTGTCGCTGGCGCTTGGCATCTATGTCCTCAATTCCGTGAACCCTTTCCGGCTGGAAGGGCAGAAAACGGTGATGTTCGAAATGCTCCAGCAGTTGCGCTGGAATGTCCCGGACTGGGTGGTGCTGCCGGGTGGAAATCTGGGCAACAGCTCGGCTTTTGGCAAGGGATTGAAAGAACTCTATCAGCTTGGCCTGATCGACCGAATGCCGCGCATTGCCATCATTCAGGCACAAGGTGCAAACCCGCTCTATCAGGCATCGCTGACCAACTTCGAACACTTTGAGCGCGTCAAAGCCAATACCATCGCCACCGCGATCAAGATCGGCAATCCGGTCAATTACCCGAAGGCGGTACGCACCCTGCGCGATACCAATGGCGTCGTTGAAGAGGTCACCGATCAGGAGATCATGGACGCCAAAGCCCTGATCGACGCAGCAGGCATCGGCTGCGAACCGGCATCGGCCTGTTCACTGGCCGGGCTGAAGAAACTCGTCAGCCAAGGGATCGTCCAGCGCGGCGAGACTGTCGTCGGCCTGCTGACCGGTCATGTCCTGAAAGATGCAGATTCGATCATCGGCTACCACAGCAATACACTGGACAATATCACCGCCACCTATCCCAATCAGATTCGTGATGCCCGCGCATCCGTCGAAGAGCTAAGCCGCATTCTCGATAAAAGCGCCGTACCGGTCTGACAGAGACGCACGACCTGATTCACCCTGTAGGGCGCTTGCAGCCCAGCAGAACCAGCCACATCGTCAGAATTGGCTCACCATTTGAAAACTCTAACCGCATAATCCGAACATCCGTGCTACACTGTAAAGTTCCTGTACCTTAACATCGTGTCACGGAGCCGCCCGCAAAAGAGCAGCAGTCAATTGCTGCGGCATAAAATTTTTGTGCCGCAGCAGCAGCAACAAGCCAATTTTGAACCTGAAGCAGGATCACATCGCCACAATTGCAGCCGAAAACCGCTGCACCGCCGCCGCCCGATAGACGGTCAGATCACCGCCAGCGCCTGCTCCAGATCATCCAGCAGGTCCTGTGTATCTTCAATGCCGATGGCGAAGCGCACCAGATTGTCCTTGATCCCCAGCGCCAGCCGTTCTTCGGTGGTCTTCTCGTAATAGCTCATCAGCGCGGGCTGTTCGATCAGGCTTTCGACCCCGCCCAGGCTCGGCGCGATATACGGGATTTGCAGTGCATCGATAAAGCGCCCCGTCGTTCGCAGATCGCCGCGCACTTCGAAGCTGATCACACCGCCGTAGCCATCCATCTGTTCCGCCGCAACCTGATGATCGGGATGAGAGGCAAGCCCTGGATACCAGACGCGCTCGATTTTGGGATGCGATTCAAGGTATTCGGCAATGGTCTGCGCGGTCTGATTCTGCTGGCGCACGCGCACACCCAAAGTCCGGATGCCGCGATCCAGTAGAAAGGCATTCTGCGGATCAACCACGCCGCCCAGAACGCCGCGTGCATCACGCAGCGCCCGGATGCGGTCAGCGCTGCCAATCACCACACCGGCCAGCAGATCATTATGACCGGAGAAATATTTGGTCGCGCTGTGGACGACGAAATCAATCCCCCACTCCAGTGGGCGCTGATTGATCGGCGTCGCGAAGGTGCTGTCGATCAGCGTACGGACCTTGTATTTACGGCCCAGTTCCGCCAGCCGCTTGAGGTCAGCGACACGCAAATAGGGGTTAGTTGGGCTTTCGGAAATCAGAAAACGGGTCTTGCGCGGGATAATCGCCGCTTCCATCGCTTCATAATCGCCGACATCCACAACCGTCGTCTCGATCCCAAGCCGCTTGAGGAAGGTCTGACAGAACTGGCGTGTACGGCGGTAACAGTCGTTGGTCATGATGATATGCGCGCCAGCAGGCAGGATCGCCAGCAGCAGAGAGGTCACCGCCGACATACCAGACGCAAACAGCACGGCGTCCCCGCCACCTTCCAGCGCCGCAAGTTTACGCTCGACCGCCGCCACTGTCGGATTACCGTAGCGCCCGTATTCCTCACGGTCTTCGTCCGCTCCATCACCCCACGTCTTCGACTCCATGTAGTCGATCAGATCCTGCGTACTGGTGAAGGTATAAGTTGCGGTCTGGACGATGGGTGTATTCAGTGCGTGATAGGCATTGTCACGTTTACGTCCGCCATGCACCGCACGGGTACTGCCCCCCTGTTCACGGTTTATCACCGGTGTCGGGTTAGCCTGGGGATAACTGCCTTCGGTCATGATTTCGGTGTCGGTGTCGGTCACGGTTTCCGAACTGATCTGTGTCACCATTCTGTCACTCTGCTCCTGATGTGGATAAGCACACGCGCAAGTTTCAGCGTGAATTCAACAAAAGATAGGTTATCCACAGCGCGCAGAGGGTTTTCAACACAATAATTCCGGGGAAAACAAAAGAGGCTTCGATATTAAAATCAGAAGCCTCCGCGTTTTAGACTGTGTCGATGATCGGACATCAACACACTCTTATCTGTCAGAAACTTTTTTCTTTGTTTCTGCCGGAAGTGGCACCTTCCATTGATGCTAATGATGCATCGTGGGGTTGCCGCGACATCACAGGACCGTTCCCTCCGTCGCTCTGGATAAGATGTATGAAGTTGTTAAGGTGTAACATTTGGTGCCAGAATGTCTCCTGGCGGCTGCCTGTTGGCAAACAAGATAACATAATTTTTCGGACGGTGCAAGCATTCCATCCGCCGAGGATCAGGAGATCACAGCCCCAGATGGTAACCCAGCGCGACACC
>CAYNDH010000278.1:0-4600 GCA_964395665.1 uncultured Anaerolineaceae bacterium
GCCGCATTGCTTGCAATGGCGCCCTGTCCGCGCCGGTAACCAATTTCCAAACAGGCTCTTAAGGGTTGATATGTCCATAGCGCAGTCAAACAGGTGTACAGTAGAATAGATGTGGGGAAAACCGCACAGATGCTGTGCAGCCCTTACCTCTTGCATGATCATCAGGAAAGGCGCGAATAGATGGCGCTGCAACCAGGGGCAAGCCTCGGCCAGTATCAGATACAGGAAGTGATTGGCAGTGGCGGTATGGCGACGGTCTACAAGGCCCGTCATACCCGGCTTGAACGCACGGTTGCGATCAAGGTGATGCATCCCCAGTATCTGGCTGATGAGCAGTTTCAGACACGCTTCGAACGCGAAGCCCGTGTGATCGCCAGACTCGAACATCCGAACATCGTCACCGTTTACGATTACAACGAGTTCGAACGTCAGCCGTATCTGGTCATTAAATACATCGAAGGTCACACGCTGAAGCAGGTCATTCGTCAGGGTGCGCTTTCGCTTCCTGATATTTTACAGGTGATGAACGGCGTCGCCTCCGGGCTGGATTACGCGCACCAGGAAGGCGTCCTGCATCGCGATGTGAAGCCGTCGAATATCATTCTGGCAGATGATGGCACCCCTTACGTCACTGATTTCGGGCTGGCACGGATCGCGCAGATCGGCGAATCGACGTTAAGCGCTGATGTGATGCTCGGCACGCCGCAGTATATCTCGCCGGAGCAGGCACGCGGCGATCAGAATATCGATCATCACACCGATCTGTACTCGTTCGCGATTATCCTTTACGAGCTGCTGGTGGGACGTGTGCCATTCGCCGGAGACAGCGCCTATGCGACCGTCCACGAGCAGATTTATGTCGATCCGCCGCGCCCATCGCAGTTTGACCCGGAGATCACGCCGCCGGTGGAAGCGGTGCTGCTGAAAGCGCTGTCGAAAAACCCGCAGCAGCGCTATCACTCGGCACGGGAACTGATGCAGGCACTGGAAGATGCGCTGAATGCCTCTGGCCTGCACTCGCTGGACCCGAACCGCGTGCGTAATGCTGTCCCGGTCAGCGATATGACCCGCGATGGCATCCCGCCCGCCGTGAAACAGCCGCAGGCGAACACAGGCACCGTATCTGTTCCCTCTGACCGCCCGCGTAAATCAAAGCCGAGCTTTGAGGAGAATCCCGGTGCATACATCGGCCAGATCGTAAGACAGTCGGTGCATACGATTGATGAGGCGCTGAACGAGATCTTCAGTGAGGATGAGGGCAAAAAGGATGACTCGTATGCGTCCGGTACATCCCGGCTGGAGCTGACGGAAGCCGAAGAGCGCAAAATCCGCAAACGGATTGAGAAGCGGATCGAAGAGCGAAATGGGCTGATATGGCATTTCGCGTCTTATTTAGGGGTGAATCTGTTTCTGTTTTTTGTCAATGATTTCACACCCATCTGGCCCCTCCTGTTTTTCTGGGGCATCGGGATGGTGGGGCATTTTATGGATTACTACAATAAATACGGCGCGGGGCGCAACCGCCGCGAAGCCGAGATCCAGCGTGAAATCGACCGTGAACGCGAACGCCGCTATGCCGGTAAGCTGAAAAATGAAGATCTGCATTCAGATCTGAACAACGCGCTGTCGGATACTGATGAATACCGCCGGGTGCGTCTGACGGGCGATGGAGAACTGACGGAGAGCTTCATTGAGGAAATCAGCGACGACGCGAACGAACCGAAGCAGAAACGGCGCTGATGCTATCAGGAAATTGGTTAGATTTAAGGCGGAAAAGCACCCCCTATCCCCGACCCTATCCCGGCATTACAGGCAATGCAGGGCGCATCCGACGAGAAGAGCATTCGTCGGATAGCTGCGAGGGAAAGGGAGAAAAACAGGTCGCCGTGGATCGCTTCCCCTTCCCTCGGAATGCAAACCCTACGGTCTTGCCGACTGTAGGAAACCTCATCCCCCGGCCCTTCTCCATGCAAACTTGTTTGCCGGAGAAGGGGGGATGGAGAAACGCAGTTTTTCAGGGGTGAGGTTTCGCCAGCGCCGACGAATGCAATACCTACCCCTGTAAGGTTAGGGGAAGGGGGTCTATGATCCAGGTTAGAGAATATGGATTTTCGCGTTTAGCTTAATGTGTATGCGCTGAAGCGTGTCCTTATCCTGACATAACACGTAATTGGCAGGAACAACGCTCAACATGCTTGCATGTCGCTGTCCGGCTTTTATATAAAATTCAGAACATTTTTTGAATATGCATATCCGCTTCAGGTGCCGCAGGCGGCGAAAACAGACAGAGAACGATGCAGGATACCGATTTGATGACAACTTCTACACCAGCATCACCCAGAAAGATGGGGCCATACGAGATCATCGGGCCGATTGGTACGGGTGGGATGGCGACGGTGGTCAAGGCGTATCAGCCGCGACTGGACCGCCATGTTGCCATTAAGATGCTGCACGCCATGTTCCTGAGCGATCAGGGTTTTCTGGCACGATTCGAGCGTGAAGGCCGCGTTGTCGCCAATCTTAGCCATGCGAACATCATCCCGCTGTTCGATTACGATCAGGACCCGGAGACAAAGCAGCCCTATCTGGTCATGCAGTTGATCGAGGGGCAGTCACTGAAGGAACGGCTGGTGCGTGAAGGCCCGCCTCCACTGAGCGCCACCCTGCACATCATCACGGCGATTGCCAGCGCCCTGACCTATGCCCACTCGCGTGGTGTGCTGCACCGTGATGTGAAGCCGTCGAATATCATCATGGACCAAGACAACGTCCCCTATCTGATGGATTTCGGGCTGGCGCGGATGATCAAGGCCGGTGAATCGACGATGAGCGCCGATATGATGATCGGCACGCCGCATTATATTTCCCCGGAGCAGGCACAGGGCAGCCTGATACTGGATGCGCGCACTGATGTCTATGCGCTCGGTGTGGTGCTGTATGAAATGGTGGTCGGACGCCTGCCCTTCAGCGGTGATACGCCGTTTATCATCGTCCACAAGCATATTTACGAGCCGCCGACGCCCCCGCGTGAAGTAATGCCGGATCTGCCGGGGGAAGTGGAAGCGGTGCTGCTCAAGGCATTGAGCAAAGCCCCGGAAGATCGCTACGAGACGCCGAACGCGCTGGCTGAGGCTTTCAGGGCGGCGGTGGAGCGGACGAATCTGGGCGAACTGCCGCTTGAGCGTCGGATAGAGCCGCAGGATACCGCCGAAGCCTTCCCGGTGATTTCAGCACCGGTGTCGTCTATGTCTGAACTGACGGACACCCAGACGATCAGCCGGGTGTCGGTGGCCGACGCATCGACCAGCGGATCAACATCACAGCCGCAGGTGACGATCCCGCAGGCCCCGGAGACCGCCCCACCAGAGATCGCGCTGCTGTCACAGCAGGCTTTGCAGGAAGCTGTGATCCGCATCCGTGAAGCCGTTTATGACATCCGCCATACGCTTCAGGATCGCGAACGGCTGCGCAGCCTTGGTGAGTCAGGCGAACACCTCTACGTACAGGTTAAAACGCAGTTCGAGCAGATCGCAAATGAGGGCGAATTCTCGTGGAAGTGGCCGGGCAGTCAGGCGGGTGAACAGCACGGCAGCACGAGCGCGGCACGTCGCCCACGGCGCAGACCGCAGAAGCAGATCGAGCGCGAGTGGGGGACGAGTGAGCAGGCTGTACGCCAGCGCGTTGAGCGTCAATTTGGAGAACGGCGCGGTCTGGTCATCCACGCGGTGATTTATCTGGTAACCGTCGGCCTGCTGGTCACATTTGAGCCGCAGCTTCAGGCAATGGTCGCGAGTATCCTGAGCGGGTCCGATGCACTGATGCCGGTCAGCGAATTTCCGTTCGGTATGATGGTCGCATTTGTGTGGGGCGGTGGTCTGGTGACACACCTGCTGGAAGTGATCTACAAGACCGGGCGCTGGGCGGAGCGACGCCGTACCCTGATTGATACCGCGATGCGCCGCCGGTTTGGTGTGCGCTGGACGGAGATCGCGACCGACCGTGAATATCGCTCGGTCAGCAAGCAGGCCCTGAAACCACTCGAAGAGCGGCTCAACTTCTTACAGCATATCGCGGCCACGCTGGGCGTGATCGGTGTGATCCTCGCAACCAGAGATCCTCTGCTGCGGATTGCCGATGGCCTGCTGGGTGATTCAGCAATCGGCAGTTTTCTCGCGCATCCGCAGTTCCCCTTCCTGCTGGTGATGATCATGCTGATTCCGATTGTCATTCATGGGGCGGTGGTCGCGTTAAGTCCGCTGTTTGGAGAGGCCGCCAAAGCCCGCGCTATCGACCGCGAATATGCACGGTCGCGCAGGAATCTGACCGATGGGCAACGGGCTGACGACGACTCCGCTGTGCAGGTCGTCCCGGACAAGGACAAACGCGCCGGTATCCGCCTGACGGAAGATGGCGAACTGACCGAGAGCATGGCCGAAGCGCTTCAGGACCCGTGGATGCCGAACGAAGAGACGAAATCCCGGCGGTAAGATAAGTGATTACACGTTAAAGCTAGCTGTAAATCGGGCCACACCACCCTTTCAGGGGCAGGTATTTAATTTTCGGTTCAGGTATTTACAAGCGGACACGCTGAAGCGTGTCC
>CAYNDH010000279.1:0-4584 GCA_964395665.1 uncultured Anaerolineaceae bacterium
AGAATCAGGCCAATCTGATGTTCAGAGGTGATAGGAGAGCGCTGTCCGGCTGGCGAGATGCAGTATCCGGTGGCAAGTGCGAGGTCTTCCCCAACCAGAATTTCAGCCTGTGGATCGACGGGTTCAAAGGTATGCCCGCTGGGACAGTTCAGGGCAGATTGAATCGCCAGCACGTTGGGATCGTCCCGGAAAGATCCGATCACCGGCAGGACGACCATCACGGCCAATACCCCAATGGAAAGTAAGACCAGTAAAATACCAAGCAGACAGCCTAAACGATTCATACCTTTTTCCCGTTACACACAGCCGGTTTCAAAACCACACGTGATAAAGCCAGTCGCAGGTGACGGCCTTTTTCCCGTTTCCAAGTATAGAGTATTTTCAGGCTGGTGACATATGAAACCGGTACGATGCCGGTACACTGAAGGTTAAGTTCAGCACAGGATACAAACCAGCCAGACTGACGCGAATCAGGGCAGCATCGCTGCCGCCCTGCATGGTCTGCCATCAGGCTGGATCACGGCCTGGTTATACGAGATCGTTGAGGATCGCCTTACGCACTCGCTCGTACTCTTCCTTCGAGATCAGGCCCTGATCTCTGGCATCGTCGAGCTGCTTCAATCGTTCACTCAGCGATCCGCCGGACAGGTTGGCATTATCGCTCCAGTCGGATGACGACATGACCGATGAGACCTGATGCTCTTCACGTGCCTGTCGCTGAAGCTCGTTCAGATCAAGCCCAGTCGTGCGCCTGATCATCGCTGAAATCCTGGGATCGATCGTATCGGCGCTGCTGCCAGATACGCTGCTTGTCACATAGCTGACGTCACTGCGAGGCGACTGTACCGGCCCGCTGGTGACGTAAGGGATGCTGCCGGTCTGCACGGCGGATCGAATGCTGTTACGTGTCATCATATTGACACCGCCGATGAGCAGGAAAAGGCCAACGATGAATGGGATCGTAAAGGCGGCAATCGCAATCAGGACAAAGCGGCCCTGCTCATCGGCGGTCTGCTCGATACGTTCCCCTTCGGGTGAAACGCAGAAGCCGGTCGCCACATCGACGGTTTCGCCGGGGCGCGGGTAATAACGCTCGAACTCGTTTTCAAAGGTATAACCTGATGGACAGTTGATCGCCGCCTGAAGGCTCATCAGTGTAGCATTATCACGGAAAGGGCCAACCACGGGCAGCACGATCAGCGCGAACATCGCCGCCATCGCGAATGCCATGAGGGAAAAACCTAGCCAGCAACCCAAACGTCCCACGAGCTTTCTCCTGTGTTCAACGGCCTGATGCCGAGCTGCGAATTAATTTTCTCTTTACAGTATAGGGAAAATTAAATTCAGCGGAACGAATTGTAAAAACCGCCGGTACTGTTGGCCTATCGGGATGAATAAAATTTCAGATGTACTGCTGAAGATAGTTTACTTATGAACGAATGTTCTAAATTTGTGTTATCATTCAGTTATCCTGCCGCTGTGATCCGGTGCCCATTAGTCTGGATAAATACCTCTGGTCTGACCCTTAAATACCTCTTATGGGGGATCACAATACCACTCATTGAGGATTACGCTGTAAAGAGAGAACAACCGTACAGCACACAGCAACCAGCAACCAGAGGAAAATGTATCATGAACGATTATCTTGCAGGCATGATCGCACGCAGCGAGCATCAGCATATGCAGCAGTCACTGCGACCGGTGCGGGATTTCGATATGCGGGGACAGGTCCGCCGGTCAGGATGGGCGGCGCGTATGATTGGCGCGTTTTTCCAGTCCACAGGGCATACCCTGACCCGCATCGGCGAACGCATTAGCCGTGAAGCACAGATAGGACCGATGAAGCCGGTACAGCAGCCTGATAGACCGCTCTCCGATCAGTGCTGAACGACTATTACGATGAAACAGCCCGCGAAAGGACATTATGCGTAAAATCATTGTCGGCAATCTCACCACACTGGACGGATTCTATGAAGGGAAGAATCAAAGCCTTGATGCGATCTTCGACTATTTCCATGAGGACTACGCCGGAGATCAGACCTTTGATGCCTATATGCTGGAACGGCTGCGAGCGGCGGATCTGCTGCTGTGGGGCGGACGCTCCAACTTTTTAGGCAATCTGTCATACTGGCCGGGCGTGAAAGATGATCCGAATGCGACCGACATCCGCCGGGAATTTTCACGCCTGATGAATCCGATGCCGAAAGTCGTGGTCTCCGACAAGCTGACGCCGGATGAACTCGGCGTCTGGCAGAATACGCGCATTATCCCGCTGACCGACGCGCACCGCGAGATCGCTGAACTCAAACAGCAGCCGGGGACGGATATTTTCATCTACGGCAGCCGCATCCTGTGGAATGATCTGCTGCGGCATGATCTGGTTGACGAGCTGCACTTCGTCATCTTCCCGCTGATCGCCGGTGAGGGGACGCCGCTGTTTGTAAGCCGTCCGTCGGCGTCACTGAAGCTGATCGAGTCGCGCACGTGGGAAGGCTCCGGTGTGATCCTGGCGCGGTATGCGGTCAGCCGCGAGTAGGGGCGGCGCAGCAAACCAAAAGGGCGAACCGACACGGGTTCGCCCTTTTCTGTGGTGATGACAGGGTTTTATTTCCCAAGCCGCTGCTTGAGTTCAGCCGTCAGCGCCGGGATGATCTTGTACATATCCCCGACCAGACCGTAACGCGCCATCTTGAAGATCGGCGCATCAGCATCCTTGTTGATCGCGACGATCACCTTGCTGGTACGCATCCCGGCCTGATGCTGGATCGCGCCGGAGATACCCGCCGCAATATACAGATCCGGGCTGACGGTCTTGCCGGTCTGCCCGACCTGATGCGCGTAGGGGATGTAACCGGCATCCACGGCAGCACGGCTGGCACCGACCGCGCCGCCCAGCACATCGGCCAGCGGCTGAAGCACATTCTGGAAGCCGTCCTGCGCCTTCAGCACCACCGGATCACCGTCACCGGCGATGTCCTTCGGATTATTGGCGATGCCGCGCCCACCAGAGACGATAATCGCGGCGTCACTCAGGTTGACGCTGCCGACTTCCGGTGTGAAGGATTCGACCTTGGTCACGATCTGATCTTCGCTCAGGACCGGGGCGACACTGGTGACGGTCGCGCTGCCGCCGCTGGCTTCTGGCGCTTTGAACGCACGTCCGCGCAGCAGCAGGAAAACGGTGCTTTCACCGGCGCTGACTGCCGTGCTGAGCAGCTTTCCGGCATAGACCGGGCGTGTGACCTTCACCTGACCGCCTTCGACATCCAGTTCGGTGACTTCCGACAGCAGGCCGGAGTCGGTATCTGCGGCAGATGATGCCAGCAGTTCGCGTGCCTGACTGGTCCCAATGGCGATTACGGCCTTCGGCGCATGATCCTGCACCAGCTTCGTCAGCAGGGCGGCGTAGGGTTCCAGCCGGAAGGCTTCCAGTGTGGCATCTTCGCATACCAGCACTTCCTGTACGCCATACTGTCCGGCTTCCGCAGCGACTGCGCTGGCATTCGTGCCAAAAACGAACGCTTTCAGCGGGACGCCGTAGCTTTCCGCAAGCTGTTTACCCGCGCCGAGCGCTTCCCAGCTTGTCGGCAGCACTTTTCCGTCAAAGGTTTCGAGATAAACAAAAATCGCGCTCATGATGATTTACAGCACCTTTTCTTCCAGCAGCCGGTCAACAAGCTTCTTCGCCTGTTCTTCCGGTGTTCCGTCGATCATTTCAACCTGAGTCTCACGCACGGGCAGTCCGCGGAAGCCCTGCACTTCGACGCGCTTCGCAGGCGCCTCAATGCCCAGATCGGCCAGCGAACGCTCAAGGATGGTGGCCTTGGCTGCCTTGCGGATGCCGATGAACGACGGATAGCGCGGCTCGTTGATCTCTTTGCTCACGCTGACCACGGCAGGCAGTGAGGCTGTCAGCACCTGACGGCCATGTTCGGTCAGCTTTTCAACCTTGATCTTCTTGCCAGCGGCATCGACTTCAATGACCTTCGAGACATTGCTCAACATCGGCCAGCCGAGTTTGCGGGCGGTCTGGTAGATGTGCTGATCCGTGCCGACATCGACGCTTTCCTTGCCGAACAATACCAGATCGACACTGCCAAGGTTCCTGACGGTCGCGGCGGCGGCAGTGGCATAGGCCAGGCTGTCGTTCGGATCGAGCGCGTCATCGTGTACGCGGATGGCTTCATTGACACCCATCGCGATGCTGTGTTTCAGGGCGTCGTTGTGGATTTCCGGCCCGATGGCGACGACAATCGCTTTGCCGTCATCCTTACCGGCCAGAACGATGGCTTCTTCCAGCGCGTATTCGTCCCATGGATTGACGACCATCGCGGCGCCGCCCCATGAAACTGCACCGCTGCTATCGACATCGACCTTCGCGGCGGTGTCGGGGGTGCTGCGGGTAAAGGTAACAATCTGCAAGGTAAAAACCTCCGTATGTTTTACTCTAAGGGAATCAAAGAAATATCCTGTTTATCCATATTGTACAGGGTTGGGTTTAAAAATCGAACCCGGATTTGATTAAAGGGGCCTTGTGAGACCCCTTTTGATATTAGGGTCTGATTGCTGTCACATCTACCCAGT
>CAYNDH010000280.1:0-4558 GCA_964395665.1 uncultured Anaerolineaceae bacterium
CATTGCTTGCAATGGCGCCCTGTCCGCGCCGGAAACCAATTTTCAAATGGCTTCTTACACATTCCAAAGGGAAAACGATCCATGCGTCATATGTTCCTTGCAATTTTGTTATTGGTAATCAGTTCATCCATCAGCACGATACAGCCCACATACGCACAAGGGACTGATGGCTGCCCACCGACCGACCCGCTGCCACTGGTTGTCGGCGGACAGGGGCGCGTAGTCCCGGGTGGAACCTCTAATCGTGTCCGTGCCATGCCATCGACATCAGGCGACGTCGTGTTTCAGATCGCAAGCGGCACGGTCTTTGAGGTGATCGGAGAAGCCGAATGCAGCGGCGGCTATCGCTGGTGGCAGATCCGCTCGCAGGGGCAGGAAGGCTGGACGGTCGAAGGCAGTGATGATGAGTATTTTCTGGAGACCGTCAGTGCTGCACCCGTAACGACCGCCACGCCACCGCCTGCCCAGAGTGATGATTGTGCGCTGGCAACTCGCCTTGCTGTCGGGCGTGAAGGTCGGGTGATCACCGATACCCCCAGCCGCGTCCGCAGAACACCCAGCACCGATGGCGCACAGGTCGGACAGCTTCAGCCGCGAACCGTCATCGCCATTCTGGACGGCCCGGTCTGTGCAAATGGCATCAACTGGTGGCAGGTCTCCGTAGGCGACCTGATGGGATGGACCGCCGAAGGCCTGGATGGGGAATATTTCATCGAGCTGCTCGACATCGTTCCGACCGCTACACCGGCTGCATCCACAACCGTCGGCACACCTCCGCCTGCCCAGAGCGATGGATGTGCGCTGGCAACTCGCCTTGCTGTCGGGCGTGAGGGACGGCTGATCACCGATACACCCAGCCGTCTCCGCAGGATACCCAGCACCGATGGCGCACAGGTCGGACAGCTTCAGCCGCGAACTGTGTTCGCCATTGTTGACGGACCGGTCTGTGCGAACGGTATCAACTGGTGGCAGATCTCAGTCGGCGAGCTGATGGGCTGGACTGCCGAAGGCCTGGATGGGGAATATTTCATCGAGCTTATGGAGATCGTCCCCACAGCCACACCGGCCTATATCGGCCTGCCCAATCCCACCGAGATCTCATGGAACAGCGACGGAACACGCGTCGCAGTCGGAACCGATGACGGGATCTTCGTCTACGATGCCTCTGACTGGACACAGCCCCCGACCCAGATTCTGGCAGACTCCAGGATCTTCTCACTTGCTTTTACGCCAGATAACCCGGACCTGATCGCTGTCAGTTTACAGGCGATGGGTACTGGATGTGGAGAAGAATCCGAGACCGTATCGGGTGTGTTCGTCTATGATCTGGATGCAGAGGAAATTGCGACGATGGTCCGTGAACTTAAAGGCTGTGCTGTGGATCATGTCTCACAGCTTCAGTACAGCGCGGATGGCAGTATCCTGATCACCAACAGCGGCGGCACATTCGTTGCTTATGCCCTGCCTGAAGAAGGCTATGATCGAGTGATTCCCCCGTTTAATTTTGGTGGATTCCCAATGTTCGACGAGATGGTGATCAGCGGAGACGGTTCAAAGGTCGCGCTTGCCCAGACCATCAGTGATGCTGAGGGAGATCGGGGCTATCTTTCCTGGGCAGATTACAGCAGCGGCAGACTCATCGGCTTTGAAGATGATCTGATCACACAGGTCGTCACCGCGCTGGCATTCAGCGATGACGGAAACCGGATCATCATCGGTGATGAAATTGGCAGCCTGAGAACCTATACACGCCCTGACGATGCAGAGGACTATACCGATTACAAATCGTTCATCCGTGGCAACCGTTCGACCACCAGCAACCGTATCAACGCGATTGGTATTGGGCCTGAGGGTGAAATCGTCACGGCGGAGAGTGATCCTCATGCGATTGTCCGCGTTTTCGAGCCGAATTCGCTGCAGGCGATTACGAACTATGCCGCAGGACAATCCACCTTCGCCGCACTGGATCTGGACTTCAATCCGGATCGCAGCCTGCTAGCCGTGCTGGTGGACGATACCGTTCATATTCTGGACACCTCTGATTACACCCTGGTCGAAGAACTGGTTGTAAAGCGCAACTAAGCGTAACGAATTGCAATAATTGAAAAGGCCTTATGACATGTGTCGCAGAATGTATGAACCCGCTCTGCGTTCGACGTCATAAGGCCTTTCTAAGCCCATCCCAGCGCCCGTGCAAATGAAAACGATCACATCGCAACAATGAAACCTTGACATTCCGCTGAAATGCAACTATGATAGTTACAATTGATGATGTTAAAGGTATCATCCCGTGAATTCCCGTTTTACCGTCGCAACCCACATCCTCACCTTGCTGGCATCGAGCGATGTGCCGGTCACTTCTGATGAGATTGCTGTCAGCGTCAATACGAATCCGGTGGTGATCCGGCGGCTGGTGGCTGAACTGGCAAAGGCAGGGCTAGTGGTGACACTCCAAGGAAGCGCTGGCGGCTCTCAACTGGCGCGGGCAGCCGATACGATCACGCTGGCAGATATTTACCGCGCGATGGAACCGGGGCATCTGTTTGGACTGCACCGGCAGACGCCTAACCCTGACTGCGAGATCGGAAATAATATCCAGAGTGTGATGGGAAGCGTCTTCGATCAGGCAGAACAGGCGGTAGAAACCCTCTTTGGCACGATCACCCTGACACAGATTTTACAGGCTGTCCGGGCTGCTGCTCATCAGCGTTAGATTTTTTTAGCCTTAATTGTAATCGTTATAGTTACATATTCTGGAGTGATGATGAGTTTCTGCGATTTGACAACCGGTATCTGTGAGCCTGCGGCGGAGAATGAGATGCAAACAATTCGTATTCAAAAGGAACGTATCAAGGTGCTGTATGTGACCGATCCGATCTGCTCGGCGTGCTGGGCGATGGAACCGGCCTGGCGCAAGTTTCTGTTCCACTACGGAGACAGTGTCGATGTGAGACATATCTATGGTGGATTACTACCGGGCTGGAATGGCTTCAGCGATGCAGGAGCGGGAATTGGTGCGCCTGCGGATGTTGCCCCGCACTGGGCAGAGGTCGCTGAACAATCCGGACAGCCCATCAACCCTGATGTGTGGCTCACCGATCCGCTGGATTCTTCATACCCACCTTCAAAAGCGGTTCATGTCGTGCGTTTGATGGCGCCGGAGCAGGAAGAAAATTATCTGCGCCGTATTCGACAGGCGCTGTTTCTGGAAGCGCGGAATATTGCACGAGCGGACGTCCTGACGGCCTGTGCAGCCGATATCGGGCTGGATGCGGGCCAGTTTACTGCCTTGTATACAGCCAATGTTGGCGCAGCAGGCTTCCAGCGCGACCTTGAGGAAACACGGCAGTTACCAGTCCGTGGCTTTCCGACCCTGATTTTCATCCATCCTGACGGCGATAATGCCAGTATGCTGCGGGGAACACAGCCCTTCGTCAATCTGGAGCGCGCCTTCCTTGAGGCGACATCCACTCAGAAATCAGAGAAACAGCCCACCCCTGAAGCAGCCCTGATCAGCTACGGCACAGGCACGACCAGAGAATTTGCTGAACTACTTAACCTGAACTCAGAAGATACTGAACAGGCTTTGATAAAAACAGGGGCAGACCAGATCTCACTGGCAGGATTGGCAGGCAGCCATCTCTGGCGCAGCGCCGTCCCTGTCACGGAATAAACGGACAATAAGGCCGTCTGTCTCTCGGAACAACCATCATCCAGCGATGACAACAGCCTACGTGACCGGTCTGCATGACCTGTCATATCACCCTATCGGAGCAAGGAGCTGCAAATGTCTGAAGTAAATAACCCACGGGCAACGGTTCAGAAGATGTTCAGCGCGTTTGGCGCTGGCGATCTCGATGCCCTGCTCGAAACGGTGCATCCGGAATCGCGCTGGCTTTACATCGGCGCGAATCCCCGGCTCGGCAGACGAGAGTATGTCGGGAAAGCAGAGGTGAGGCAGTTCTTTGAGAAAATTCTGGAACGGCTGGAAATGACGGCCTTCAATACTGATGAATTCGTGGTCGATGGTGACACGGTGGTGATCTTTGGCAGCGAAGCCGGCACTGTGAAGGCCACAGGACAGCCCTTCCGCAACGAGTGGTCGCAGAAGTATGTGGTGAAGGACAACCTGATCACGGAGATGGCGGAATACAACATTCAGGTTGAATCGTAACGCTGGGATTGGGTTTATACCGATCATCAGGAAGTATGAACGCAAAGAGGCGCAGTGCTGCGCCTCTTTTGGTTTCCAGGTCAGATTTACGATGATTGCGATACCGTCTGGGGGATATAGCTCTCGTCACGCGGTCGAGTCAGTGTGATGAGATTTTTCTTACGCAATCTCAGACCATTCGTCACCACAAATTTCGCGAGATAAAAAATCGGATACCATCCACCACTTAAACCTCACAAACCTGAACACCAGTACAATTTTACACCTGCGGCCTTCACGCGAAACAAATCAACCGCGTGGCAGCCCTACCCCAAACCATTTCTCGTTGCCTAGGTTCTGTTGACGTTTCGATCATCATATAAGTCTGCAAACTCGTTTTGTGTA
>CAYNDH010000281.1:0-4537 GCA_964395665.1 uncultured Anaerolineaceae bacterium
GAACTGGCGAAGGGCAAGGTCATGGAGAAGATCCTGCGGAAGGCGTGAGTCCGGCGACGTTATGCGTACCCACCGACGGACGCCCCGGACATGCAGGCATCATCCGGTGTTTCCATAAGATGCAATAGAAATACCTACCTTTGAAAACCGGATTACCGGCAGGCGCTGGTAAATCGCTGCCAGTCCACGCCGATCACATGATCCCCGACTGCGACGCGCAGGACGTTATCCGCCGGCGTGCTGCCATCATCCGGTGACACCCACAGCAGGGCGCGCCGGTCGCCATAGATACGGCCTGCCGCACACAGCACACCGTCCGGCTGAACGGCGGCCAGTTCACCGTAATTGCTGACCAGCAGCAGTAAACCCTCCATCGGCAGGATGCGGATCTGCCCGTTCATCACCATCGGGACCGACCACTGCGCCGCCCCATCCGTGCCATACGCCGAAAACGCTGCCCCATCGAAGGTGTAAATCTGCCCGCTATCGGTCAGATGTACGGCGCTGCCAGCACTGCCAGCGCTGCCAGCACTGATCGTACTGGCGGCGGCGCGTCCGCTTTCCAGCAGCAGGCCCCATTCGCCGCTGTCGTTGACCTTCCACAATCCGCCGCGCCCATACACCACAAGCTGACCATCCGGCGCGGTGGTGAAGCTGGCACTGCCGCGAAGCTGCGCGGTCGAGAGCCGTTCACCGGCGCGATTCAGCAGCAGCAGACGGTTATTCTGTGTCAGCAATGCGATCAGCGTCGGTGTGATATACGCCTGCTGCCAGCGCGGGACAGCTTCTGTCCGCCAGTCGATCGTGCGGCGGTCGGCGCTTAGTGCGACCAGTGCATCGTCGGTGGTCCGCAGCAGCAGTTGATCACCGGCGATCACCGGCGGTTCGGCGGCAAAGCTCACATCCGGGATGCGCCATGAGGACAGCAGCGCACCTTCACTGGATGGGTCGATTTCACGCACGGAACCATCCTGCATCAATACCACGGGCCGCCCAGGTGACTCCACCACCGCCAGCGCGGGCTGATCGAGAATCACACGCCACAGCACCCGCCCGTCATAGGTCGCAAGGCGCAGCGTCAGTCCGTCGATGTACAGCAGACTGGTATCAGACAGCATCAGCGGTGCAGACAGGAAGCCGTCGGGATTGTTCAGCGTCAGATGCCAGCGGTGCCAGTTCTGGCTCCATGCCTGACGATTGAAGACGAACTTCGACGCCTGCCGCCAGCCTTCGAAATAGGGGTTTTCCCAGCTATAGCCGGGGCCGGGGGTATCCGCGCCGGACAGCTTGATCTCAAAATGCAGGTGCGGGGCAGGGCGTGCGCTGCCCACCGCGCCGATGATCTGCCCGGCTTCGACACAGCTTAAGCGCATGGGAAACTTGATGCTGTCCGTTTCCATCATGTGACCGTACTGGCTGTAAATGACCGAGCCATCGCTGAAGGTATGCTCGATGATGACCACGCCGCCATCACGTCCCCAGCCCAGCGGGAAGGAATAGGTCACACGTCCGGCGGCAATGGCGTATACCGGCTGCGCGAGACTTTCCGCCCCATTGATGAACCAGTCTTCGCCGGTGTGATAGCGCCCCTGATGGCGTGGGCTGGGGACGCCGAAGCCCTGCGCCAGCGTCCATGTACTGGTGTCAAAGGGAAAGCGCACTTCTGACGCATTGGGGCACTGGGTCTGCGCCTGATAATGCTCCGGGATAATGCCAAGGGTGAGGAGTACCAGCAGCGACAGGGTGATTAGGGTTCTTCGCATCAGCGTTTCGTCGTTCTGTTTCATGATTCTGATCTCGTCCTGCGGATCAGTATAGCATGTGGTCTGCCTGTGCAGGACAAATCGAACGCTTCGTACTAAATGCGGTCCTTCCGCTGCCGCGCACACAGTAAACCTCAAGCCTGCACACGTTTGACCGGAATCAACAGCGCGATCCTCTCACCAGAAGATCGCGCTGTTTGTTAACGCTATATAGTGTGTGCTGCGATTACGGCAGCGGCAGGGTAGTCGTATCCGAGAACCCGGCCTGACCGGTATCCGCCCACTTCAGGCTAAGATCATCGAAGCGCACCTTGCCATCCAGCCCCTGATTGATCAGCATCACGGTGATGACCTGCGGGGTCCCGCGCAGCACCAGCATCTGCGGATCGAAGGTCACATAGCCATCGGTCGCCGCATTGGTCTTGTAGACCAGCTTGTCTTCTTCCAGACCGGCTTCCAGATAGCTCACCTGCACGCGGATACGGACATCAGCAGCGGTGCCTTTGACTTCCAGCCTGCCGGTCAGTGTCAGCGTATCGCCAGAGGTGACCGGCTTACCAGTCAGATCAACGGACTGGCCGACGATGCTCACCTTACCCGCTTCGCTGTTGATCTGAAGGACGCAGCCGCTGATACTGGCTGTCCCATCGAGGGCCGTCAGCTCGCTGGCGTCGGGACATTTGCGCGTCACCTGATCCACGCCATCGACCACGCTCCAGACTGCGGCGGCATCACGGCTCACGCCTTCGGTTTCAAACTGGCCGTTTGCCAGCAGTTCATCCGGGTCAACCGGATCAGCCGGGACGATCTGCGGCGCGTCGGTCGGGACTGGCGTCAGATCGGTTGATGTCGAGAAGCCGGGTTCGATCACGGGCAGTTCAAGCATGCCTTCTTCATTGGATTCGGTGGAGTCGGCTGCGGTCGGCAGTGAGTCTTCGAAGAAGGCGTACACCGCACCACGGAAATCACCGCTGCCGTTGGCGCCGATCACTGCACGGCTGCCGCTGGCATCAAGGGCGCTGGTGGTGCCGAAGAAGTCCTGCACACTGCGATCAGGCGCTAACAGCTTGCCCCAGTCCTTCCAGACGGTCAGACCATCGTTGTTGATCTTGCGCCGGTAGACATAGGTGCCGCCTGCCGTGCCTTCGGTCCCGTAGGCGCCGATGACCGCCGTGCTGCCGTCACGGCTCATCGCCAGCGACGAACCGAATGAGGTCATACCAGCCGAGTCCGGGGCGGTGAATTTCTGCTGTTCGGCCCATGTCAGGCCGTCAAAGGCGAAACTGTACGCCGCGCCGGTGTAATGGTTATCCCCGACCGCGCCGATCAGCGCGAGGGTGCCATCGCCGCTCAAGGTGAGTGGGTAGCCGAAACGGTCGCCTTCCGCCGGATCGCTGGCGGTCAGCTTATGGGACTGAATCCACGCGCCGCCAGCCTGATCGAACAGATAGGCCGCGCCGATTTCGTACTTGTCATCTGCCGCGCCGACCAGCAGCCGTGTGCCGTCATCGCTCAAGGCGAGTACCGTACCGAAGCCGTCGTCCGGGCCGCCGTCACTGGCGATCAGCCGGGCCTGAAGCATCCATGCCCCGCCCTGATCGACAAAGACATAGGCCGCGCCCTGACCTTCGACCGCATCCGGGGCGGCGACGACGGCGATCAGACCGTCCGCACTAAGGGCGACCTGACTGCCGAAGTAATCCCCGGCGATGCCATCCGGTGCTGCAATCCGCGCCGCGACATGCCAGCTTCCGTCACTTCTGAACAGGACATAGGCCGCGCCGACATCCCCATTTTCACCGCTGGCCCCGATCAGGGCGCGGCTGCCTTCAGCGTTCAGATCTGCTGCGCCGCCGAAGTAGGTCAGGGACTGTCCGCCTGCGGGTGAGGTGATCTTCTGGCCGGGCATCCACAGGCCGTTATCGTACTGATAGCTGTAGACCGCGCCGCTGTCGGTTCCGGCGGCATCATCGCCACTGGCCCCCACCAGCAGAAAACCACCGTCGTCGCTGAGGGCAATCGCCGTGCCGATCATATCACCGCTAAGGGCTTCGGCGGCGGCCAGCTTCTGGGCATTGAGCAGCGTGCGCTTCTGATAGGCGACCGCCGGGACATCGGCGGCGACGTCAACTGGCGCTTCTATGGGCAGACCGCCTGCAACGCTGGGATCGGTCTGGGCGGTGTCCTCACTGCCGGGCAGGTCGATAATATCCTGACTGGGGGGGGCAGGGTCACTGGTGGCCTGGATCTGGACAAAGCGGCTGGCGACCAATGCACAGGCGATGATCGCCACGATCGCCGCACCTTGTTTCAGTCTGTTTTTGAGTAAGATATTCACAGGTTTTACACTCCTCATGTTACTGGGTGAGATGTGGAGACCGGCGCTATAAGCGGCGGTCGTAGACTTGCCACATCTGCTTTGACCGGTTGAATGCACAAGGGTTCGACAATGTGCCTCTAAGGTCGCATTTAGAATAGCGCCTGTGGTCCTACACAAAATACAGTGAAAAAGTACCAAAATCGGTACTTTTCGACAACGATTCCTTAACTATTCAGGGGATAGGGTCGTGCAGGGGCGTTAATGGGGCAGTCTGATGCTGGATTTCGAAGATAAATAACAGATGATTGGGCGGATAGAAGGGGAATGTGTGAAAGATTAAGCCGTTTGGGGGCGGGTTGGCGGTCTGGTGGGATGCTGCCGGGTAGGTTTGCGTAAATCGCCTGTGATCTGATGATCGTCTGCGTAAGTCCGTGACGGCGTGTTGTGGCCTGCC
>CAYNDH010000282.1:0-4473 GCA_964395665.1 uncultured Anaerolineaceae bacterium
CCGCTGTTTCCATAACATTCAGAGCAGGTTTTCTGAATATTCAAACAGGTTCTTAGGTTCTCTTTCAGAGGCTGGTATCTGAATCTCGCTGCGTGTCGCAACACGCGCTCTAAAAACCCCTCTCCGGGCGGAGAGGGGCAGGGGTGAGGTTAGCTTTTAAAGGTAAGTGCAGCGGCTGGATTTTGTGAGAGGGTCAATCAGATCACTGCGCTGACAGCTTCGGCAAATTCCTTTGTGCTGACAAATGCGCCGCCCATGGGTGTAATATCCGCTGTGCGCGCACCGTCAGCCAGCACGCGATCAACGGCGGCTTCCAGTGCAGCGGCTTCTGCTTCCAGCCCCAGACTGTGACGCAGCAGCATGGCCGCGCTCAGAAGCTGGCCGATCGGATTAGCCTTGCCCTGTCCCGCAATATCCGGGGCAGAGCCATGGACCGGTTCATACAGGCCAAAGGTCCCCTCACCCAGTGAGGCCGATGGCAGCATCCCCAGTGATCCGGCCAGTACCGAAGCCTCATCGCTCAGGATGTCGCCAAACATATTTTCAGAGACGATCACATCGAAGCTGGCAGGCCGCGTCAGCAGATGCATGGCGCAGGCATCCACCAGCAGATGTTCCAGTTCGACATCCGCATATTCCTGATGCACATCGACCACCGTCCGACGCCACAGCCGCATCGACGCCAGCACATTGGCCTTATCAACCGATGTCAGTTTATTACGTCTGCCCTGTGCCGCACGAAAAGCGACATGCGCCACCCGTGAGACTTCCGGCACGGTGTAATACATCGTATCGAACGCATCCTGACCGTCTTCCTGTTCCTGTCGTTTGCCAAAGTACAGGCCGCCGGTCAGTTCACGGACGATCAGCATATCGACGCCTTGCAGCAGGTCAGCCCGCAGCGGGACATGTTCCGCCAGTGCCGGATAGGTTTTCACCGGGCGCAGATTGGCAAACAGGCCAAAATGCTGGCGGATATTAAGCAGGCCCTGTTCCGGTCTGACCTTCGAAGTCGGATCTGACCACTGCGGCCCACCGACCGACGCCAGCAGCACCGCATCCGCACTCTCGCAGACACGCACGGTCTCATCAGGCAGTGGACTGCCGGTTTTATCAATGGCAATCCCGCCGATCAGCGCTTCCTCATACTCGAACTCGTGCCCAAACTTCCCCGACAGCGTGTCGAGAACAGTGACTGCTGCCTGCAGCACTTCCGGGCCGATCCCGTCACCCGGCAGCAGCGCAATTTTTGCTTTAGCCATTGAATTTTATCTTCCTGAGTTGGTGTTGTCCCGAAATAATTGATTCCAGTGGACTCGCAACGGCGCGTCCGTCTGTAGATCATAGCTATCACAGCAGTTACGACGATTGTTGACACAATTAAACAGGCTTATACCCGCCAAATAATGCCAGTTCAAAGATTTTGAGATAACAATCCACCCGCTGGAAGCCGATCTCGCGCAGCCAGTCGCACTGCACATCGACTGGTGCAAGGATATTGGCGACCTTGTCAGGCCGATAGTAGTAGGTATTGGCGATTTCGTCACGGCTGCGGGTGTCCCCCCGCGCCTGAAAATAGCCATGCTGTGCATCGATCATCAGATGATCGAAAAGACGCTCGACTTCCTTATCCGGCGATGCAACATGTTCCAGATTCAGGAATACCCCGCCCGGTCGCAGCAGATCGCAGATCTCCTGATACACTTCGCGCTTACGGGTATCCGGCTGATGATGGATCGAAAAGCCGCTGACGATCACATCGAACGGCGCATAAGGCTGCATCGCCTCTACCCAGCCGGGATCAGCGTAGTCATTCGCCAGCAGCACCTGATTCGCGCCATTGGGATGCGCGGTCAGTGCTTCCTGGGCTGCATCCAGCATCGGCGCCGAGAAATCCGCGAACACGCCGACCGTCTGCGGATAGACCGTTAGCAGTGCGCGTCCGAGAATGCCATCCCCGCAGCCGAGATCGAGAAAGCTGCTGACGCCCTCTGGAAGCCATGCGCGGATAATCCGCACCATCACATCCAGTTGCGTCTGTGCCAGTGGGAGTGAGCCACGCACACCGTGGACAAAGTGCTGCGCCAGCGCCGTGTCCTGCCAGACGGTGTCATTCCGTCCGTTATTGTCTGCTCCTGTCATGAAGCCCGTTCTCCTACCGGATTTTCAACAACTTCCTTCGCCAGATGTGACAAACGAAGCCCGTACTCGAAGCTGTCCACCAGTGCCAGCCAACTGGCGTGAATGATATTCGTCCCCGCCCCGACCGTGCTCCAGCGCTGCGAGCCGTTGTGCGTATCGATCAGCACACGGGTGGTTGCAGCCGTGCCATTGACGCCATCCAGAATGCGGACCTTGTAATCCGCAAGCTGAAAGTCACTGACCTGCGGATAGCGCGGCAGCAGGGCTTTACGCAGCGCAAGGTCCAGCGCATTGACCGGCCCGTTGCCTTCCGCCGCCGTGTGGATGATGTCGCCATCAAGATCGACCTTGACCATCGCTTCGGAAAGCTGGCCGCGCCCCCGGCGATCTTCGACAATCACGGTGAAGTCGATCAGATGAAACAGCGGTTGATAATCATCCTGATGGCGATACAGCCGCACCGCCACCGATGCCTCTGCACCTTCAAACACATAACCGGTATTCTCCAGCGTCTTGATGTCTTCCAGCACGCGCACCGCCGCCGCCCCATCAACCGCCATACCGAATTCTTCGGCCTTGCTCAACACATTCCCACGGCCAGAGAGATCGGAGACCAGCACCCGCATTTCATTGCCCACCAGCACCGGATCGATATGCTGATAGCTGTCCACATTACGGCGGATCGCCGCGACATGCACGCCGCCCTTATGCGCGAAAGCACTCTTGCCGACATACGCCAGATGATCGTCCGGCGCAAGGTTGACGATCTCCGCGATCGTGCGCGCCAGGTGCGCCAGTGTCCGCAGGCCGCCATCCGGCACACACTCATAACCCATCTTGAGTTCCAGCCCTGGGATGATGCTGCATAGATTGGCATTGCCGCAGCGCTCACCATAGCCGTTGATCGTCCCCTGCACATGGGTGCATCCCGCCGAAACCGCCGCCAGCGAATTCGCTACCGCCAGTTCGCCGTCATTGTGAGTGTGGATGCCAAGCCGGATCGCCGGGAACGTCTCCGCGACGGCGCGCACCCACTGCGTGATTTCCCACGGCAGCGATCCGCCGTTGGTATCGCACAGCACGATCGTATCCGCCCCGCCCTCTACAGCGGCCCGCAGCGTATCAAAGGCATACTCCATATCGAGCTTGGCGCCATCGAAGAAGTGTTCGGCATCGTAGATCACCTCTTTGCCGAGACTCTTGAGATAGCGCAGGCTGTCACGGATCATCCGCAGGTTTTCAGCGGGTGTCGTCTGAAGCACATCGGTCACATGCAGGATTGAGGTCTTGCCGAAGATCGTCACAACCGGCGTCTGTGCATCGACCAGTGCGCGAATGTTCTCATCGTCTGCCGGATCACACTGTTTGCGGCAGGTCGAGCCGAAGGCGGCGATCCGGGCGTGTTTCAGATTCAGGTCGCGCACCGCTTCGAAAAAGGCCGCGTCCTTCGGATTGCTTCCCGGCCAGCCGCCCTCAATGTATGCCACGCCGAGATCATCCAGCAGCCGCGTAATTCGCAGCTTATCCGCCACAGACAGCGAGATATTTTCACGCTGTGTTCCATCACGCAGTGTCGTGTCATAGATGGCGATACGTCGCGAGTCGTTGCGGGTTTCAGAAGCGGTCATACGGCATGTCTCCAGAAATCGAAATCCGTGGTTGCGGTTGGGATACGTTTAAAGAATGGTGGTAACGGCGGCCTGATGATCCTGCTCATAGCTGACAACATCATCTTCCAGATTGAGCAGAAAGCCGAGCTGATCGACCCCGTTCAGCAGGCAGAACTTCGCGAACGGATCAATCGGGAACTCCACCCCGCGTCCGTCCGGCAGAGTCAGCGTCTGCGATTCAAGGTCAATCGTCACGCTGGTGGTCGGATCTTCCTGCGCCAGACTGATAAGCTGATGCTGCGTCTCTTCGTCTACCACAATCGGCAGCAGGCCGTTCTTCAGCGCATTGTTCTTGAAGATGTCGGCAAAGTACGTGCTGACGACCGCCTTCAGGCCAGCACCGAGCAGCGCCCACGGCGCATGTTCACGCGAACTGCCACAGCCGAAGTTATTCCCGGCGATCAGCACTTCCGCGCCCTGGTGCTGCGGCTGATTCAGCGGGAAGTCCGGCTTCGGTGATCCGTCGGCGTTATAGCGCCAGTCGGTGAAGCACGCCTGCCCCAGCCCCTGCTTATCCGTCACCTTGAGGTAACGCGCCGGGATGATCTGATCGGTATCGATGTCATTAATCGGCAGGGCGACGATGCGCCCTTCTAGCCGGTTGATTGGTTCCATATTGCTCTAAATCTCCGTTCCTAAGCTGTTTTCTTAGCTGTTAGCT
>CAYNDH010000283.1:0-4449 GCA_964395665.1 uncultured Anaerolineaceae bacterium
GAATGGAGCGGACGAAACGGAGTTTCGGCGCGGAAATGACTGGGGGAAGGGTAGCGCTGCTTGCTGCGCCGGTTAGGGGATGAGGGGCAGCCGTGGCCCGATTTACACCTGCTTCAATGTGTAAAATGCCATTAAGTTGCTACGCATGGTAGCTTGCAAATCCTTATCTTGGCACGCATAGAGTCGGATTCTTCCGGACCACATCGATACTATCCCTCAATATAGGTGCGGCGCACACGGTCCAGCAGATCGAGCAGCACATCCTGTTCCACCGGTGTATTGTGGATCTTATACCACAGGGCCGCGATCACTAAACCCAGCGCGTGATCATGGCGCGGCCCGCTGACAACCGATTCATAATAGATCGCGGCACGCAGCCCAGGCACATCCAGCGGAGACGGCCCCAGCGCGAGAATCACGCCGGCAGCATAACGCGACCATGCCGGCAGTGGCCGCTGGATACGCGAGCGAAAATACTTCGCGCTGCGCCAGTCAAAACGCGCCGTGGCATCATAATTGACACTGTAAATCGTATACCCGTCGATCTCTTCGGCGGGACGCGCCGCAATCCACATCTCACGGCCCGGCGCCTGCAAAATCCATGTCGGGCTTTGATTCGGGCAGACCTGCTGAAACCCTGTCAGCAGATGAACAGGGGGATCGGATTGCATCGCCATGGTATTGAAAGAATCGTCCAAGAGTTTTAACCTGTATTCCGATCTTGCAGCGCTAACAGTTTGGCGCTGTTCGTCGAATACTATATCATAGGCCCCGGGGGTCACAAAAGGACACCGGCTGCCAGCAGGGCACAATCACGCATCAGCCAACAGCATTCCAGTATGTAAACGAGCATGCAAAACCAGACTCTGAATTGTATCCTGCAATATCCCTCACCTATCCCGTATACCTGATTTTCATCAGAACCTGAAGGTTTCCCAGCGCTATGCCAATGCACCCGCCAAAAAGACATCTTCTCCTGTTCACCCTTCTTCTGACCGGCCTGTTCGCGCTGTTCATCGCCAGTGAGAGCCTGTGGACGCTCAGTGTGTCACATGCACAGGTCGATCCGACACCCGTGTCGCAGGTCCTCAATGCCGATGTGTGCAGCGGGCCGCTCAGCACCTTCTGGTTGAGCGCCAGTGATGCCTGCGTCGGTCAGTCATTCGGATTCGCCTGTAACGGCGGCCTGCCCCCGGTGGTACAGCCCGACGGCGCAGTGAGCAATTCACTGGCGGAAGTCGGTGCGCTGGTTGAAGCGCAGTTAATCGAAACACTGCACACGTCAGCGCTGGCCGGGACCGGTGAGCAGGGCGGGATCGCGTGGCTGAGGATCGCCCGTGAAGACTCACCGCTGCGCTTCAGCGGCCTGCTGATTGGCGATGTCCGGCTGACCGACCGCACACCGGACGGCTTCCCGGCGTGGCAGAATTTCGTCGTTGAAACCGTCAACCCGCAGGTGACCTGTGCCGCGGCCCCGGCCAGCACCTTTGTGATCCAGAGCCTGCCCGGTCAGCCGTCGCGGGTGGTGATCAACGGGCTGTCGCTGAGCATTGACGGCACACTCGCCATCCAGACCGAAACCGATGTCCCCGATGCGACCTCTGGCCGTACCCACTTTTTCGCGATTTCCGGCAGCACCGGCATCCTGAGCACCGCCCAGACCACGCAGATCTTCGCCGGTCAGGAAGTCAGCGTGACTTATGCCGCTGATAATTTCGCCACACCCGTCAGTGCGCCGGGTCAGCCGGTGAGCTTCCGCCCGGATCAGGTCGAAAACCTGCCGATTCTGCTGTTCGACTTCCCGGTGCAGGTCCCGCAGTCAGGGATCGCGGTCACGGTGGGTGCGGTCAATCTGCGGACAGGCCCGACCACCGATGCCGGGATTATCCTGCAATCCAATGCCGAGGAACGGTTGACGATTCTCGGCAGGAACCCCGGCGGCGATCCAAATGGCCCGTGGTATCACGTCGAGATGGCAAATGGTCAGAGCGGGTGGATGTACGGCGAACTGCTGCGGATCACGGGTGAAGTCGAGCGCGAATATGTCGAGACACCGGCCCCACTCCAGCGCATGGGAGATCTCGGCACGTCGGCGCGGGTGATTGCGCCGAACGGTGTCACGCTGCACAATGCACCGGATCTCTCGTTCGGGGCGGTCGGCTCGATCCCATTCGATCAGGAAGTGCGCCTGCTGAACCGCAGTCCATACAGCCCATGGGTGAAGGTCGATGCCAACGGTCAGATCGGATGGGTGGCGCTGATCACCCTGCAAACACGGGCGATTATCGAGTCGCTGCCGGTGGATTATGATGTACCGCCGCCGCCGGAACCCACCCGTATCCCGGGATCGTTCGGCAACGCTTTCCCGAACCCGAACTGCTTCCCGAACTGCCGGTAATCAAACCTTCGCAGTAATCTGTTTTTAATTTGAGGTGATTCGCCTTTATAATCGTGGGATCACCCGGTAACGTTAAATGATGCCCGCACATGCACAACAGCCAACAGCGCCGCTGCCTTGCCAGTGTACCGATGCGTGTGTGGGGGATCGTTCAGAATAAAATCATATCAGGAATTGGCAATGACGAACGACCAGAAGGTCCCTCTGCCGAATACAACACAGACCACCGCAGAGCGCACAGCCCGCAGCATCCCACACAACAATGCGAATAGTCAGGCTGATGTCCGCACTTCATCCGACGGCGCAACCAGCCATGATGTGCATGTCCGGCTGGATGACCGCGTGCGTCTGATGTCTGCACTGCTGGCCGCGACCGACTTTCCGGAAAAATCACAGCGGCGCAAACCACACGGCACCCATGCCCACGCCCGCGCCACGCGCAAACTGCTGGCCGACAGCGCACAGCATCCGGCAGTGCAGACCACGCAGGCGCTGCTGGATCAGAGTACGCCGCTGGAAGCACTCTATACGCTGGCGCTGAATATCTCGCTGCCAGATGTGCAGCTTACGGGTGAAGCCCCGGCATGGATGCCACTCGGTTATATCGAAAAGGTGCGCGATTTCTACACCAGCACCGGTCTGGCAGGCTTCTGGCATAAAGAGCGGCATCTGTGGGAAAAGGCCGAACTCGAAGCGCAGCACGTGTTCTACAGTGCGAACTTCCGGCGTTTTCTGCTGCCGTTCCTCGACCAGATCGACGAGCAGTTCGTGTTCATCCCCAATATCTCGTATCCGACCGACCACGAACTCGGTGTGCGCCATAACGGACAGTTGATCTGCATCGCGCCGCCGCCGATTGCGTGGGGCGATAATCCGCCGTGGCCGTATGACGAAGAATCGATGCGGATGCACAGCTATCGGGCGGCGCTGGCGCAGTTCGGGCGGCTGGTGCTGACACAGTATCTGCACGCCAA
The DNA here is from genome assembly GCA_964395665.1 of uncultured Anaerolineaceae bacterium. GTDB lineage: Bacteria > Chloroflexota > Anaerolineae > Aggregatilineales > Phototrophicaceae > JAEZAF01. The sequence goes on from CAYNDH010000283.1 coordinate 3,373, forward strand.
CAGCGAAAAGCTGTCAGAAGCCGCACAGGTCGAACTGCCGCTGAATGAGCAGTTCCGCACCACCTTCCCGACATGGGAAGAGCAGTTCATCGAACTGTTTGTGACAGCAGTCGTGGCGATGTATCTGGAACAGCACATGAACGAGGCTGAATACAAATCATTTGTGCTGATGGAACGCAAGATGCGCGGGATCAACATCCTGCCGGGGACGGTCAGCGTGCTGCGGCGCTACTTGCAGGAAAAAGGCGGCAGCAAGTACTCGAATCTGATCGAGTTCCTGCCGTACTTCCCCAAGCAGCTCCGCGTCGCCAAGCGCATGGTGAATCTCTGACGATTCATATCCCTTATAATAAGCTCAAGAGATAAGGGACGAGATGATGGTGCTGAAGACAATCGATCTGGATACAACACCGCTGACGCTGGAAGAACTTCTCGCCTCACTGGATCAGAACACCGAGGTTCTGCTGACACGCGGTGATACACCTGTAGCACGTATCGCTGCTGAGCCTGTTCAACCCAGTGTGCAAACCACTCCTGATATTCAGCGCACAGGACGTGTTTTGGGCTTACATGAGGGTGAAGGTTGGATCAGTGATGATTTCAATGATGAACTTCCGGACAGCTTCTGGTTCGGAGAGGATGAATGAAGTTACTGCTGGATAGCCATATCTTTATCTGGCTGGAGATCGCGAGAAGTCAGCTATCAGATAAGGTCCGGGAAGTACTGCTCAATCAGAACAATCACCTCTGTCTCAGTCTGGCAAGTATATGGGAAATACAGATCAAGATACAACTTGGTAAACTACATCTCAACCATCCACTTGCAGAGACTATTTCGATCCAGCAGGAAGTTAATGGGGTTGAGGTGCTACCCATTACCTTGACCCATATTCTGGCACTGGATAGCCTGCCGTATCATCACCGTGATCCTTTTGACCGCCTTTTGGTTGCACAGAGTCAGGTTGAAGGCCTGACTCTCGTCACAAATGACTCTAAAATCTGGATGTACGATATTCCTCATTTGTGGTGATCCTCAGTCGCAGTTACCAGCGGCGCGACCGCGACAATCGTGATCTG
>CAYNDH010000284.1:0-4371 GCA_964395665.1 uncultured Anaerolineaceae bacterium
TGATGATGAGGGTACAGCGACGTGAGATGTCGGGCGTCGGCGTGGCGGTGAGGATGCGGTAGGCCGAAAAGCCCCCTATCCCCGGCCCTTTCCCCCATTCCTCGGAGCGCAGCGACTGGGTAGCGCAGTCCGCCGTAAATATCTCAACCGAAAAGCAAATACCTACCCCTGAAAGGTTAGGGGAAGGGGGTCGATGATCCAGGTTAGAGAATATGGATTTTCGCGCTTAGCTTAATGTGTATGCGCTGAAGCGCTTCCCTGCAATTTTTTGGGAGATCTGGCGAATACAGAACGGGGAAGGTGTCGTTTGGTCGGACGCCTTCCCCGCTTGTGTTCATCATGATGTGAGGGGTGCTGGATCAGCACGCCTGCCGGTTTGCCTGTTTGCCGGTTTGCCGGTTTGACTTATCCGGCTTCTTCAGTGGCGACGGCGTCTTCGGTATCTTCGGCGGCGTCTTCACCGGTTTCGCCGCTGGCATCGTCTGCGGAGTCAGCCATCAGCATTGGATCGGTGAAGACCTTCTCGGTCACTTCGGCGGAACCATCGGCACGGAAGGTGACGGTCAGGTCATAGCCGGGTTCAAGCTGAACCGGCACGCCTGCCAGATTCTGACCGGTGGGGCCAGTGCCGGGGGCATAAGCACCGAAGGTCGCGGCTTCGCTGCCCAGGGTGAGGTAATCGGTCGTGCTGCCGGCCTCAAGCTGCGGGATCAGCACTTCGCCAATCGGCATCAGCAGGATCTCGACCGCGTCAGCACGTTCACTGACAAAGCGCACGCGAGTGGTATCACGTGGGCTGGCGATCACCAGCGGCGTGACGGCGGCCTGATCGCCGGTGCTGGTCAGCAGAACGGTGTAGTGCATGTGCGGGTCAAAGGTCACGCTGATCGGTTCGGCGACGGCATTGCCTTCGGCATCTGTGATGGTGATACTGGCATCAGCGGCGGGCAGATCCACATCGGATGTCCCCATCCATTCGATACCCTGTGCCAGCGGGTCACCGCCTTCAACATTGACGGTCAGGCCGGTCAGGTACGGGTTGACATTGGCAACGCGGACACGGGCCACATCTTCGGTGATATTCCGCACGACATTCAGCGGTTCCAGCAGGAAGCTGGCCTGCTCCTGCGTCCCGACGGCCATCACCAGCCAGGTGCTGTTCGATGCGAGATCCCAGTCAAACTGTGTCAGGGCTTCGCTATCCGCTGCGCTGCCTGCGGCCCGTGCGACGAAGGTATGCGTGCCAGAGGGCAGACGAACCGCACCGGTATATTCACCTAACATCAGGTTGGTGACCAGCGGTGTCGGCAGATCATTCAGGTAAATATCAATCGGGCCGCTGTCCGGAGAGACATGGGCAAAGCGCACGAAACCGCTGCCTGCTTCCGGATCGAGCAGTTCATCGACGGAAGCCAGTTCAGCGCTCCCGTTCCCGGTGTAGAAGGGACTGTCGGCTGCGGTGTTATCAACTGCTTCCATCTCTTCGGTTGCGACAGGTGTTTCTTCACTTTGTGCGCTGACACCCAGACTGGCGATCAGCAGCAGCGCCACACTCAAGAGAATGGCGGTAATACGGAAGTTCTTCATGATTCACTCCTTGTGGTCGTCATTCAGGTTTTCCGTGAAAAGGGGATTCGGACTGGCGTCCCAATCCGCTGTTGATCACTTTATCACTGAAAACACCCATAAAAGCCGGATACTTAAAGACTACTCAGGCTCATGAGGCAAAGTCTAAGGTGGTTTTAAAGTCAGGCGGGCATTGCGTGAGCGGCAGCAGTTGTCCCACTGTTCAGAATGAGTCGTCGGTTATAATGTGAATAATGTCCGTCAGAGCGTGTTATGCACTCGTTGAGTTCGAGTCACAGTCCAGATCTTCATCCCTCAATCCCCTCTGCGGGCAGAGAGGGGATGCAAAGATCCGCTGTGACCTGTATCTACCCTTTCTCAGGCAAAACCTGTTTTGCATGGAGCGGAGGCAGAGGTGAGGTTTAAGAAGTGCATAACAGCCTCTAGAGGATGTCTGAATATTCAGAAAACTGTTCTGAATTTTATGGAAACGCCGGACACGCTGCATAAATACACGATGCATGAATGCACGATGCATGAATACACGATGCATGAATACACGATGCATGAATACACGATGCATAAATGCACGATGCATGAATGCACGATGCATGAATGCACGGTACATGAATGTACGGTACGTGTAACGTAGGGATGGGGCACCATTGCAAGCAATGCGGCCCTGTCCGCGCCCATAACCAATTTTCAGATAACCTCCAGGAAGGACGGCAGCTTTTGACCTTAAAACGGAAATCCTGAAACGAGATCGGCTGTTGATGTCGCATGACCTGTTTGTGGGTGGTATTCGCCCTGTAGTGTTTCGCTGGTTGAACCTGTTCTGTCTCTGTGTGGCTTTTATATGGCTGTCGGTTGGCGTGTCTGGGATCGGTCAGGCACAGGATGTCACATCGACACCTGAACCGCCGCAGATCACCTATGGCGAGATCGCGGCGGCGCGGCTGGATGGCACGACGCCGAGCCGTGTCTATCGCTTCGACGGACGGCGCGGTGAATATCTCGATATCCGGCTGACGGTCACATCGGGCACGCTGGACCCGGTGCTGACGGTGCTGGATGCCACCGGGCAGGCCCTCATCAGCCGGGATGACAGCAACGGCACCCGCGCACCGCATATCCGCCAGCTACGCATCCCGGCCAATGATGTCTATACGGTGGTGGTGGCCCGCTTCGGCTACGGACTCGGCAGCACGTCGGGCGATTTTGAACTGGTGATCACGCGGATCGGCGTCAGCTTCGAGTCCGGCAGTGCGCTGCGTTACGGGGATACGGTCGCGAATACGATCAACGCCAGTCAGGTGGAAGTGTATTACAGCTTCCGGGCGGAACGCGGCGACATCATCACACTGACGATGCTGCGCGATTCGGGTAATCTCGATCCGTACCTGTACATTGTGGATCGCAACCGGCGAATCATCGCGGAAAATGATGACCGTGATGATTCGCCGAACTCGCAGATCGCCGATCTGGTGATTGAGGAGTCCGACTCATATCTGATTATCGCTACACGGCATGGCGGCCCCGCCGGGACGACCAGCGGCGAATTTCTGCTGACCTTACAGCGGGCGGAGAGCAGCGGCGTCGGGATTTCGCCGCAGGTGGCGATCCGTTTACAGCCGAATCGTCCGGTGGAAGGCGAGATCACGCCGGACAAGCTTCAGATCTATTACGTGTTTCAGGCGCGGCGCGATGACATCATCACGCTGCGGATGAACCGTTTGAGCGGCAATCTGGACAGCTTCCTGAACCTGACGAATGCCAATCTTGAGGTGCTGGTCAGTAACGATGATGTGGCCGATGGCAATCAGAACGCGCAGATTGCGGAGTATCGCATTCCGTCGGATGGGACGTATTACGTGATCGCGACACGCTACAGCGGCCAGGGCAGCCAGACGACGGGGCGCTTCCGGCTGGAGATGGTGTCGGTGGGCAATGCCTTCGAGACGGTGGACGAAGACGCGGCGCGGATGGTTTATGGTTCAACCGCAACCGGCAATATCAACAGTGGGGCAACGACGGCGCTGTATGCCTTCTACGGAGTGCAGGGCGATACGCTGACCAGCACGGTGACTCGCAGCGACGGTTCGCTGATCCCGTCACTGGCGCTGCTGGATGCCGATCAGCGGGTGCTGTCGAGCGCGGCATCGCAGGATGGCCTGACCGCCCGCATCGAGCGCTTCACCCTGCCGCGCACAGGCATTTATTATCTGCGCGTGTCACGGGCGGAAGCGCCGGAAGATCCGACGGTCGGTTCGTTTATCCTTGTGCTGGCGGAGCTGTTTAATTGAAGCATCTGATCCTGCGATATAATCACGGCAGATAATGAGGTAAAAATCATGAAAAGCCTTGAACTGCGCCTTCAGGTCACCGCAGATGGACAACTGCTGCTGCCTTCTGTTCCAGAGCTTGAACCGGGTGAATACAATGCCGTGCTGGTGATCGAAGCTGCGCCGGATCGTATCCAGCGATCACCATTGAATCTGCCTGTTGTCGATCTTGGCCCATGGCCGGATGATCTGTCTTTGAGACGTGAGGATCTCTATAGCGATGACCGCTAGACGGGTCTTTATTGACACGAAAATCCTGGTCTATGTGACGGTAGCCTCTGCACCGCTGCATCAAACCGCACAGCAAACACTGCAAATGTTGTGGAACGCCGGTGATGATCTGTGGATAAGTCGGCAGGTCCTGCGGGAATATGCAATGGTTGTCACCCGACCTCAGCCGTTTATGCAGCGGCTCCGCTGATTGGCCGGAAATACAGGGATATTATAGCACAAAATTTCT
>CAYNDH010000285.1:0-4332 GCA_964395665.1 uncultured Anaerolineaceae bacterium
GAGGGGGTGGGGGGTGAGGTTCTTTTCGTCCCCTGTGGCATACCCTACAGGGGATTGAGAAGTGAGATTTACACCTGACCTGAACTCAAACGTTGAAAGTACATACCTACCATGCTTCAGGTGAGATCGTCGTCATCCTGATCGTGCGGATCGGATGCGGCGCGGCTGCCGTTGATATTCTGGCTGGCGCTGTCGGTGTCTGCCATGCCGGTGTGGACGGTCCCGCCGTTGACGCTGAAGCCTTTGCTCTCAACCGGATCAGGCCGCGTGGCCCGCTGGCTGCTCTGCAGGCGATCCCCCGTCGGCGCCTCACCTGCTTCGCGCAGCTCCGGGCGGCGGGTGGCTTCCCGCAGTTTTTCGATCTGATAGGAGGACTGCTCTAATGCCTGCGACAGCCGTTCGACCGTGGCATAACGCTGCTGGCGTGCCCTGGCTGACGGTGCGAATAACTGGGCGCCCAGCACCAGCCAGCGCAGCAGATCGCGGAAGCCTTCGCGGTTAAACCAGACGGTCCCCTGAAAGGCGTTGATGTTCAGGAACTGCTGTGCATCCGGCTCCTGCAGGATCATCTCCAGCAGATGATGCGCCTTTTCCTGTTCGTCTACCGCGAACATCTCCGGCAGGCTGATCGCCAGCTTGATGGCGGCAACCGTTTGTGCGCTCTTGTGATCATCCGCGCCCAGATTGCGCAGCATGGTCTCGATCACACGGCTTAGAAGCCATTCGTCGATCCAACTGCGGACCTGCATCGGGGTGCCGATGGCGCTCAGATAAAGCAGGCTCAGCATCCCGCCCCAGAAGGCCGGATCGGATTCGACACGCTCGAACAGGGGTTTGATTGAGGCCGGTGTATCGGCAGACGGAAGCTTCATCAGCGCTTCGGTCAGGTCACGGGCGGTCTGTGCTGCTGCAAGGCGGTAATCCGGTGCGGCGTCGGCGGCATCGGCTGACGATGACACGCCGCGCCCGGATGCGATGTCGGTGATCTCGCTGTCGTCGGGATGTTCGTCCTCATCGAGAAAGGCCGGTGCATCTCCGCTGCCGGTGAAATCGGCGACCGCGTCCATCAGGGCATACATCTTCTGCTCGACATCATCGAGCAGGGCGGTGTATTCCGCTGCGGCTTCGAGATCTGTTTCGGGATCGGATGCTTTCACCTCTGGCATATGAAGGCTGCTGCGTGCATCCATAAAGCGCTGGACCATCTGCTCGTTGATCAGCGACCAGAACGGCACGCGTACCGGTTCGACCATCATCTCCAGCAGGGCGTTATCAATACTGGGGACGCCGCGCCCCGCGAGATTGGCTGCTAACTGCTGATACTGGCCGTGCGCGTTATCCTGCACGACGCGGAAGTCGAGCAGGGCCATATACTGGTATCCGACCAGTTCAGTGTACAGCCCGTGTTCGGCGATCTCGTGGCTATGGCGGATGTATTCCAGCCCGCTGCGATGATCGCGGAAGATGAGATACTGATCTGGTGTGGGGGACAGCCCAAGCCCTTCGGCCAGTGTCTTCTGCGTCATGATGCGCGTGTCGCCTTCCGCCTTGACGGAGTAGGCGACGGAGCGGTGAATCGTCCCGGCGGTAGAGTGAAAGCTGTTGTTATACAGCAGCACCGTCATTTCGTCCCCGACACGGTTGGAGTAGGCGTAGACGTTCTCATTCAGCCCGTGGTCGGTGTGGTAGTCATAGAACAGGAAGTGCTCGACACCGGCGAACAGATGGCGCTTCTTCATCAGCGGGAAGAGTTCGCGCTCGTGCCGCTGGATCAGATACTGGTCGGCGGTTTCGTCCCAATAGGCGCGGTAGTATTCCATGCCGTACTTTTCAGCAAAGCCTTCGACCTGTCCATGGCCGAACATCGGCAGTCCCGGCATGGTCAGCAGCACCATGCAGATGCCGAAATACTTGTCGTCTTTGCCGAACTGCTCGACGGCGGTCTTTTCATCCGGATTATTCATGAAATTCACGTAACGCTTGAGGATTTCAGGGTCAAATTCCAGCGTGTTCTTGACCAACTGCCGGTATTTGGCGTTTTCCTCATCGCGCATCATATTCATGAAGGCGCTGTTGTAGACACGATGCATCCCCAGTGTGCGCACGAAATAGCTTTCCAGCAGCCAGAACGCTTCCGCCAGCAGCAGGGTATCCGGCGCTTCGACGGCGACGCGGTCGATCACCTCACGCCAGAATTCTTCCGGCATCAACTGTTCGAAGTCGGGGCGAGTCATGCCGTGGGCGGATCGGGATGCGATCGCGCCGCCGGTCCCCGGTTCGGGGAACCACAGGCGCTGGATGTGCTTCTTGACCAGCGTCATCGCGGCGTCAAAACGGATGATCGGGAAGCGGCGTGCGATATCCAGAATAACCTGAATCATCGCCTCACGGACTTCGGGCATCAGGTAATTCAACTGCGCGGTATCGTTCCACGGCATCGATGTGCCGTCGTTCCCGTGATAGATGTAGGTCGTCTCGCCGGTGTAAAAGTTCACGCGTTTGAAGACGACCGCCGCATCGGTGCGGTCGTAGTAATGATCTTCAAGGTAGATGCCAACGCTCGGATTCCATGACAGATTGACGCCGTTGAAGGTGTAATTCGGGTATGGGCTGTAATCCAGTGACAGGAACCATTCCGGATGCTCCATCACCCAGTCACTATCGATGCCCATGTGATTCGGGACCATATCACTGGCAAGGCGGATACCGCGCTGCCATGCCCGTTCCTGAAGGTGGCGGCAGGCTTCGTCTCCGCCGAGTCGTTCCGCGATATTGTAATTTTTCAGCGAATAGGCGGATGCGACGGCGTCCGGATTGCCGGTGATCTGTTTGATGGTGCGTGAGGCTTCGCTGCGTTCCCACAGGCCGATCAGCCACAGGCCGGTGAAGCCCCAGCGGGCGAGCTGGTCGAGTTCCTCATCGGGGACCTGATCGAGTGTGATGATTTCGCGCTGATATTTCTTCGAAAGCTGATCGAGCCAGACATAGGCATTTTTCGCGATCAGGACCAGATTCGGCATCCATGCCCGGTCCTGCGTGAAGTTCTCGATCTCAAGATCATACAGCGCCGGATCATAATAGGGGACGACGCTCTCACCCGCGCCTTTCCACTGATCATCGCCGACCCCGAAGCCGGGACCGACCAGCAGTGGCCGCGAGTCTTCTTTCAGCACGTCGATGGTGGTCAGCAGGCGGTAGATATAACTGCCGAGTGTGCTGCCCCATTCTTCCATCAGCACCTTAAGCTGACCTTCGAGTGAATAGGGCGACCGGCGGATCGGCTCCATCAGGACGTCGATGATGCTGACACCGGCGGGGAAGTGGGTATCGCCGGGATCATTTTTCGCGACCTGCGTGAAGAAATCCGACAGGCCCATGGTCAGGCGGTTGTAAGCGGTCTGTTTTTCCAGCAGGTCGTCATTGAACAGTGTCGAAAAGGGTTCAAAGGCCGGGTTGACGTTGGAAAGCCACAGCATGATCAGTTCTTCGAGTGTGACTTCGCGGTTAGGGCGTCCGTCAAAGGTGCCTAGAAGATAGGACTGGGGATCAAGGGTGCGCTGATAGACTGGCAGCGGCTGGAATTCCTGCACGAAGCGCTGAAGAGTCTTTTCGGCGTCTTCGGTCCCGGTCTGCTGGCGCACATGGTCCAGCGCCTGATTGAGCAGGTGTGGGCGCGTCGCCAGATAAAGCTGAAAGAGATAATGCGTGATGCCCTGAATCAGGGACAGCGCGTTGATCTGGCTGGCCTGTACGATCTCGTTAGGGAAGTTGGAGATGTCCCGCTTGAGATTGATCCTGTTCGCGAAGCTGCGTGCGACCTGAAAGTTCGGGATCAGCGCCTTGCCGCGATACGTAAAATAGTCATCATCGAACTGGTAAGTATCGCGTGCCTGTCGCGAGATGTGAAATCCAAGCAGCTTCTCGTCCACTGTTCTATCCCATGCGTAATTGTCACAAACAGATGCTAATCAGGTGATCAGGTTGGCCGCTGATTATAACGCGCAGGATGGATTATGGTTAACATTTTGTATTTAGAGGTAAATAAGTGTCTGAACCGCACGACGGGCAGATGCGGAAGCAGGAATAGAATCAAAAGCGGAGCCTCTGGTGTGAGGACTCCGCTGTGATGAATGATCACTGTTATAAGGCGTCCTGCGACGGTCAGAGCATCAGGTAGGGCGTGATGTAGCCGGTCTTCGGGCCGCCTGCCGCGATCTTGTCCGTGACACAGTCACAGTCCACGGCTGGCAGGGCGGAGACAGTAGCAAGCCCGCGCTGTGACCGGTGCAGGTGCAGCGGGGCGTTCAGCGTCTGGCGGAGCGGGTGCATGGA
>CAYNDH010000286.1:0-4327 GCA_964395665.1 uncultured Anaerolineaceae bacterium
ATAACCATTCAGTATATAGGACATCTGCCGAATCACTAAAGGGTCGATACTACGGCTGGCATCGGCTGCGGATACACCAGCGCCAACTGAATTCTGATTTTTACATGAAAATGAACCGCCATGCTGTTAAACATGCTGTTAAAGAACCCTAATCTACAAATGGAAAAAATCCATTAGAATGAAAGCTGATGAAGCTATCAACTCATGACCAGATCCCAAAGAGCGGTTGTGCGGTGATTACTGGTGTTGGGCAAACTTCAATCGAAATGCTGTTTTAGTCAGATGCAGAGGTGTTCCAGGCAGAAAGACCATTGACACATTATCATCCAAGGGTTAAACTTCTTCCCATATCCCGGGCCTATAGCTCAGTTGGGAGAGCGCTTCAATGGCATTGAAGAGGTCAAGAGTTCGAGTCTCTTTAGGTCCACCAGCGGAAAACCCCTTGGATACACGTCAAGGGGTTTTTCTGTATTGTGACATCTGCCGCGAAAAGGAGTTATTGTGACCCGCGCGAAAGCAGATCGAAATATACTGGATGACATTACTGACGGCGTAAGACAGATTCTGGACGATATTGATCGCCTGATTAACCCTGAAAAGCGCCCGAAACCAGCCCCCGTCCCTGTCCCTGTGCGCCCTCAACCTGACCGACAACATTCTGACGCTCGTTATCGCTGATCTGTAAAGCCGGGCCATTTTCGAACCGGTCAGCCGGTCTTTATACGACGCGTTCCAGCCAGATCTGCTCGTAATTCCTGCTTCCATTGCCAACATTATCTGGCGGTGATTCTGTCGTGCCGTATGCTGAAATGCAGTGTCATCCCTGATAAAAGCTGTGATATAATGCACTGCATCTGAACACTGCACCATTCCATCTGACCGTCCAAAGGTTGATCATTATGGCGAACCGTACCAACCATCCCACGATCAGGACGCGGCAGGTCGTCCGCTCTTCTCTTGCGTAGCAGCATCTGCTGCCCGCTTTTCTGCTGACACACGCCCCTTCCCAGATCCATTCGCACCCAAACGCGCACCACCACCCCATCTGCTTTCACCACCTGAATACAGGCTTCAGCGTCCGTTTTCACGTGCGCTTTCGCGTCCGTGTCCCATGCCGTCTCTGCATCCGTCAGACGGTTCGGCGCTGCTGATTCGCCCATGCTCATCTTTTGGGTACAATTCGTGCCGTTTGTACGTTTCCTGACACAATTCAAGCCGAATTTCAGATTATCAGAATGAGAAGCAACGCTAATGAATGATGTAAGTGCCAATGCCTATAATCCTGCTGAAATCGAGTCGAAGTGGCAGGCCCGATGGGAGCAGGACAAACTGTACAAAGCCGAAGTGGATTGGGAGCGTCCCAAGCACTATGCGCTGACAATGCTCCCCTATCCCAGCGGTGATCTGCACATCGGTCACTGGTTCGCCATGACGCCTTCTGATGCCCGTGCGCGCTTCATGCGGATGAAGGGTTATAACGTCCTGTTCCCGATGGGCTTCGACGCTTTTGGCCTGCCTGCGGAAAATGCCGCCATCCAGCGCGGGATTCATCCCGCCACCTGGACCTATGCCAATATCGACCGGATGCGCAACCAGTTACGCAGCATGGGGGCGATGTTCGATTGGGATCGCGAAGCTGTGAGCAGCGATCCGAAGTATTACCGCTGGACCGAGTGGTTCTTCAAAACGCTGTACGAACACGATATGGCCTATCGTGGCGAATCGATGGTCAACTGGTCCCCGACCTTGCAGACCGTGCTGGCGAATGAACAGGTCATCGACGGCAAGGACGAGCGCGTCGGCCAGCCGGTCATCCAGAAGATGATGACGCAGTGGTTCTTCCGCTATACCCGCTACGCCGACGAAATGCTGGACTTCTCGGACATCGACTGGCCGGAACCGGTCCGCATCATGCAGACCAACTGGATCGGTCGCAGCGAAGGCGCACACGTCACCTTCAAAACCGATCAGGACGAGATCACCGTCTACACCACGCGCCCGGATACGCTGTGGGGGGCGACCTTCATGGTGCTGGCCCCTGAACACGCGCTGGTCGATAAAATCACCACCGATGAACAGCGCGGCGCGGTCAAAGCCTATAAGGATCTGGCCGCCCGTACCACGGAGATCGAGCGCACCGCCGAGAACCGTGAGAAGACCGGCGTCTTTACCGGGTCCTATGCCACGAATCCGGTGAATCAGCAGCCCATCCCCATCTGGATCTCGGATTATGTCATGGTCAGCTATGGCAGCGGCGCGATTATGGCAGTCCCGGCCCACGACGAGCGCGACTTCGAGTTTGCCCGCAAGTTCGGCCTGAAAATCATGCCGGTCATCCAGCCGGAAGGCGAAAATTTTGATGGGGACACCATGGCTGAAGCCTACAGCGGCCCAGGCTTCATGATCAACAGCGAACCCTTTAACGGCACGCTGTCCAATGGCGAGAAGGGCCGCAAGAATCCGGCCATCGCCGCCGTGATCGACTGGCTGGCCGAGAAGGGGATCGGCACGGAAGCGGTCAATTATCGCCTGCGCGACTGGCTGATCAGCCGTCAGCGCTACTGGGGATCGCCGATTCCGATGATTTACACCGTCGATAACACGATTGAGCCGGTGCCCGATCAGGGCCTGCCCGTAGAACTGCCAGCAGATGTTGAGATGTCCGGCTTTGGCAATCCGCTGGCACAGCATGAGTCGTTCATCCACGCCGTTGACTCGCAGGGCCGTCCCGCCCGCCGTGAGACGGACACCATGGACACCTTCATGTGTTCGTCATGGTACTACCTGCGCTATTTGAGTCCGCACTACGACAAAGGCCCGTTCGATGCTGAAGAAGCCGCCTACTGGCTGCCGGTCGATGTCTACACCGGCGGGGCCGAACACGCCACCATGCATCTGCTGTATGCGCGCTGGTTTACCAAGGCGATCCGTGACGCCGGTGTTTTCGAAGAAGTCAGGGAAGTCATGCGCGATAATGACCGCGATCCGGCTGGCCTGCTGGATGAACCGTTCATGGTCCTGCGCAATCAGGGGCAGATTCTGGGCGAAGAGCGTCAGGGTGATACCATCGTCGCGACCGGTCACTATGAAGGCGTCAAGCTGTTCGCCGATCATGTCCGCGTGATCCCGCCGGGATCGACTCCTGACGATCTGCCGGATGGCGCAGTCGTCGGGGAGATCGTCAAGCGCACCGAGAACCTGCTGACGGTTTCGATGAATGGTCAGTTACGCACGGTCGAAGTCGTTGATGGCGCCAGGGTCGAGATCCCGGCCATCCCCGGTGAGAATACCGTCAACCAGTTGAAGCATCATCTGGAAGTCCAGCGGATGTCCAAGAGCAAAGGCAACGTCATCAACCCGGATGAGATGGTTGGGCGTTATGGCGCAGATACTGTCCGCGCTTATCTGATGTTCGGCTTCGACTGGTCGAAGGGCGGCCCGTGGGATACCAGCGGCGTTCAGGGTCCCATGCGCTGGGTACAGGATATGTGGGAAATTGGCACGACAACGCCGCCGGAGTCCGGTGATGCTGAAACCGCGCAGTTGATCGAACGCCGCCTGCATCAGACCATTGAGAAGGTCACGAAGCGGCTGGAGAATTTCGAGTTCAACACCGTTGTCTCGGCGCTGATGGAACTGCGTAACGAGCTGAAGCCCGCCGTCCGTGACAGGAAACTGGGCCGGCAGGCGTTCAGCGATGCCATGCATATCACCCTGCGTCTGATGGCCCCGGTCACGCCGCACATCGCTGAAGAGCTGTGGGCGCGTCTGGGCTTCGCTTACAGCGTCCATACCCAGCAGTGGCCGGAGTATGATCCGCAGAAGGCAGCCGAGAGCGTTGTCCCGCTGGTGATTATGGTCAATGGTCGTGTCCGTGATCGCATCGAGATCGCAGCAGGGCTGGCCGAAGAAGCCGCCAAGGAGACGGCGCTGGCAAGTGAAACCGTCCGCAAGTTCTTCAACGGTGGCGAACCCAAGCGGGTGATCTTTATCGGTGGTAAGGAGCCGAAGGTCAATATCGTCGTCTGATTCAGGGTAAAATAAAGCGATAAAGCGGCGAGCAGTAGCAGGGCAGGGACACAGTGGCATATCACTGTGTCCCTGCAAGGCGCATGAATGCAGGATAGCACAAATACACGCCGCATAAAGCACAACACGCAAACTGTAGGGACACGCTTCAGCGTGTCCGCCTGTAATACCCGTTTGCAAATACCCGTTTGCAAATACCTGTTTACAAATACCCGTTTGCAAATACCCGTTTGCAAATACCCGTTTACAAACACCTGCCTTTGAAAAGACGGAAAACCGCACATGACCGATCAGTTGA
>CAYNDH010000287.1:0-2168 GCA_964395665.1 uncultured Anaerolineaceae bacterium
TCGGCCAGCAGGTCGGCCAGCGGCTGCACATCCTGACACCTGTCGGACGCGCTGTCCGCCTGTGGCTGCGCGATGCCCTCTGGTATCTGACTCACCGGCCACAATTCGGACGCCTTGCCCTGATCGCTGTTGTGATCGGCTTTCTGTTCTTCACCGCCAGCCATCTGATCGGTGGGCAGATCTTCCCGAATGTCTGGGTATTGGGTGTGAACGTCGGCGGTATGACGATTGAGGAAGCCCAGCTTGCAATTGCCGAAGCATGGGCGAGAGAAATCCACATTGATCTGGTGGTCGAAGACGAAAGCCGCATTCAGGTGACGCCCTCACAGATGGGCCTGCTGGTGGATGCCTTCGGCGCAGCACAGGCCGCCAGGGATATTGGCATGGCTGGCATCCCCTTTGGTTATGGGATCGAACCGACGTACAGCGTGGATTATCAGACCGCACAGTCATTTCTGGTGCAGCGCAGCCGCGAGATCAACATGCTGCCCTTCAATGCCGGATATGAACTGCAAGGCGGGCAGGTGGTCGGAATCCCCGGCAAGGATGGACGACAGGTCGATATTGTCGCAACGCTCGACCGGCTTGAGGCCGCGCCGTTTGATGTCGTTTATCAGCGCCGCCTGAACGTCGTGACGAACCCGATCAAGCCGGATTACAGCGATCCAACACCCTATCTGGCGGATGTGCAGTCGCTGGTCGATCAGGAATTCGCCGTGATCGGCTATGATGCCCTGACCGATACCAGCACGGCATGGGGGACAACCAAAGACGAATTCCTGAGCTGGATTGAAGTGGGTAACAAGCGGCTTAGTGTGCGTGAAGAGAGCGTCAGGACGTTCGTCACGGCACTGAACGAGCAGATCAAAAACACCGATGAAACGCTCTACGTCAGCACTGATGAAGCGATCACCATGATTGACCGGTCGCTGTCTGCACTCAATCCGCGCATCGTCCTGCGTTATAACCATTATCCGCGCACTTATACGGTCAAGTCAGGGGATACCGGCTTCCGGATCGCACGCTATACCGGCCTGCCATTTAACCTGATTCAGGATGCAAACCCGGCGCTCGACTGGGAAGAGCCGCTGTACATCGGTCAGGAGATCAATCTGCCGTCAGTCGATAAGACCATGCCGCTGCCCCCGGTGGCAGGCAAACGGATCGTGGTCAACCTTGACCAGCAGTATCTGGTCGGATTTGAAGATGGACAGGAATCATTCCGCTGGCCGATCTCATCGGGGACACGGGAGTATCCCACCTATCCGGGCGTTTATCAGATCCTGAGTCAGGAAGAAGTGGCCTACGGCAGCAGCTACACGCTGTGTAATGCGACTAGCTGCGGCGAGTGGAAGATGTACTATTTCATGGGGATGTACGAAGTGCAG
The DNA here is from genome assembly GCA_964395665.1 of uncultured Anaerolineaceae bacterium. Taxonomy (GTDB): domain Bacteria; phylum Chloroflexota; class Anaerolineae; order Aggregatilineales; family Phototrophicaceae; genus JAEZAF01. The sequence continues at coordinate 1,389 of CAYNDH010000287.1, forward strand.
CGGGGTCTGATGAACGGCTTCCACGGCGCAGTGGAACTGCCCAACGGTGCCTATCTCGCCGGCAACAGCGTCGGCCAGCCTTATACATTTGGCTGTGTGATGTCGCAGAATGATCAGGCGGAATTCCTGTTCAACTGGTCGGAGCTGGGGACGATGGTTGAGATTGTTTCCAGTGAATATGCCCCGCGCAGCACTCTCGGATGGCAGGTCTGGAATGAGGGGATGGCTGGCGCACGGGCTGCTGCCATCGCATCCCATCAGATGGTGTCGCGGCCAGTCACAGCGGGATAGGACCATGGTCACACAGCAGTAATAAGAAGCTTACAGAGAAATGAGAGGGCCGTGAGGCCCTTTCATCTTGTATATAATGTATGAAGTTCGCTTTCTCCCTATGATTTGTTAACAGGCTCTAAAAGAATGTGATCTCCATGGGGAAAAGGATTGTGAACGCTCTCATATACTATTTAACCTTAATGACCCCATAAAAACGAATAGAGTTACCATTAAACAAAGAAAGGCTTGTCGAAATATCAATTGATGCCCGTTTTTATTATCGATAGTGCAGCACTGCACAAAGCTTTTACGCAAGAAATCCTGTTTTGGGTGCTTGACCTGCCTCTTGAGGTTGTGTATCCTATAGACAAGTTAGAGGTGCGGAGACACAAATAAAAAATAGTTCTTAAAAAACATTTTTCCACCCCTCCGCACAAACTACCCAAAACACCCCACACATGTGGGGTGTTTTATTTTGCGTGTAAGATGCCCCGTGCCACGGCGGAC
>CAYNDH010000287.1:2268-4326 GCA_964395665.1 uncultured Anaerolineaceae bacterium
ACAATGAGATTGCCCTGTTGTTAGAGCGTATTCGAGTTTTAAATCCCTGCGTGTGAACTCATCCTGTCACACCTGATATACTTAGCGTCTGACGTCCTGACAGGCTGACAGCTTCTCACTCGCAGCGGACTGTGCAGCGAATCGCATCAGAGGTGAACCTATGACAAAAAATGCCCGCGCCTATGGCCTTTGGTCCAGCCCGGTCAGCGCACAGCAGGTGGCGGCATCGTTCCGGCTGAATGATGTGCAGTGGGATGGAGAAACCCTGCTCTGGCACGAGAGCCGTGGCCCGCAGGGTGTGGTGATGATCCAGTCCGGTCTGGATGCGCCACGCGAAATCAGCGCCGACCTCTCGGTCCGGGGACGTGTGGGATACGGCGGCGGCGAATTCAGCGCCCACGGCGGCCTTCTGTACTTCGTCGCCAATGGACACATCTACCGTCAGCAGATCGCCAGCGGCAGCGCCCGACCGATTACACCGGCTTTCGGCGGCGCGGCAGCACCGGCTGTTTCCCCGGATGGCCGATGGATTGCGTATATCCACACAGACGCCGGTGTCGATGTGCTCGCACTGGTGGACAGTGAAGGCCGTGAATGGCCGCGCAAACTGTATCACGGGGCAGACTTCTATATGCAGCCGGTATGGTCGCCTGACGGCCAGCGGCTGGCGGTGATCTCATGGAATCACCCACATATGCCTTGGGACGCGGCGGAACTGCATCTGCTGACACTGGATGACCGGCTGGAAATCGCCCGTGATGATCTGATCGCCGGTGATGATCAGACTGCGGTATTTCAGCCAGCGTTCTCACCGGATGGCCGTTGGTTAAGCTATCTGCGCGACCGGAACGACGACACCGATACGCTTCAGATCTATCTGGTCGATTTGCAGACGGATGTGGGGGACGCCTCTGCACATCGCAGGCTGACACTGCCGCCGCAGGATCACGGTGCGCCAGCATGGGTGCAGGGGCTGCGGACTTACGGCTGGTCACCCGACAGTCAGAGCATCGTCAGCCTGCGAAATGATAACGGCTTCTTCACGCTGTGGCGCTATCCGTTGGAAGACAGGGCAAACAGCCAGCCGCAGCAGATCACCGGGATTGAGGCATACAGTTATCTGTATCAGCCAGCGGTATCATCCAGCGGACGAGTAGCTGCAATTGCAGCAGCATCGGGGATCACAGGGCGCGTGATCAGCATTGATCCCGGCCAGCCTGACAGGTCGGTGCGTATTCATCGCAGGACCAGTGCGGAGAATATCCCGGCGAGCGCGTATTCACAGGCGGAAGCGGTCGAGTGGCGCGGGGACGACGGCGAGACGGTCTACGGCCTGTACTATCCACCCGCCAGCGAACGCTTTACATCTGATGGAAAGCCGCCGGTGATCGTCATGGTCCACGGCGGCCCCAGTGATCAGGCGCGTGCCCGCTTCGAAGGCGAAATCCAGTTCTTCGCCACGCGGGGATTTGCGGTGCTGGCGGTCAATCATCGCGGCAGCAGCGGTTACGGACGCGCCTATCTGCAAAAATTATATGGGCAGTGGGGGCATTACGATGTGATCGACTCGATCAGCGGTGTGCAGCGGCTGGCCGATCAGGGGCTTGCAGATGCCAGCCGCGCCGCGATCATGGGCGGCAGCGCAGGCGGCTTCACCGTGCTTCAGGCACTGGTGGATTATCCCGGCGTCTTCCGGGCGGGTGTGTGCCGCTATGGGATCAGCAACCAGTTCGCGCTGATTCAGGATACACACAAGTTTGAAGCACATTATACGTTCTCGCTGATCGGGGATCTGCCAGAGGCCAATGCGCTGTTCCGCCAGCGGTCGCCGATTTTCCACAACAGCCGCATTCAGGATGCGCTGCTGGTCTTTCAGGGTGGACAGGATACCGTCGTGCCGCAGAATCAGTCTGAAGCGATGGTGGCGGCCCTGCGTGGGCGCGGCGTGCCGGTAGAATATCACCTGTACCCGGAAGAAGGCCACGGCTTCCGCAATCCCGAAAATGTCGAGCATTATCTGAAAACGACGCTGAAGTTTTTACAGACACAGTTGGTGTA
>CAYNDH010000288.1:0-4319 GCA_964395665.1 uncultured Anaerolineaceae bacterium
TACACAAAACCGGCTTGCAGAGGCGCATTATGATCGAAACGTCAACAGAACCTAAACAAAATTTGTGCTTGCTATGGTTTTATAACCGGGTACCAACCTGTGGCGAAATAAATCTGGTGTAAACTCTTTGTATAACGAAGCGCCTACAGCGTCACATTACCATGTCGTGCCGCCAGCGCTGGCCGGGCGAGTAGATAGGGCCTGAGATCATGTTGGAAAAGAGGCGGAAAACCCAGATTTTTTACCCGGATGTATTAGGGGCTGTTACAGGCGGAGCGCGTAACAGTAACGAGTATCTTCACTTCGCGTTCGGTATTTTCCCTGCACAGTCATTTATCAATCAGCCCTTCGAAGCGATCATCCTGCTTCAGAGCGCTGTCAATCAGCCCATGCAGGTTAAAATCGCGCTGCGCCTGCCCGCACAGGATCAGCAGGGTGCGCCAGCCGTGATCGAAAGCCCCAATCAGCAGACCGGGCTGACGCTTCAGGCCGGTGAAGTCGGTGTATTGCGCATCCCGATCATCGCCCGACCCCCAACCCGCGCTGGCAATAACTTCCCCGTGCGGCTGGCAGTCCGCTGTCGGGTGGATGAAACCGCCGAGGCGGTCCGCTCTCCAGCCGGTGGTGCGCCGCCTTCCGTGCTGGCCGTCTCGCCGTTCAAATTGCAGGCGCTGCGCGACATCGGCTTTGAAACCAGCTCATGGAACCATTCATCGGATATTGTCACCGCCCACTTTAATCTCGTCCCGCAGCGGCTGACGCAGAAAATCACCATGCCCCGCCTGCGTTATGAGACGCTGTGGACACGCGATCAGATGCCCAAAGAACTGGTACGCGCCAATCAGCAGATCGAGGTCGCACGCCATCTGGCGGACAGCGCACAATATCCCAGTTCCTATAACGCATTTCTGGAAAAAGTGGGCGATTACTTCGGCGAACACGATATGCCGCTGCATCCGGGTGAGGCGATGGCGATTGCCAAAATAATGGCCTACACGCTGGACGAAGCGCCCAAGGTCGAGCTGATCGATGTTGAGGATACGCGCTGGTTTGTGGCGCTGTGTCAGGTGCTGGCGGCCAATCCCGAACTCAAAGAGATGGATCGCAACGACCTGATCGCGAAGCACGTCTTCAGCGAAGTGCTGTATGAGGCCATTATGATGGGCTTTCACGTGATCGAGAGCAAGGTGAGCGAAGATCTCGGCTCCGAACAGGAACGGCTGTCTTACGCCAATCGAGTGATGCGCTGGCTTGGCGGCCATGGCGGTCCGGATCTGAATTATGTCTATCTGCCGCTGGTGCTTGCTGGCCTGACCGTCAGCCGACTGGTGCGCTCCAATATCCACGAAAACCCGTGGGAGATCGTCGATGGACTGACGGAAGCAATGCAGGGGCGCATCCGGCTGGCTGATGATGCCACGGTCATCGTCTTCGAGATGCTCAGTAGCCTGCTGCGGTCAATGTCGATCATGCTGCGCAATCAGCGCGTGCAGCGGGATTAGCCTCTGCTGACATTTCGATCATAATGTGCCTCAACATCACCGAGCTGTAGGGGCGGCATTCAATGCCGCCCGCCCCATTGCAGTTGTAGCAACTTGTTGCTACAGGCAGCAGCGTAAATGCGCTACAGGCAGCAGCCCATTTTGAGGGGAAAACAGCTTGCAGCGGCACGTTTTTTTGCGCCACCGCCGCTGCACAGGTCATAGGATTTCGGGGCCGGAATTTTACCGGCCCATTTGTTGTATGGCCCTAAACCGTCGCCTCAACAGTTGTGCGTGCCGCGACACCAAACCCATCAGCCAGCAGATCATATGAACGCAGCCGCGCCGCATGGTCATGTACCATCGTCAGCACCATCAGTTCGTCCGCGTGCGTCTGCTCGATCAACTGCGTCAGGTGGGCATGGACGGTCTGTGGACTGCCGATGATGTGACGGTCACGGATAGCGTTAAAGATCGCCTGCTGCTGCGGATCAAGCGTATACGCTTTCACCTCTTCCGGGCTGAGCAGCGACATCTGTGGCAGACGCGCATACAGGCTGAAAAATGCGAATGCCACAGACAGCGCCAGATCATGCGCGGCTTCGTCCGTCTCGGCACAGATCACGGATGCCGCCAGAATCGCGTGCGGCTCCGGGAACTCTGCCGACGGCTGGAACATGCGCCGGTACATCGTCATCGCCGGGACTGCCGCATCGCCGTTGATGTGATGCGCGAATGAGAAGCCCATCCCCTGCTGCGCCGCCAGCCGTGCGCTGAAATCACTTGATCCCAGTAACCAGATCGGCGGCAGCGTGACATCCTGTGGATAGGCTTTCACCGACCGGAACGGATGCTGATCCGGGAAATCACCGGTTGCGAATGCCAGCAGTTCCGCCAGATTTTCGGGGAAATCTTCGGCATTGAGTGCCTCACGCGAACGGCGCAGCGCCAGCGCGGTGATGCCATCCGTACCAGGGGCGCGACCGATCCCCAGGTCAATCCGGTCCGGATAAAGGGCTTCGAGCAGTTTGAATGACTCGGCGACTTTGAGCGGGGCATGGTTGGGCAGCATCACACCGCCGGAGCCTACCCGCAGATGCTGCGTTTCACGGGCGACCTGCGCGATCATGATATCCGGTGTGGTGCTGGCGATGCCGGGGGAATTGTGATGCTCTGCCAGCCAGAAACGGGTATAGCCGCGCTGATCGCTAAAGCGTGCGAGATCAATCGTATTGTGCAGTGCCTGCGCGGTGCTTGCGCCGGAGACAACCGGGGACACATCCAGAATGGATAAGGGTAATGACATAAGTCTGAAACCTGCTTCGCTGCTAACAGTAAACAGAAACAGACAGAGAGTCTAAGATCTCTGTCTGTCTTTCAGACGTATGCACCCTCTGGCATATTACGACACGGTTAAGGCCCGTGTTTCGGCTTATAGGCTACGATCCGCGCAGGGGCAGCACCAGATCCTTCGGCACATCGGTCAGCGTCAGAAGCTGGCCGTCCGGCGCGACGTACAGCGTATCCTCAACACGCACACCGAATCCGCGTTCAGGATAGTACAGGCCGGGTTCAATCGTGATGACATTCCCGACGGCGAACACATCATCCTTATTCAGGTGACTGATGGTATATCCTTCGTGGATCTCCAGCCCGATGCCGTGTCCAAGGCTGTGAGTATAACCGTCTGCCGTCCCGGGATTCTGCCGCCATGTCGGGTGATTGCGATCCTCAAAATACTGCATCACCGCTTCCTGCATCTCGCGCACTGGACGCCCCACGGCGAAGATCTCGTGCGCCAGATCAAAGGCTTCCATCACCGTATCATAGACTTCGCGGACCTCATCCGGTGCGTACCCGATACACCATGTCCGCGTGATATCATGATGCACGCCGCCGCCTGCTTCTCGTGGGAACAGGTCAAAGACAATCGCTTCACCCAGCCGCAGTGGTTCTTCATCACGGCCATGGCTGTGCGGGAATGCGCCATCCCGCCCCTGTGCGAAGATCATGCCCGTGTCTTCCAGACCGCGTTCCATCAGCGCACGCAGCACAAACCGCCGTACATCACCGATCAGCAGCGGTATACCATCCTGATCGACCACGATTTCATTGTCATTGGTGCGATGTGAGGCGATAAAATCCCATGCTGCCCGCACCACTTCGCTGGTACGCTCGGCAACTGATGCGATGCGGCGCAGTTCGTCCTCATCTTTCGTGAACACCGCTTCCGCGAACAGCGTCGTCCCACTTTCCCCGACAAACTGATACTGCGGATAGGCTTCGCGCAGCGCATCGAACAGCGGCAGCACCTGTTCGATCTTGCTGACACCGTAGACGCCGATTTTGCCGCTGGCGACTCCAAACTGTGTCAGGCAGCGCCCCCACAGCAGCACCCGTGCCGCCACAACATCGTTGCCATTGGCGTTGAGGGCATCGCGATAGCCGAAGTCATCCCAGCTATAGACCTGCAGGCCGCTGGCCTTAGCCTCTTCGACTTCCATCCCACTGACGATAAACACCGGTTCTGCCTGCCATGTCTTTACCAGCAGGCCGCCATAAACACTGACCCGACCGGCCAGGTAATCGACCTGCGGCGAATACATCTCATCGATCATCACGACGATTGCATCCATCCCGCGTTCGGCCATTAAACGATCAATATCTGCTCTCACTGTCGATTTACCTCTGCTGAAAGGCCTGAAATAAGTTGTTACCTGTAATCAGAAGCCATTTGAAAATTGGTTACCGGCGCGGACAGGGCAGGCCCTGTCCCTACATTCAGCATCTTTTGTAGGGACAACGCCTGCGTTGTCCGCTGTTTCTATAACATTTAGA
>CAYNDH010000289.1:0-1947 GCA_964395665.1 uncultured Anaerolineaceae bacterium
CCTGAAAGGAGAGGGGCTGGGGGTGAGGTTAGCTTTTATCCCTCACGAGATCCGCTGTGCGGCAGTCCGATTGAGCAGGATCAGCCCGCGCTGCATCCGTGCTGGCAGATGTGCTGACAGAAATTCGAATTCGTCAGCGGTTAGCGGCTTCAGCACCAGCAGCACCGCCAGATAGATCCCGCCCCCCGCGATTAACGCCATCAGGGGCTGTACCGTCCACAGAATGCCGACCCCCACCAGCATCGCACAGGCCGCCGCGACCTGACGCCACAGCAGGCTGACCCATGGAATCGGCCCAAGCGCCCCCTGCATCAGCATCGCAAATGGGATAAACAAAATGCCTTCCGATGCGATTGTGGTCAGCGCAGCCGCCTGATAGCCGTATTCCGGGATCAGCAGGATATTCGACACCAGATTAAAGCCGACGGCCACCACAAACGCCCCCGTGATACGCCGCTGGCGTTCAACCGCGATCAGCGCGTACTGCGTCAGGCTGTTCATCCAGCCGATGGGGATGCTCCAGATCATCAACTGAAGCGCAATCGCGCCGTCTGGCAGATAGGCTGAACCGCCAAGGATTCGCGTCAGCAGTTCGGCCAGGAAGGTGAAGGCGATCGCCATTGGCAGCGCGATCGTCGTCAGCAGTTTGATGCCCAGCGTATAACTCCGCTTGAGTGCCGCCGGATTTTCCTTCCACTGACGCGACATGATCGGCATCAGCGCCTGTGTGAAAAAGGCCGGGATCACATTGATCGCCAGCAGCCAACTGTACGCCGTGCGATACAGCCCGACCTGATGCGTCCCCCGATACCATTCCAGAATCACAATATCGATCTGGAAGAAAATTGTCGCCAGCAGGTGATTCAGCATCAGCGGCAGGCTCTGACGGACGATCTGACCGGTGGCATGGCGCTCAGCGTCGGTATCCGGCGTGTCCGGGCTGGCGGGGACCTGCTTCAGGAATTCACGTGATGCCAGTGTCAGGACGCCCAATGTGATCACATTGGTAACAACGCTGACAGCGGCCAGCCCTACCGCACCATACCCGATCAGCAGGACGATCAGGCCGAAGGTTACGCGGCAGATCGTGGTGATCGTTGTCACCGCCGCCGGATACTCCGCCCGTTCGAAGGCGTAGAACAGTGATGTCAGTCCCTTGCTGATGCTGCCGGGGATCAGCCCGATATAGAACAGGGCAATCGTCCACAGCACCGCCGGATCGAGTGACTCCCCGGCGGACTGGCGAAACAGCAGAAAGCCGATCACCGCCGGAATGCAGACGATAATCAGCATATAACGTAAGGCGCTGGTTTGCCGGAAGAACTGACGGGCGCGGGCGCGATCCCGTCCCGCTTCGCGCATCAGGTAAATATCCAGCCCGAAGTTGGTGATGATGTCGAACCAGCCGAAGATCGCAATCGCATAGTAATAATCACCAGCCTGCGTCGGCCCCAGAATGCGGAACAGAATCGACGCGAACACCAGATCAATCACACGGTTGAACAGGTTGAGCAGGATCGGCGCGATCGTATTACGTGCAAGCCGTGCGGCGGAGCCGGTCTGATCGGCTTCACGGACGATAAAACGCCGCCAGATCCAGAATCCGAGCATCAGCAGGATCAAACCGGCGCTGATGATGCTGGTAAACGCCCCCACCTGAAAGCTGGTCGGGCTGTAGATCAGGCGCAGCGTCCATGCCCCGGCTTCGACATCTTCTGCCGGGATCTGCACACCCTGAAAGATCTCCTGCACCTGCTGGACGGGCAGTTCACGTTCTTCGTTCTCATCGGCCCCCACCGGTCGGAGAAACGCCTTCCATCCCGGCGCATACGTCTGGCTGACCACGATCCACACCGGTTCATCTGATGCATCATCCAGGCTGATGTTGTAGATCAGTTCCCGCCCGGTATCGCTGATCAGTTCCGCGCCGATGTCCCGCATCGGCAT
>CAYNDH010000289.1:2047-4293 GCA_964395665.1 uncultured Anaerolineaceae bacterium
GTCTCTATTTCCCAGATATTGACCGCTTCATCCTCATGCACAAGGACTGCGCCCTCTGCCGCAGGCTCAATCGTCTTATGCGCCACCAGATAGCGCACGCCCAGCCGCTGAAAACGTGGAGAATTCAGGATTGCCGTTGTATCATTCCATGTGAAAAGCGGCGCGATGCGGTTGTACATCAATGCGCCGTCCTGATTGGCGATCCGCCGCATATAGGCCACATAATCCCGCAGGATGATGCTGTCGTAGCCGGTGACATCATTCAGCCCATAGCCGAACAGGATATTCGCCGTCAGGATCTCACGCTGTGACTGATCGTTCAGCACCATGACGCGATCATGCGGCCCTGCATTCGCTTGCAGCCACTCGACCGCTGGCGGTGTGAATTCCAGCAGGGCCGGGTCCGATGCCGGATTAAAGCCCCATGACGCGATCATCAGATCGACCGCCACCAGCACCACCGCGAAGATCTGTGCCGGGTGTACCGCCCGTGCGCTGCCGTGATCACCGCCGCGCTCACGTCCGAGCCACCACAACCCGACACCCGACGCCAGCAGCACCACGCCGAAGATCAGCACATTGACGAAACTGTAGCTGTAAAATGCCGCTGTCGATGGGAAGGCATTCTGTGCATGGACCATCCCCTCAAACACACGGGTGACCAGCGGCTCGATCTGTTCATACAGCACCCGGCTGATGAGTAATCCGGCCAGCACCAGCCCGGCGACTGCACCCACTCCGATTCCCAGCCGACGCGCCAGACGTGGCCGCGCTGTGATCACATCTGCGCCGAAACCCGCCAGCGCCACCACCGCAATCGTGACGCCGTAAATCCAGCGGAAAGGCGTATTGAGCTGGTTGATCCCCGGCAGCGCATACAGCAGCGAATACGTCGGCTTGAATCCGAACATAAACGTCAGGCTCAACAGCGCCAGTAAGCCAAAGATCAGGCGATAGGGCGGGGCATGTACAGGCGCAGGGACCGATGCCGTCGTTCCACGCCGGACACGCCGCAGCACCGTATCAGCCAGCGCCACTGCCGACAGGATCAGCGGCACAATGCCGAGATACAGTGCGCCTTCGACATAATTCTTCATCCCCCATTCGGTATGCCTGCGGTATTCGCCGTTGGGATTGGTAAAGGCCACATCCGTCGTCTGGAAGGTGAAGACATCAAAATAGGCGTGATGCGCCGGGTTGCCGTAGAAATTCGGCATCACAAACTGCACGACATCACGCGGAGCATGGGCATAGGACAGCACCTGATCCAGATCGGCGCGTTCGGCCCGCCAGTTCATCTGCACCAGTTCGTACAGCGGGATAAACTGCACTGCACCCAGTCCCATGCCGAGTATCACCAGTGCCAGCACCGCCGCTGCCCGCTGCATCAGCCAGCGTACCGCATCAGTCAACCCGGATGCTGTGCGAAGCTGCCACGCTTCCAGCAGCATCCGCAGGCCGCTATAAAATGCCCCGATCAGCAGCGAATAAATCAGCAGTTCCGCATGACCGGCCAGCACGATACAGGCGACCGCACCCGCGCCGATCGCGATCCATGGGGCAGAGGCGGCGCGTCCGAACAGCGGCTGGCGGCGGATCGTGAACTCGATCATCACCAGCAGCAGCGGCAGCCAGACCACACTGCCGATAATCATCGGATGCACCACGCTGGCGATGAACATGCCGCATAGCTGATACGTCACCCCGCTGATCGTCGCCCCGAAACGCGAAATCCCCAGTCCACGGGCGAAGGCATAGGCGAATACACCCGCCAGCCACAGATTGACCACCGTGAACCAGCCAAAGGCCGCAGGCAGCGGCAGCACATAATACAGGACACTCAGCGGATACAGGGTGGACTGCTGACCGGCGGCGAAAAACGGTGTGCCGCTGAAGCTGTGCGGGTTCCACAGCGGGATCTCACCCTGTGCGATCTGCTCGCGAATGAACATCTTCCACTGATAATTCTGCAAAATCAGATCCGAGAGCAGCGCATTATGCGGGATTTCCGGCGCGCTGACCACGTCGCGATAGGTCGCAAACGGCTCGAACTGATACAGATTCTCGACCGGTAGCAGCGTCTGCCCGCCGACCGTCTGCTGCCAGAATAAAATCAGGGGAAAAAGGAAAAATAGCCCGATCAGGATGAGATCAGCGCGGCGCATTCCGTTCAGGGTAAATCCTCACAGTCTTACCAACAATCAACTTCCGGCATCCGGCATCCGGCATCCGGCATCCGGCATCCG
>CAYNDH010000290.1:0-4232 GCA_964395665.1 uncultured Anaerolineaceae bacterium
ACTAGTAGATGAAAACCCGAATCAGTTGGCGAGCAACGACAGTGCTCACAAATTTAAAAAAAATAACGGCTTCGAATTCGAGGCTGGCTCGGACTCAAGCTGGGGCTATCGGTGCTCTACCTAAACCGGTTGCAAACAGATAGCCATTTTACTCATATGTAGTTCCTGTGCGGCATCACCTTCTAGTTTTTACCATGAAAGCCAAATCCTATGAAGCGTTTATTGACCAGCTTGCTATGCCTGATCTTCGCTCACATCTTGGGGACGCAACCCATGATTTCAAAAGCTCAAGAGGATGAACCGACCTCAGAAATTATCATTGATACAGCGGGTATCTGCCCTGAATATCCCGGTGGATTAGCCGTCCCGCCCCAAATCGAGGACATTGATGAAGACGAAATTGAAGAGGCGAAGTCGTGGGGAGGTGAGGTCGGTCGTGGCATGTTCCCCGAAAATATCCGCCAGATTTATGGATTACATGTTTACGGTGTCGATTCCCAAACACCACTTACGGTCAATTACAATATCAACTATTTTGGGAATCTTGAAGAGAACCCCGACGGAGTTGTCCCCACCCGCTATTTCGCACTGTTGGACGAACAGTTCATTCCATTGGGTGAATCAGGAATACTGCATCGTGATGTGACCCTGCCGCTAGGTGAAAACTTTACGCTACCGATTCCGCTTCAGGCTTTAGCACCAGGGCTGTATGATCTGGTTGTCATTGGGATCGCACGACCGGATACCGGCCCCATCAGACTTGCCTCAATCCATGAAGGGGATAGCCAACTACTCTCTTCTCGGATCACGCTGATCGCCGGTGATCCGTCGCAAATTTCGCGGGAAGACCCACGCACTTACACCCTGTTAACCGAAGGGCTGCCAGAGCTGGAACGGCCTACGGATGGAGCATATCCGCCCATGTTGGCTGTTTTGGGCAGACGATTTGGACCTTGGACAATGCCGGATGCAACATCAACGCTCAAGCTTCCGCCTCATGCTGAACTGACCTACGCAATCCATCTCGCTTACGCGGGATATGCAACTAAATATGCTCCCGACTATGAGGGAGAGCCATTTGCATTCGCTAACCCGGACTCGACACGTTTCGCACTCATCCTCTTTGAAGGCGCGCAACCCGTTCCTATTGTCGGAGATGACTTGGTCTTTTACGGCGAAGTGCCGCGCGATATCTATTTCGGACGGGTGGAAATGAAAACGACTGCCCCATCAGAAGGACTCAAGAATCTGGTACCAGTACGTATCGACAATCCCGGCAAAAGCTTGTGCAAGTATATTGATACCTTTGGGTTTGGATTATATGCGACAAAGGTCACAATTGAAGCGGATACCGGCGAATAACTGCCCCCTTTACTCTACATTGAGGTTGTCATTCTTCATGCGCGACTTCTCGGCGAGGCGCTGCTTGTAGGCGATCATGCGCTCCAGCAGTGTCTCGTCGGACGTCGCCAGAATCTGCACCGCCAGCAGCCCGGCGTTGATTCCACCACCGATGGCGACGGTCGCCACAGGGACTCCGGCGGGCATCTGGACAATCGACAGCAGCGAGTCCTGTCCGCTGAGGGCTTTGGTCTGCACCGGCACACCGATCACCGGCAGCGGTGAATAGGCCGCCACCATTCCCGGCAGATGCGCCGCCCCACCCGCACCCGCGATAATCACGCGCAGGCCGCGCTCGTGGGCGGTGCTGGCGTATTCGGCCATATCATCCGGCGTGCGATGCGCCGAAACCACCCGCACCTCAAATGGTACGCCGAATTCCCGGCAGACTTCAATCGCGCCCTGCATCGTCGCCAGGTCACTGTCACTGCCCATGATAATGCCAACCAGCGCTGTTTCGGTCATAGTGCGATCTCCTCAACGATGTCAGGGAAAACCCGTCTGTTACACCGGACAACGCAGGCATTGTCCCTACGCGATTCGGGAATTGCAAAAATAACACGCAGGCGGGATTCTTCCCGGCTATTACACCTTCTACATCCCGCTGATCTCCTGACGGACGGTTTCCAGCAGGGTATCAGCGCGAAGCTGTCCGAGACTGTAGCACGGTCCGCCAAGGTGATCAGCCAGCTTGCTCGCCAGCCCCTGATCGAACGCGACATGCTCCATGTTGATCGTCACCGTGCGGATACTGTCATCCTTGATCGTGCGGGCGATCTTGTGCGCTTCTTCCTGCGGGGACATATTTTTCGTCAGGCTGACATTGCCCGCACCGTCCGTCAGCAGGATGATCAGCGGCATGATATCCGGGTGGGCGGCCTTTTCGCGCCGGACGGTTTCATAGGCCAGCAGCAGTCCTGCCGAAAGCGGCGTCTTGCCGCCGACCGGGATGTCCACCAGCGCATCTTTTGCCAGCACCACCGAATTCGTCGGTGGCAGCACCAGCAGCGCCCGATCCTTCTGGAAGACGACCAGCCCCACACGGTCACGGCGCTGATAGGCATCCGTCAGCAGTGACATGATCGCGCCTTTGGTGGCCGCCATACGCTCGCTGACCGCCATGCTCCATGAGGCATCGACCACGAACAGGATCAGGTTTGCAGACCGGCGCACGCGGATCTTGCGCTGCAAGTCCTGCTTCTTCAGGGCGTAGGCCATCCCCATTTCCTGCTTCTGGTCTTCGCGTTCCCGCTGGAACGGCGCAGCCGCACGCAGCGTCGCGTCAAAGGCGATGTCGGACATATTCTCGCCAGCAGGCACGGCACGGATATAACGCCCGCGCTTGCGATCGGTGCGCGTGCGGGACCGGCGGCCAGACTGCTTGCGCGTCATTTTGTCGAGCTGGGTCTGAAGTTTACGGGTGGTGAATTCAGCCGCCGAATCGACCTTGTCGCCGCCTTCCCACCAGTTCGAATTCTGATCCTTGAATACGTCCTGTTGAGAAGGCTGCATCTGGCTGATGTCCGGCGGCTGCTGTTCGGGGCTGTTATCGCCTACCGGCTGGCTTTTTTTTTGCCTTCGGACTGCTGATTGGTGCTGTTGGAGCTGGTGGAGTCCTGCTGTTCGGCGCCTTCACCGACTTCGCCTTCAAGCTGGCGCATGGCCTGCGCTGCGATGGCGTCCGGATCGATATTGGCATCGGCATACGGCCCGCGCTTCAGACGGTGCTGGATCGCGAGATCGAAGGCCAGACGGATGTCGTTATAATTGATGCGCGGCGCACCGCCTTCAGTCGCCACACGGAACGCGGCATTGGCACGGGCCGCCTTGAGGATCACGAGATCGGCGCGGTGGCCGTCGATGCGTGCAAGGCTGGTCATCATCGCGATCAGGCGCAGATCGTCCGGCGTATACTGGATGGTTTCCACAAGCTCACGGGCACGGGCGATGTACTCCGACAGCTCGTATTCGCGTGGTTCCCATACCTGACGGAAAGCCTGCGGATCGTTTTCGAAGTCGATATGCCGCTGCAAAATCTCGACGCGCTCTTCCGGCGTGTTGATGCCGCTGACTTCGACCGACAGCGCGAAGCGGTCCAGAAGCTGCGGGCGCAGGTCGCCCTCTTCCGGGTTCATGGTGCCGATCAGGATGAAGCGTGCCGGATGCGAGAAGCTGATGCCTTCACGTTCGACCACATTGACACCCATCGCGGCGCTGTCCAGCAGCAGATCGACGACATGATCGTCGAGCAGGTTGACTTCATCGACGTATAAAATGCCGCGATTGGCGGAAGCCAGCACACCGGGATCAAAATGACGTTCGCCGCGCTGGATGGCCTTCTCGATGTCCAGCGTGCCGACGACGCGGTCTTCAGTGGCGCTCACCGGCAGATCGACAAAGCGGATGCGGCGCTTTTCAACCGGCATTTCCTTGCCGTTGCTGTAACGGTCGCGGCTGATGTCCGACCATGTATCCGGTCGGGTGGGATCGTCGTTAAAGGGCGAATCGGCAATCACGTCGATTTCCGGCAGCAGGGCGGCCAATGCACGCGCTGCGGTCGATTTGCCTGTGCCGCGTTCGCCGCGAATCAGGACGCCGCCGATTCGCATATCAATGGCGTTCAGGATCAGGGCGCGTTTCATACGTTCCTGGCCGACAATCGCCGTGAATGGATAAACCCGTGATGCTCTGCTCATATTGATATTTCCAGATCGTCTTTTGTGAAAGATGGATAGAGATGTTAACAGGTGGTGTGCATTATCGCATGGGTGTGTCGCACATCATGTCCAGTGGTTATTATAGCCCACGCGAAAAGACGCTGGCAATTGCCG
>CAYNDH010000291.1:0-4147 GCA_964395665.1 uncultured Anaerolineaceae bacterium
ATGATAACGCCAACCGTATGTTGGTCATCCGCTCCGCTGTCTTAGGTCACGATTTCACCATCTTTGGATGGTCGCCTGAGCGCACTAACTTGAAATGCACCCTGGACGCGTGAACTGAAAGACCAGTGTGGTCTGATCAGACAAGGTGATATTGAGTGTACCGCTGTCGTCCACAGTAGCGATCATGTCTCCGTCGGGACTCCATGCGACATCCAACACTACTGGATCAGCGGGACTCCAGTCCAGCACTAGCGTACTGCGAAAGTTATAATCCTGGGCAGCCACCTGTAGTCCCGAAACTGAACTATACAGCCATATGACAGAAGCCCAAACAGGAATACAAAGGACGCGGAACAGTTTTTTTGTCATATTACTCCACCTGACTTTATCCCCGCTGCCAGACCGCCTGAATGGGTTTGTAATTGAGCAGCGTAATGCCTTCCTGTGTGATGATCTCACGGGCGTTCTCAGACATCATGAATTCCAGATCGGTCTGCCGCACCTGCCAGCCGACCGGCTCGATGGTCTGCAACTCGTCATTGCCAATACCAGGATGCACGGCCCATTCGCTCAATCCCACCGGCAGTTGTCGCAGCATCTCGGCATAACGTGCTGATTTATTGGCGATGTCTACGTTATAGCTGTCCAGCACGTCATGATCGTTGGCAGGCAGGCCCATGCGGTGCAGTTTTCCACTTGCAGGCGCACCATAGGCGCGGACTGCGAAGCCATATTCTCGCGCCAGTTCAAATGTCAGATCGAAGATGTCGGCGCGGCCCCCATCCAGCAGGCAGTGCCAGTCCAGATGCGTTGGCTGAAGCCCTGCCGCCAATACGGTTTCGATCTGCGCCCTGAATTCTGTTTCCAGTTCATCCAGCCGCACCTGTGCCAGAAACTGCGGGATGCGTTCCAGACTGTAGAAATATCCTCTTTCATCAATCAGTGATGGGACATTATCCCTGCACGTCAGCGGCCCCCAGCCGTAATCACTGGTCTCGCTAATGACCGTCAGGTGAACACCGAAGGCGATGTCCGGATTTTCCCTCAACAGCCGCATGGCATGTGATGCCCACGGGCAAGGTGTCATCAGACTGGTGGAACTCACCACGCCTTCCTTCAGAGAGCGAAAGATGGCGGTATTGATGGCATGACACATCCCGAAATCATCGGCATTGATGATCAGAAGGCGTGCATCTGCCGCATAGCCTAACAGTTCATTGGTGCTGCCTTTTTCAGTGCTGTTCATCTTCCCGTCCCTGATCCAGGTTTCACAACAGAACTATACTTTACCACGCCTCTGTTGTATCGTTCCGGACGCAGGCCCGACTCTATACCAATGGCAAATGGTCGCTGGCTAGCCAACAGGCGTCCGTTACAATTACGCGCCAGAGATGTTGTTCCATTTGTGATGTGTCTATCCGGATGGAAGACAATGACTGTAACCGTGCATCTCTACATCCGCGATCCGCGCCTGCCACCAGCGCCACTTTACCTGCAAGTGGTCTTCCGTTCATCCCCTGTCGTCCTCTCGATATCGCAACCATTCAGGCACTCCATTCCAGATAAGACAATCAGAGTGCCGTGCGGGTTCCAGCCAATGATGATAGATGATAGATGTCACCTGTAATGGGTGATCTTCCCGGCTGTTGATTATAGAGATTGGTCTATATAATCATATTTAAATGATGGTCTCAGGGTAGAGAGTAAAACGAACGATGGCTGCTGAAATTCTGATCACCGGAGCGCCGGGTAACGTGGGCACGGAAGTTGTATACGAGCTGCAAAGACATGGCATTCCCTTTCGCGTCGGGATATACAAACCCGATGCAGTCCATTTCGAACCCGCCAGTGGAATGGAAATGGTCCCATTCGATTTCCTGAACCCTGAAACCTATGAAGCCGCTTTCAATGGGATCAAACGCCTGTTTCTGGTCAGGCCGCCTGCCCTGTCAAATGTGCAGCGGGATATTGCCCCGGCGCTGCACACAGCCATTTCATGCGGCGTGGAACATATCGTCTTTTTGTCGCTGCAAGGCGTCGAACAGAATCGCATGACGCCGCATCATAAAATCGAGCAGCTTATTCTGGAGAGCGGCATTCGATACACCTTTCTGCGGGCGAGCTTCTTCATGCAAAACCTCTCGACCACGCAGGCCACCGAGATCAGAGAGCGGGACGAGATCGCGCTGCCGGTGGGCAAGGCGAAGATCAGTTTCGTCGATGTGCGTGATATTGCAGCCGTGGCCGTGCATGCACTGACAGAAGATCAGCATATCAACCGAAAATATACGCTCACAGGCGGCGAAGCGCTGGATTATCATCAGGTTGCGGAGAGACTTTCACACGTGCTTCAGCGCCCGATCCGGTATCGCAATCCGTCGGTCGTCGGATTCGCCGGACAGCAGCTTCGTGCCGGATATTCGCTGGATTACACGCTGATCATCACAGCACTCCATACCATTACGCGCTTCGGCAATGCCAGCGAGACGACGCCGGATGTTGAAACCATTCTGGGACGCCCGCCGATTTCATTCGACCAGTTCGCACACGATTATCAGGCGTGCTGGATGGCGTAAAGCGCTGGATGGCGTAAAGCGCTGGCAGCCGCAGGCCACTTGCAGCCAGTGACCGTCAGGATGTTGAGCAATTACGGGTATATCAGGGTAAACTCTGGCCGAAATGATCTGTCATTACTGGCTTGACTTATCTATAGACCAGTCTATATAATACTTCCGTTGAAGGTTTAGGTATTCCAATGGTATCCACACGCGAACAGATTATCGAAACCACCTGTGACCTGCTGGAACTGCAAGGCTATCACGCTACCGGTCTGAATCAGATCATCAAGGAAAGCGGAACGCCCAAAGGATCGCTGTACTATCACTTCCCCGGCGGGAAAGAAGAACTGGCTGTGGAAGCGGTGAATCAGGTTGGGCAGCTCGTCTTGCAGCGTATTCGTGAAAATCTGGCGCAGACAGATGTCTGTGCCGAATCGATCCGCACGTTCATCAGGAATATCGCCCTCAACGTCGAGCGATCCGGCTTTCGCGCTGGTGGACCGATCACAACCATTGCAATGGAAACCGCCTCTACCCACCCGACTCTGCGCGAAGAGTGCCAGCGGATTTATGACGGATGGCAGGCAGCATTCGCGGATAAACTTCAGGCCGGTGGCATTGAGAAGCAGCGTTCGCGACGCATGGCGGCCCTGATTATCGCCGCGATCGAAGGCGGAGTCATCCTGTGCCGCACCAGCCAGAGCCGGATACCGCTGGAGCAGATCGCGGATGAAATCCATCAACTTGTGAGCCATGCGACCTGAGGGCGCTCTTTTTTTTGCTCATATTATATAGACTGGTCTACAGATATACTCTGAGATCAGGTGCTGAGGAGAAGAACAATGAAGGTAGCAATCTTTGGTGGTTCCGGTAAAACCGGACAGCATCTCGTTCAGCAGGCGCTGGATGCCGGCTATGAGGTGGCGGCACTCGTGCGTACACCGTCAAAGCTGGCGGTTCAGCATACGGATCTCAGCGTGATTCAGGGTGATATTCTCGACGCGCAATGTGTTGAAGAGACCGTGCGCGGCGCGGATGCCGTGATCAGCGTGCTAGGCCCGAACAATAATAAACCCGAATTCACCATCAGCCGTGGCATGGAGCACATTCTGGCGGTGATGCACAGGCACAACGTCCGGCGGCTGATCATCTCGACGGGGGCTGGCGTGCGCGAACCTGAGGACCGGCCCAGACTGGTTGATCGATTTTTCGGCCTGCTGCTGCGGGTGATCTCAAAGAATGTCGTTGCGGATATGGAGCAGGTCGTCCACAAGGTCAAAACCTCTGATCTCGACTGGACGATTGTCCGTGTCCCCATGCTGACGGATGAGCCTGCACAGGAGCAGTTGAAAATCGGTTTTGTGGGGGACACCGGCCCGCGTCTCTCACGCGCAGATATGGCGGCCTTCATGCTCAAACAGGCGGAGGACAATCAGCATCTCCAGAAGTCACCCGCCATCAGCAATTGAATTTCGAGGTCACACACAGAAACAAAAAGCGCCAACTGGGATTTCAGTTGGCGCTTCATTTGAAGCGGAGCCGACGGGACTTGAACCCGCGATCTCTGCCTTGACAGGGCAGCATGTTAA
>CAYNDH010000292.1:0-4110 GCA_964395665.1 uncultured Anaerolineaceae bacterium
CTGACATCACGCTGCTTGCAGCGCTTTGCAGCCGAATCGCGCTGCAATCTGCCGCAAACCGCTGCAAGACCATGTGCTATACTCGCCGAACTTCAATCACCATGACAGCGGACTTCAATGCGCTATCTCACACACTCTGAACTGATCTATATCAATGGCACGCTCCTGAATAATCGCGCAATCGTGGCCGGGACACGGCAGATTCGCGACATAACACTGCTGGAAGCGGCGGCTGCCCGTCCCGCCGCCAGCGCCTTTGGGCAGGATGCCTATCCCACGCTTAACGAGAAGGTCGCGGCGCTGATGCACTCGGTGGCCCGCAATCATCCGTTTGCCGACGGCAACAAGCGCACCGCCACCGTCGGCGCGGTCTTCATGTTTCTTGTGAACGGGCAGCGTGTCATCTGGGATCAGGAAGAAGCGCTGACGAAGATCGTGCATCTGGCGGAAGGGATGTACAGCGTTGAGGAGATCGCCGCATGGTTTCCGGTGACACCCGTCACGCCCTCATTAGAGGCTGATGCGGAAAACGATATGCGTCTGATCGCCAGCATTATCGATGAGCAGAAATGGTTATTGGATGAGCTTGAGCGACGATAAACCCATCCGGTATCTCGCCGCCTCTGATCTGTATAACATCAACGACGAAGTGACCGGCGGCAGGGCCTTCGTGCGGGATATTCATCTGCTGAATTCCACTGCTCTCAGGCCCATGATCACGCTGTTTGGTGAAGAGCAGTTCCCCACCATTGCGGATAAAGCGGCCAGCCTGCTCCATGCCCTGACCTATCATCATCTGTTTGCCGACGGCAACAAGCGCACCGCCCTGCGCGCCGTGATGCTCTTTCTGAACGTGAACGGCTATCAGTTGATATGGGATGACAGTACCCGGTACGAGTTCATTCTCGAGATCGCGCAGGGGAAATATGACGTCTCCGAAGTCGCTGCACGGCTGGAAACGTATATTCACCCGGATGGGCCAACCGACATCAACCCTGATCACAGTCTTAATCCCTAAGCGCCAGGAAGTCTATTAGAATCAGAACAGGTTCGCTTCAACCGGTCGTGCTTCTGATACGGCCACAGGGATAAGGCTTTTAACATTGTCCAACCGACAGAGCTTTACACGGATTTTAGTATGGAGTGGGGCGCTGCTTGTACTGCTTCCGCTGGCCGCACATCTGCTCATCAGTCTCTATAACCGTCCTATGTGGGATGACTTCTGCTTTGCGTATGATGCAGAGCGGCTCGGCCTTATGGGCAATATCTCATATCTGTATGAAACATGGACCGGGACCTATACCGCCGCCTTTTTCATCGGGCTGTTTGGCATTTTCCGGCTGTGGGCAGTGAACCCCGCCCTGATGTTTATTGGCTGGGTGGTCGTGCTGGTCTTTCTGCTCTATCCGGTCATTCGGCTGGTTCCAGAAACAGCACTGCGGAAATCCCCGCGCTTCCCACTGGTGCTCTCGCTGTCCGCGCTGCTGGTGGTGGTCACCGCTAACGGCTCACACAATGTTTACCAGTCCGTCTACTGGACAAGCGGGGCGATGAACTACACCCTGCCACTGATGCTGATTGCTGTTATGGCTGGTCTCATCTTTCGCGCTGTCCGCGACTCGCAAAACAGAAATATCGCATTGCCATATCTCGTGATGATCGGCTTTCTATCATTCCTTGTCGCCGGAAGCTCCGCTTTGTTCTCGGCTGTCAATATCATGCTGTGGTTTTTTGTGGCCGTCGGATGCTGGCTGTTCGTGCCGCGCCGGTGGAAACGTGCCAGCCTGACCGCCTCGGCAGTGGCGCTGATCCTGGCCGTTATCGGATTTATCATCCTTGCCAGTGCGCCGGGGAATGCTGTCAGGGCAGGCAATTTCGGAGATGAGATGGGCCTTGTGGAAAAGGTCATATTCTCGGCACGGCTTGCCGTATTCTTCATCGTAACTGCCCCCTATGTGCTGATCCCGCTGCTGATTGCTATACCGGTCGGAAGCCTGTTTTATGCGCAGGGATATACAGGAATGCGGTCGAATCGACTGCTGTTGTTTATCAGCTTTATCATTGAAGTCATGTTTGTACTGGTCTTTGTGGGATTCTTCACATCGATCTTTGTGACACAGCAGTCCCCACCACTGCGCGCCCGGATTGTGATGCAGCATATCGTGGTCGTCGCGCTGGCCCTCAGCGGTGCAGCGGGCGGTTATGGGCTGACGCGTTTCTTCACTCGAAGCGGTCGAGTTTCTCAGCCGGTGGTTATCAGAAGTATACAGGCAGCAGTGGTGCTGGTCGCGCTGGTGACTGGCTTCACCCTGGTACAGATGACACAGCATACCCTGAATCAGCATGAGCGGCTGTCTGTTTTCGCCGCTGAATGGGACGCGATGGAACGTCAGATGATCACCGCCGGACCAGATGAGGACATCGTCCTTCAGCCGTTCACCTATGACTTTTATCTGGCACAGGGACATGATCCGATCAGCACGCTAGCCGAAGAAAACGGCTGCATGAGCAATTATTACGGCGTCCGCAGTGTGCGGATGGCCGATGCCACAGATGGTGAAAATGATCTGACGGTGGGTTGGTACGGTATCGGTCTATGAGAACAGGGAATTCGTTATCAGAGATGTCAGAAATTTCACAGATGTCACAAAAACAACTTATGATCATGCGGGTGGTGTTGTGGATTGCGGCATTTACCGCACTACTGCCACTGATGGCGCATCTGTTCGCAGGCGGCTACAACCGCCCGATGGTGGATGACTTCTGTTTCGCACATGACGTGCAGCGGCTCGGTGTTCTGGGGAACGTCCAGACACTGTATGACACATGGACCGGGACTTATTCATCATCCTTCTTTCAAGGCATCATCGCTGCTGGGCATATATGGCATCTCACACCCGGACTGCTGTTCAGCCTGTGGTTTCTGGCGCTGTGGGTGCTGCTTCATCAGCTTCTACGGATCACCAGGCTTCGCAGCCTGTCACCGTGGTCATGGATTCCGGCGCTGGTCTTTCTCTCGGCCACACTGGTGGCTGTCAGCACCAATGGAAGCTACAACATCTACCAGTCCGTTTACTGGACGAGTGGTGCGATTACCTACACGCTGCCGCTGATCCTGTTTACATTCACGCTTGCCGTTCTGGTTGCGGCACTGCAAGCCCCTGAAGGCAAACGGCAGTTCCCGTATCTGAGCCTGATTGCCGGGTTATGTATGGTCGCGGGCGGTTTTTCACCGCTGTTTGCGGTGGTCCATGTCGCGGCGTGGTTCTTCCTGATGCTCGCCTGCTGGCTGTTTCTGCCACGGTCGCGCCGCCGGATTGGTGTCATGGCGACAGGCACAGCGCTGATTTTCGCCTTCATCGCGTTTGTGATCGTGGCGGTGTCTCCGGGCAATGCCATTCGCAGAGAGACGTTCGCGCAGGAGATGCCGCTGTCGGATGTCATCATCTTCTCGGCACGGATGGCGGTGGCGTTCATCCTGTACGCGCCTTATCTCTTCATTCCGCTGGTGCTGGGGGCGGCTGCCGGTGGCGTGTACTTCTGGCAGACTCGCGTCGTGATCCCGGCGAAAAAGCGGCTGATGATCATCACCCTTGCGATAGAAGTGATGTTTGTACTGGTCTTTCTGGGATGTTTCACGGCGGTGTTTGCGACGGACCAGTCACCACCGCTGCGCGCCCGGATCGTGATGCAGTATGCGGTCGTGATTCTGATGAGCATTATCGGGCTGGCAGGTGGTCATGGACTGGCGCAGCGGCTGACGCGCACGGGACCGCAGAAGATTTCAGGATCGCTGCGTTACGGTCTGATAGCAGGCAGTGTGATCGCGGCACTGGTGATCGGCATCAATCTGGTGCAGATGACCAGCCACACCCTGCGCGAAAGAGAAAAACTCGCGGTCTTTGCGGCGGAGTGGGATGCAGTCGTGCCGGAACTTGAAGCAGCAGGCCCGGATGATGATGTGATCCTTCAGCCCTTTACACATGACCTCTACGTCATGTCAATGATCGGGCGTATCAGTGAAAATCCGGGATCGAATAGCTGTCTGCGCTGGTATTACGGCGTGCGCGGTGTGTCGATGCCAGCGGAAGACTCCGAGAGGCCGCAGGC
>CAYNDH010000293.1:0-4106 GCA_964395665.1 uncultured Anaerolineaceae bacterium
CCGATCTTCGACATGATGAACGCGGTGCAGTAGGGGGGGCGGGCGAACGAGCCCGAGGAGAGCACGCTACGGGCCCGGCCGAGATGTATCGGCCGGGCCCGTGGTACGTCCGGGCCTCTCGCGCACACCCATAGGCCGGCGACCGATGCGCGGCCACCACCCGCCACCCCGACGCTCACCGCACCACGACCGACCGCTCGATCGTGATCAGGCTATCGGCAGGTGCCTCGCGCCCGATCACGCGGATCGTCGCGACGCCGGGCTCGGTCAGCCGCACCTCCACCCGGTGCGTGTAGAAGACGAGGTCGGAGGTGCAGACGACCGGGCCGGGATGGCGCGTCGTGTGGACGTCCAGCGGACGCAGCGTCACCACGCGCCCGCGCACCTCGGCCCGCGTGTCGCCCTGGCCGATGCAGCCGCCGCCGAAGGTGCGCACGGTGACCGTGAACGGCTCGCCGGCCGACACCGTGTCCGGAGCCTCCACCAGCGATGGTTCCTGGTAGAAGCGGATGAACGCCGGCTGCCGTTCCTGCCGGATGCCCTCGCGCGCGGTCGAGGCACAGGCCGATGTGGCAGCGAGCCCGAGGACCAGCGTGAGCGCGACCCGCATGCAGGGGGCTGGTCGACGGCTCGGCGACGGCGGCGATGCGAGGTGGCGTGTCGTCACGGCGCGGGTGTGCAGGTGGGGGCGGATTCCCGGCGGATGCGTGCGGTCGTGCAACGCGGCCCGGGTGAAGATGTTGTCCGCCGGGGCAGGCGGCCAGCTTCACGGCACGTGAGGCTGACGGGCATCGCGAGGCGCGTGAGCTCCGTTCTGCCGATGGTCGCTTGCCCCGGTCTTCCGTTCGTAGTACTTTGCAGAGCAAAGTCGACCGCCGGTCGACGCACGGCCTGCATCGGGAGGGAGGGGATGACCGCGACGAGATTTCCACGGCTGCGCGCCGTGCTTCGCACCGCCGCCACCTGGGGCGTGGCCTGGGGGGCCGCCGGCGCCGCGCTCATCGCCCTCCTCGCCCTCTTCGACCCCAATCCCGCCATCGAGTCGCTCCCCGAGCGCGTCGGCATGGCCGTCGGGGCCGGGGTCATGTGGGGCGTTCGCTTCGCCGTCATCGGCGCCGTCATCGGCACCGCGTTCGCGAGCGTCATCCGCCTCACCTACCGTGGCCGACGGCTCTCCGATATCAGCCCCGTCCGCTTCGGGCTCCTCGGCGCCGTGGTGGGCGGGGTGGGGGTGCCGCTCTTCCTGCAGACCATGAACGTGCTCTCGGGCGGGGCGATCCCGTGGGGGCTGGTGCTCGACGACGGTGTGTGGGCTGCCCTGTTCGGAGCCGCCGCAGCCGCCGGCTCCATCGTGCTCGCCCGCCGAGCGGAGTCGCTGCCCGGAGGCCCGGGGGCCGACGCGCTCCAGCCCGGCGACGACCATGACGCCCTGCTCGCCGCGCGCCCGCTCGCGACGCCCATCCCGGCGCGCGCTCGCACGACCCGGGGCTGACCCGCGGCTCCCGCGCCTGACCCTCGATCAGCATGCGCACGCTCCGAACGCTCGCCCGGCGACGATGGCCGCTGCTCCTCCTGGCCCTCGCCGCGGTGCCGGCGGTGCTGCTCTTCCGGAGCTGGAAGGCGAGCTCCGACCGCGGCGGACAGCAGCCGGCGGAGCCGTTCCGGATCGCGGGCAACTTCTACTACGTAGGCGCCAACGACGTCGCGGCCTTCCTCATCACGGGCCCCGAGGGCCACGTGCTGATCGACGGCGGCTATCCGGCCACCCACTCGCTCATCCTGGCGAGCATCGCGAAGCTCGGCTTCGACATCCGCGACGTCCGCGTGCTCCTCAACTCCGAGCCGCACCCCGACCACGCGGGCGGGCTGACGGCGCTGCAGGAAGCCTCGGGGGCGGAGCTGTGGGCGAGCGAGGCGAGCGCGGCGGTGATGGAGGCCGGCGGCGACGACCCGGACATCGCGCTGCCGATCCGGGCGCTCATCTGGATCGGGCTCGTGGGCTATCCGGCACCGCGCGTGGATCACCGCTTCGCGGACGGCGACACGATCCGCGTGGGGCCGATCACGATCACGGCGCACGTGACGGGCGGCCACACGCGCGGGTGCACGTCGTACTCGTTTCCCGTGACGGACGGCGACCGCGTGCTGCACGCCGTGAGCGCGTGCAGCCTGGTGGTGTTGCAGGGGATGCGGTACCCGGGCCAGGAGGAGGACATGGCACGCACCATCCAGCGGCTGCGCAGCATCCCGGCCGACATCTGGGTGACGTCGCACGCGCGGCTCTGGGGGCGCTATCGCAAGTTCGTCGCGCGCGACACGGCGCGGAGTCCCGCCGACCCGTTCATCGATCCGGCGGGGTACCACGCGTATCTCGATCGCGGCGAGGCGGAGCTGCGGCGGGGGGCGATGCACTGAGGTCCTGTGACGATCCGCCGGCGTGCCACAGCGAGGATCGTACGGATACCTGTCCACCACTCGTGCAACCTGACGGACGAGGGGGCCACATGTCCCCGGAATACGTCGCGACACCGCGACACAGCCATGCCAGAGCGGGCTCCGGCGCCCGACGGCCGGTCGAGCGATACGTCCGGCAACCGGAGGCGCATCACGCCGTCGAGGACTCGCTGCGCCGCTTGAGGCCCTGCGCCTCCATGGCCAGGTAGCGCGCGTTCAGGCCGCGGGTGAGATGGCCGGCCAGCCAGCCCACGGGCCCGGTGAACTCCAGCAGCAACGTCACGCGGGAGCCCCGCGCGCGCGGCACGATGCGGTGGTGCGCCTCCGCGCGCAGGCCCGGGAGGGCCGTGACCCACGTGAAGCCCCGCCCCTCCTCCAGCGCCGTCACGCGAAATTCAGCCGGCCGCAGCCTCGGCTGTCGGATCAGGGCACGCGACCCCACCCGCAGCGGTCCGGGCTCGAGCAACCGGATGCTGGTGATGGAGGCGGTCCACTCGTGCCAGCGCTCGACGTCGCGCATGACGGCCCACACACGCTCGGGCGCCGCGTCGATGTCGATGGTGATCGAGAAATCTGGCATGCTCCGCTCCGGGGGACGGCTCGCGACGTGGCGGCGCGACGGTCGTTCGAGGGCCGCGTCTCAGTTGCCAACTTCGCGGCGGGCCGTTGTCCGTCGCATGGGACGAACGGACCAGTCCGCGCCGCGGCCGTCGCGCCAGCCATCCGGGGGCGGTGCACTGATTGGCGGCGCGGGATCGGGGTGATGCGCCATGGTGGCAACGCTCTATCGTCCGGCAGCCGGCGGCCGGATCGCCGATGCTTGCAACAGCGCTGCGGATTGTATATCCTGTATATACATGATGCCGTTTCTCATGTTGTCGGCCGTTCCAGGGAGGCACTGATGAGCCGGGAGTACACCGCGTCCCTCTTCACCAACGGCGGCAGCCAGGCGGTGCGCCTGCCGAAGGAGTTCCGGTTCGACGGCACCGCGGTACGAGTGCGCCGCGAGGGTCGCGCCGTGATCCTCGAGCCGATCGAGAAAGCCACCTGGCCCGCCGGCTTCTGGGAGCGGCTGCGCGCACTCGGCCCGCTGCCCGAGGACTTCGAGCGGCCGGAGCCACTCCCGGCATCGCCTCACCGCGACGCGGCGCTCGCCGCGCTCGACGAGGACTGACGCCCGACGCGTGCGCTACCTCCTCGACACGGACACCTGCATCTGGCTCCTGCGAGAGCGCGAGCCAGTGTACTCGCGCGTGCGCGAGGAATCCCCGGACGATCTCGCCCTGGCCAGTATGACCGAGGCGGAGCTGCGCTTCGGCGCGCTCCGGAGCCGCGACCCCGCCAGCGGTCTCGCGCGCGTGGAGGCGCTGCTCGCCGCGCCGATCGCGGTGCTGCCGTTCGACCGAGAGGCCGCCAGGGTACATGCCACGCTCAGGCTTGCGCTCCGGGCGCAGCCTGTCGGCGAGCGGGATCTCGTGATTGCCAGCGTCGCGGTGGCGCACGGACTGGTGCTCGTGACGGGGAATCTGCGTGAGTTCGCCCGGGTGCCGGAGCTCGAGGTCGAGGACTGGCGGCGGGCGTGACGGCGCGCCGCACCCTACACCCGCCGCAGCCCCGACTTCACGTAGTAGTCCGAGATCCGCTCCCCGTCC
>CAYNDH010000294.1:0-4050 GCA_964395665.1 uncultured Anaerolineaceae bacterium
AGGGACAGGGCCGCATTGCCTGCAATGGCGCCCTGTCCGCGCCGGAAACCAATTTTCAAACAGGTTCTAAGGGTTTCCCTACAATGGTTCTTCCTTAAGAAAACAGCATCGAAGATCGAAAACAGGCTTACTGATAACAACATTTGTTTTGCACCACTTACTGGAGGCGGTATGGATTTTGCAATTACCTTTAAAGGCGACATCAGCCCGAAGCGCACCGTGGCACTGTGCAGACAGGCGGAAGTCGCAGGTTTTAAATACGGCTGGTTCTTTGACTCGCATGTGCTGTGGCGCGAGTGCTATGTCACCATGGCAATGTGCATGGAACACACCGAGACGATGCGCTTCGGCCCACTGGTGACCAATCCCGGTGTGCGTGAATGGTCGGTCGCGGCCAGCCTGTACGCCACCCTGCTCCAGCAGTCCGGCGGACGCTTCGACATCGGCCTCGGACGCGGGGACAGCTCGCGGCGTGTGCTCGGCAAGAAACCGCTGACGGTGGAGCGGATGGTGGAGTTTGCAACTGCGATGCGCGGCCTGATTCGCGGCGATGAAGTCCATTACGACGACACATCCGCGCAGCTTCCGTGGGCCGATGGCTATGAAGTCCCGGTATGGATCGCCGCCTATGGGCCGAAGGCGCTCAAGGGCGCAGGCGAAGCAGGTGACGGGCTGGTGATTCAGTTAGGTGAACCGGCGCTGGTCAAGTGGTTTGCAGACCGTGCGATCGCCGCAGGCAGGGCCGCAGGGCGCGATATGTCGAATTATCAGATCATGGCTGCCGCGCCGGTCTGGGTCGGGGATATGGAAAAGGGCCGCGAGCAGACGCGCTGGTTCCCCGGCATGGTCGGCAACCACGTCGCAGACATCGTCGAGAAGTACGGCATGGATGATCCAACCATCCCGGAGAGCTTCACGAATTACATCAAAGGCCGCCACGGATACGACTATCGCGATCACGCCAACAAGGACGCCGACCATCTGGACTTCATCAGCAATGAGGTGATCGAGAGCTTCTCGCTCCTCGGTTCACCGCAGCAGCATGTTGAGAAGCTGAAGCAGCTCGAAGCGGCTGGCGTGACGCAGTTCAACATCTACCTGATGTGCGGTGAAGAAGAACGCATCGTCGCGGAATACGCCGAACACGTCCTTCCCCATTTTCGGAATTAGGGATACGCCGGGGCCGCTGCTATTTAGCTGGATGTAGGGGCGATGCTGTGTCGTCGCCCTGCGCGCTGGCGGTCGCACCCTGTGCGGTCAAAATTATTGATTTGTCAGAACGCTTGAAATAAAGGAACACGCGATCATGGGTTTGTTATTCAAAAACGGCACGATGATTACCGCAGGCGAGATGACCAGAGCCGATGTGCTGGTCGAAGGCGAGATCATCACGCTGATCGGGCAGAATATCAGCGAAGAGGGTCACGACGTCGTAGACTGCACCGGCAAATATCTGATGCCGGGTGGGATCGATGTGCATACGCATCTTGATCTGGAAGGCTTTGGCAATACCACCAGCAATGACGACTTCGATACCGGACACAAGGCCGCGGCCTTCGGTGGGACAACCTGCCATATCGACTTCGTGATCCAGCCCAAAGGCGGCACGCTCCACGACGGACTGAACTACTGGCGCAAAAAGGCACAGGTCGCGCAGATCGACTACGGCTTCCATCTGGCCGTGACCGACCTCAACGACGCCATTCTGGAAGAGATCCCGACCCTGGTAAAAGAAGGCGTGACCAGCCTCAAGCTGTTTATGGCCTACAAGAACGTCTTCCAGATCGACGACGGCACGCTGTTCAGGACCATGCAGGTCGCGGCGGATCACGGGATGCTGGTGATGGTACACGCCGAAAACGGTGATGTCGAAGCCACGCTGACACCTGAACTCATCGCCGCCGGAAAAGTCGAGCCGAAATATCATGCCGCCTCACGTCCGCCGGAGATCGAAGGCGAGGCGACCAACCGCGCTGTCGTGATGTCCGGGCTGACAGGCTGCCCGCTCTACGTCGTCCACATGACCTGCGAATCGGCCATCGACGCCCTGCGGCGCGGGCGTGCGCTCGGTTATCCGGTGATGGGCGAGACCTGTGTGCAGTACTTCTTCACGACGGTCGAAGAGCATCTCGCGGCCCCCGACTTTGAAGGCGCGAAGTACGTCTGCTCGCCGCCCATCCGCACCAGGCACGACCAGCAGATCCTGTGGGGCGCGGTGCGTGATGGGACGCTTCAGGTCATCAGCACCGATCACTGCGATTACTGGTTTGAAGGCTCGAAAGGCCCGTGGCAGGAATGGGCGAAGACTGGCAAACCGTGGGCAGAATTCGAAGCGCAGGACCCGTCCTATCGTCGTCCCGGCAAGGAACAGGGCAGGAACACCAACTTCTCGAAGATCCCCAACGGGATGCCGGGACTCGAAGACCGCATGCTGGTCATGTGGGATGCCGGTGTCAACAGCGGCAGAATCAGTCCCAGCCGGTTTGTGGAGCTGAACTGCACCAATCCTGCCAAAATCTTCGGCATGTACCCGCAGAAGGGCACGATCTCGGTCGGGGCGGATGCCGATATTCTGGTGTGGGACCCCGAAGCGACGCACACCATCAGCGCGCAGACTCATCACATGCGCGTCGATTACAACGTGTACGAAGGCATGACGGTCACGGGCAAGCCGGTGCAGGTCTATCAGCGCGGAAACAAACTGGTCGATGGTGACGAGTGGCTCGGCTCAAATGGCAGCGGCCAGTTCGTCCACCGGCAGCCGAACGGCGCAGTGTTGTAGACAGGCAGCAATTTTGGTTTAGAGAAGAGCGTTCCAATGGAGCGCTCTTTTTGTTTGCCTGATAAAACCCGTTTGTGATTAGGGCACAAACTGTCCTGTTTCGCTTTTATAGTAAGGATAGTGAAGGTTGTCATCCATGAGGGAGCAGAGAATATGAAATTTCTGGTCACAGGCGCAACAGGTCGGGTTGGACGTCATCTGGTCGCTGAACTTTTAGAGAATGGTCATCAGGTTCGGGCACTGACTCGTAACCCGGCCAAGGCTAACTTACCGTCTGGTGCTGAAGTGATCTCCGGTGACCTCACCCAGCCTTCGACGCTGGTGGGGGCGTTCAACGGAATCACCGGCGTGCATCTGATCAACTTTGGCGGGGATGATGGTGCGCCGCTTCAGACCGGCTCCGAACTCATAGCAATGGCACAAGCGGCGGGCGTTCAGCGAGTCACCGTCCTGCGAGGAGGACCCGAAGGCGAATTGGAAGCGGCAGTAAAGGCAAGCTCGCTGCCATGGACATTTCTGGAACCCGTCGAGTTCATGTCCGGTGCGCTGGATTATGCGGAGTCGATCCGTACAAATGGCATGCTTTCCGAACCCTTCGCAGATCGCAGGACAGCGATTGTCCATGACCATGACATCGCGGCGGTGGCAGCACGAGCATTATCACAGGACGGTCATGCAGGTCAGTCGTATATCATCACCGGCGGCGAAGTCCTCACCCCACGTGAAATGGTGCGGATCATCGCGGCAGCGCTGGGACGGGATATCCCGTTTATTGAACTGACTGAAGCACAGGCGATGGAAAAATGGCAGGCAGAAGGCCAGCCGCAGGAACTGATTGATTTCATGCTGTGGGTATACGCCAACACACCGGTTGAGGGATATACCGTTACGCCGACAGTTGAGCAGGTGACAGGCCGTGCGCCCCGCACTTTTGCACAGTGGGCAGCGGAGAATATCGACGCTTTCCGTCCAACACCAGAGGCCGCTGTCACAGGCTGATCATCAGGCTGTCGGCAGGATCAATCGTTGATACCAACCCATATGCACCAGGTTAAGGGATTTTGAGGCGGAAAAGCACCCCCTATCCGGCATTGCAAGCAATGCTTACCCTTTCCCCCATTCCAGTCGCTTCGCTCCTTCAGAGGGAAAGGGAGAAAAACAGGCAAATTCCCTTCCCTCGAAATGCGATACGGCGCTGCACAGCAGTGAGAAGTATCACCCGACTGGGGGAAGGTAGCGCTGCTTACTGCGCCGGTTAGGGATAGGGG
>CAYNDH010000295.1:0-4038 GCA_964395665.1 uncultured Anaerolineaceae bacterium
CATGCCTGCATGTCGTTGTCCGCTGTTTCCATAACATTCAGAGCAGGTTTTCTGAATATTCAAACAGGTTCTTATACAGACTGACAACTGCATCGGGTAGTTCTCCGTGCATCTGACACCCTGAATTTCAAGGAAACGGTATGGCATCTGAATTTGTTGCAAACAGAGTTTATACCAGCGACCATAGCAGTACGCGTAATTTCATCTGGTCACACATCCGCCGTCACTGGTGGCTGTCGATCTTAATGCTGATTGGCGCGTTCAGCAATGCGGCGCTGGCGGGTATGGTCCCCTACGCATTCGGACGGGTCTATGATGAGCTGACCCGTTTTGCCTCAGGGATCGTGAATTCCGATGAGGCGATGTCGTTTACCGTACAGATGATTCTGGTGGTCATTGGATCACAGACGCTGCGTGCTGTGCTTCAGCTTCTGCGTAACTTCTCTTCAGAGACGTATGGGCAGCGGATTGAGCGCGATGTGCGTGACGAGCTGTATGCCAGTCTGCTGGGTAAGAGCATGATGTTCCATGATATGCAGCCGGTTGGCGAGATCATGGCACGTGTCACGAACGACGTCCGCGAAATGAACCTGATGATGAATCCGGGTGTGAACCTGCTCGTCGGTTCCGCCATGTTCCTGATCGTCCCGGTTCTGGCTTCCCCGCTGATTCATCCGACACTGATCCTGACGCCGCTGGTCTTCGTCATCATCCATTTTATGGTGCAGTACCGCTTCATCCGCCAGTTGAATCCGATCGCCGAGCGGGTGCGCAGGAATTTCGGCCAGATGAATTCGCGTCTGGCGGAAGCGCTGGACGGTTTACAGGTGATCAAGGGAGCCGCGCAGGAAAAGCAGGAAACCGATTACTTCAACCGGCTGGCCGATAACGTGCGTGATGAATTCGTCCTTCAGGGACGGGTTGAAGCACGCTATCTGTCGAATTTCCTGTTCCCGATGGCGCTGGTGACCGGTCTGGTTCACGGTGTGATCCTGTACCGTGATGGTGCGATTGATGCCGGTTCGATTGTCGCCTATCAGGGCCTGCTTAGCCTGTTCGGTTTCCCGGTCTTCAGTTCGTTGAGCGCCCTTTCACGTATTTCGCTTGGCGTCGCCAGCGCGGATCGTATCCTCAGGATCATCACGTCTGAAACCGATCTCGACCGCAATATCGAAGGTTATGATGGCACGATGCGCGGCGAAATCCAGTTTGAGAACGTCAGCTTCGGCTATACGTCGGAAAAGACCGTGCTGGATAACCTGAATTTCATCATCAGGCCCGGCGAGACGGTCGCCATTGTCGGACAGACCGGCGCGGGCAAATCGTCCATCACCAAGTTGATCAATCGCATCTATGATGCCACAGAAGGCCGCGTGCTGATCGACGGTATCGACGTCATCGATTGGAATCTCGAAGCGCTGCGTTCGCAGATCAGCATCATCGAGCAGGATATCTTCCTCTTCAGCCGCACACTGGCGGAGAATATCGCCTTCGGGCAAATGGACGCCAGCCGAGAAGAGATCATCGAAGCGGCGAAGAAGGCACAGGCCCACGACTTCATCATGACCTTCCCCGAAGGCTATGATACCGTGATCGGCCAGCGCGGAGTGACACTCTCCGGCGGGCAGCGCCAGCGGATCGCGATTGCCCGCGCCTTCCTGACCAATCCGCCGATCCTCATTCTGGATGACAGCACCAGCGCGATCGACAGCGCGACCGAAGACCGCATTCAGCGGGCGATTTATGCCGCTTCAAAGGGCCGCACGATGATCCTGATCACGCACCGTATCTCACAGATCCGCTGGGCCGATCATATCATCGTGCTGCGTAAGGGGCAGCTTGTCGCGCAGGGGAAACACGAAGAACTGCTTGAGGCCTCGATCGATTACCAGCGCATCTTTGCGCGTTATAGCAGTCGTAAGAAGCGGCGCACCGCAGAGGAACTGCATTCGACGGCAGTTTCGTCAGATCGGGCTAAGACACAGGAATAACACATCCGGGAGCACGTCAGACGCATCCCGCCACGACGACAGTGAATTAAGGGAACAGAGGTATGGGGCTTTTTTACGGCTTGGATGAAGACAAATATGATCGTGCCTATACGGACACATATTTGATTAAACGCATAGCGAGTTACTTCGGACCTTTCCGGCGGCAGATGCTGATCATACTGACCGCGCTGATCGGTCTGGCGATTGTCGGCGCGTTACAGCCGGTCTGGATTGCCTCTACGCTGGATGAGTTGGGACGCGATCCGAATTCGTCACTCATCCCCATCTTCATCGCTGCGCTGGTCGGCACGGCGCTCTTTCAGTATTTCGCCGGTTGGGTGCGGCGTCAGTTGGTCAGCCTGATGATCGGGAATGTCGTCGCGCAGATGCGTAAGGATGCATTTCAGGCGGCACTGGATCGCGATCTCGCCTTTTATGATACGAATAAATCCGGCAAGATCGTCAGCCGCATCACCAGCGATACACAGGAATTCGGCGACATCTTTATGATCGCCAGCGATGTGCTGACACAGCTTTTCTCGGTGACGGTGCTGCTGTTTGTGCTGTTCACCCGTTCGGTGCCGCTGTCCATCATCATGATCTTTACCGCGCTGCTGCCGATGGGGGCGGCGGCGCTGTTCCGGGTGCTGGCGCGTCAGGTCACGCGGCAGGGATCACGAGCGATGGCAATGGTGAATGACAACATTCAGGAAACCGTAACCGGCATCAGCGTGGCGAAGAACTTCAGCCGCGAGCAGATGATCTATGACGAATTTCTGGCGGTGAATACCCAATCCTATGATGTCAATATGCGGCGCGGATTCGTGCTGGCGACGGTCTTCCCGGTGCTGAATGTGCTGGCCGGTGTCGCCTTCACGGTCATCATGTTCTTCGGCGCGCAGCAGGTTGTATGGGGCCTTATTACCACCGGCGCATGGTACCTGTTCATTCAGGGTGTGGACCGCTTCTGGTTCCCGTTTATCAACCTGGCCTCATTCTGGAGCCAGTTCCAGCAGGCGTTAAGCTCGACCGAACGCATCTTCTCGCTGATCGATACCGAAAACACCGTCAAACAGACTGATAACCGCCCGCCGCAGCAGTTCAGTGGACGCATCGAGTTCAGGAACGTCACCTTCGGTTATAGTGATGATCAGCCGATCCTGAAGGATTTCAATCTCACGATTGAAGCCGGTGAGAGCGTCGCTTTTGTCGGGCATACCGGCGCGGGTAAAAGCACCATCACCAAGCTGATCACGCGCTTCTATGAATTCCAGAAAGGCGAAATCCTGATCGATGGACAGGATATCCGCACCTTTGACCTTCAGCGGTTCCGCGCACAGTTGGGCATCGTGCCGCAGCAGCCGTTCCTGTTCAGCGGGACGATTGCCGACAATGTCCGCTACAGCCGTCCGGATGCCACCGATGAACAGGTCACCAAAGTTGCCAACACCATCGGCGGCGGCGAATGGCTGGAGACGCTGCCCGACGGCCTGCATAGCGATGTCGGTGAACGTGGGGCGCGCCTGAGCATGGGACAGCGCCAGCTTGTGGCGCTGGCCCGTGTGCTGCTCCAGAATCCGTCGGTGTTCATCCTTGATGAAGCGACCGCCAGCGTTGATCCCTTCACCGAGGCGCAGATTCAGGAAGCGCTGGACCTGATCCTGTCGCAGTCAACCTCAATCCTGATCGCACATCGCCTCAGTACCGTTCGCAGTGCGGACCGCATTATCGTGCTGCGCGAAGGCCGGATCATCGAACAGGGCAGCCACGAACAGTTGATGGAACAGGGCGGCCATTACGCCGAACTCTATGACACTTACTTCCGCCACCAGAGCCTTGAGTACATCGAAGGCGCAAAAGAGATCTTCGCCGCACAGGAGTAAATGCCGGTAATCGGGCGCGGCCTGTCCGCTGTTTTCCTCACAGTTAATCGCTAGCAAGACCGTGCCCCAGCGCACGGTCTTTTGTTTGCTTGGAAGTGAACAGAAAAGCTGAAAATCTCTTTGCCCAAACCTCTTGACTTAGAGTGCACTCTAAGTTGTATATT
>CAYNDH010000296.1:0-4006 GCA_964395665.1 uncultured Anaerolineaceae bacterium
GTCGTGACGGACGCGCCGTCGCCGCCCTCCTCGTTGGTCCACGCGAGGCGCGAGTGGGGCTCCACCTCGACATACGTGCCGAAGAAGGCGACGGGCTCGGGGGAGTGGTCGAACACGAGGCGGTACTGGCCGCCGACCCGGGCATCCAGCTCGCAGGACAGCAGGGTCATCCCCATCGACTTCGGCACCCACCAGCGCCTGAACAGCTCGGCCCTGGTGAACGCCTCGAACACGAGGCGCGCCGGGCCGTCGATGGTCCGCGTGACGACCACATCGCGGTCCGACGTCCGTTCCACCGTGGTACGGTGCCTCACGGAGCCGGATCTACCTTCGCTTCCTGCGTGCATCGCTCGCCTCCTTTCGTGTCAGCTCCTCGACCACGCTGTCCAGCGCGTCGAATCGTTCGTCCCAGCGCTGGCGGTAGCGTTCGAGCCACGCCATCTCGTCCTCCAATTGGCGCGGGCCCAGCTGGCACGTGCGTACGCGCCCCACCTTCTTCGTGGTGACGAGCCCCGCCTGCTCCAGCACGCCGACGTGCTTCCTCATGCCCGTGAGCGTCATGCGGAACCGCTCGGCGAGCTCCGTGATCGAAGCGTCGGCTCGTCCGAGCTGCTCCAGCACGCCACGCCGCGTGGGGTCCGAGAGCGCGGCGAAGGAGGTATCGAGTGGGGCCGTCATATACTGAACCATCTGGTTCAGTATTTAGCACCAGCGTTCGTGGTGTGCAAGGGGGCCGCGGCGCGCGTTCTTCGGCGGGCGCAGCAGGTGCGCGGTCTCCTGAAGGCTCGCCAGGTCGTCGGCGGGCAGGATCGCGAGCGACTGGTGGCCCTGTCGGGTCACGCTCACGGCCGGGCGGGCGCCCAGGCGTTCAGCTCGATGTACCGGCCGGCCGGCTGCTGCGTCACGTTCGTCACGGGCCCGCTGCCGTCGATCGGCGCCACGAAGACGTCACCGACGTTCGGGTCGGTGGGGGCCGGTCCCTGGAACGCGAGGCGGGTACCGTCCGGCGACCACACGAGGTTTCCCCACCGGCCGGGCGTCGTGGTCACGCGCACCAGGTCGGAGCCGTCGGGCCGCATGACGTAGACGTGGAACGACGTCGGGATCCTCTCCGTCGGCAACGCTCCGGCGCTGAAGGCGAGCCGTGAGCCGTCGGGTGACGCGATCGGCGGCGTGTTCCAGTCCAGGCGGCCCAGGCCGGCGGGAACCGGCAACGGGACGGGCTCCGCGCTCGAGCCGTCGCTGGCCACCAGGTGCCAGGCGTCGTCCAGGTGCACGAGCACGTGCGCGCCGTCCGGCATCCACGAGATCCAGCCCGAGCCTCCCGGTCCGATCCGCAACAGCCCCGTTCCATCGGCACCGGCCACATAGATGCCGCGACGTGGCGCATGAAACTCCCCCGGTCCCGAGCCGGATGCGAAGGCCACCCGCCGCCCATCCGGCGACCAGACGGGCGGGCCGTCGACAAGTTCGTCGGCCGTGATCCAGATGGGTGCACCACCGCTTACGGGGAAGATGCCGACGCGAGTCTGTGCATTCGCGGCGATCACTCGACCATCGGGCGACCAGCCCGGCCACTGGAGGTCCACCGTCGGCGAGGCGAACAGCGTCTGCCGCGCGGCGCCGTCGGTGTCGACGATCCGCAGGCCCCCCTCCACCGATCCCGTCCACAGATAGACGAGCCGCTGGCCGTCGGGCGATACGGCGGCCGACATGCTCCACTCGTCCACGACGTCTCGCGCGTCGGATCCGTCCAGCGCGATCGAGCGCACGTGGAAGAAGCTCTGCAGCGGTGTGTCTCGCGCGGGATCGTACTCCGTGACGATCAGCCGCTCGGCGAGCGGCCGCGGGGCGGTGATCTCGTCGCTCGAGCAGGCGCCGAGGAGGAGGAGGGCGAGGACGGTGGCGCGCGCGACGGCGATGGGCGCGACGCGCGCGGATGCTGGGTGGCCGGACATGGACCCTCGTACTGCTGACCAGGTGGCGCCGCCCGGGGCCGGCGACGGCCCACGCGAGCGGCGTGCGGGGAGCGCGGCGTCGCACTCCCCGTGGGCTCACGATGGTCCCGCGCGCGAGCGGCCGCGACCGGACGACGCGGCCGCTCGCACCCTCCACCCCCCGGGCCGCCGCGGACGGCGGCGCCGCCCCCGGGGGGCCCCCCGCGGCGCCGCCCCCCCGCCACGGCCCCCGCCGCTCGCTCACTCCACCAACCTGGCCGCCGCGAACGGCGGCGCCGGAACCGGCGCGTGGGCCGCGGCCGCCGCGCCGGCCGCGTGTCGCGCCGGCAGGAGCGCGGCGAGCGGCAGCCAGAGGCCGAACAGCGCGATGCCCGCGAACAGCGGCCCCACCGGCAGCTCCAGCACCACCACCAGGATCGCCGCCGCGGCGTGGCAGAGCAGCCCGAGCAGCCCGAGCGGCGCGATCCACCACGAGCCGAGCGCGCGGCGGCGGGCGGATGCCACGATGAGGGCGCCCATGGCCAGCGAGAAGAGCGGGTAGAAGAGCACCGTGAGCACCAGGTGCGTACTCAGCACCGGGGTCGCGTGGCCGGCGTGCAGGCGGTCCAGGTCCACCATGGCCGCGGCGTGGACGGCCATCTCGATGGCCTGGAGCGCGGCACCGACGATGGCCACGCGAAGCCACGGGCCCTGCAGCGCACCCGGCGCGCGCCGGTAGAGCAGCAGCCCGCCGAGGAAGGCCGCGTAGCCGGCGAGCTGCAGGAGGTGCGAGAGCAGCCAGCCCGGGTCGGCCAGCATCAGGGCGAGGCCGGGGGCGCGGGGGGGCGCGGGGGTGCCTGAGCGCGCCGAGGATGAGGATGAGGAGCGGGCCGGCGGCGGCGAAGGCGAGGCGCCAGGGGGCGAGCCGTGTGGGTGCGGACGTATGGGCAGACATGGGTCGTTGGCGTGTGTAGTCGGGATGGATCTCGGAAGCCCGGCCAACCTACCAGCGCCATTTCCGCCCGTCTTGTACGGAGCGGACATCACGCGTCCACGATGTGCCCCGGTGTGGGGTGCGGCCCCGCCGCGCGGTACGTCTGGGGCGTCAGGCCGGCGAAGCGGCGGAAGTCGCGGCAGAAATGCGCATGGTCGTAGTAGCCCGCGGCGTGCGCAGCAGCGCGCAGGCCTGCGCCGCCGCGACGGTGCCCGGGCGGGGCCGCAGGCGCGCCAGGAGCCAGGGTGGAGATCAGGCTTCTGGACCGGCATCGAGCTCGGCGGCCACCGCTGCGAGGCGTCGGTCGCGAGTCCACAGGCGGGCCGTGCCGGCGAGCGCGACGGATGCCAGCAGATGGACGTCCACCAAGCCTATGCCCCGCCCCATCAGGGCACGACGCTCGATGAAGGCCAGCACCTCCTCGTGCGTCGCGACGGGGCCATGCGGAAGCCGCCGGAAAAGCGCGAGCAGCTCGCGCCGATTACGCAGGTTGCCGCAGGCAAGCTCCCCCAGCACGAACGGGTGCATCAGCACCTGCTCGGCCTCCAGCGCGGTGGCGAGTGCTCCATCCCCCCGCCGGAGGTGATCGACCCAGACCGACGTGTCGACGAGGATCATCCCACGGCAGTCCGCCGCCGCGGCACCGGCTGCAGCTCCGGCTCACTCCCGCCAAGGCGGGCGAGGCGCTCGGCGCTCGCCCGCTCGATGAGCGCGCGAAGGCCCGCGTGGATCAGGGCGGTCCGCTCGGTCACTCCGGTCAACCGCCGTGCTTCTTCCAGCAGCTCGTCGTCCAGGTTGAGTGTCGTGCGCATCGCGGTGCCTCCTGGCATGTATGCAGGAATCATACATCAGATGATGCCTGCAGTCAGCATCAGATCGACGCACGATGGATCCGCGGAGTGCGGCCCACGGCGCTCGGGGTGCCGTTCGCCGCGTGGACGCTCGACCGGCTGGTGGCGTACTCGTGCGCTCGTGCAGACCTGGCGGATGAACCACCTGGATGCTGGCCGAGCATGATCACGCCGCGCGCGCGGTTACCGCCGCTGGCTCATGCTCACCGCCGTGAACTCGATCG
>CAYNDH010000297.1:0-3996 GCA_964395665.1 uncultured Anaerolineaceae bacterium
CCGCTGGCCGACCCGCTGGCCGACGAAATAGAGCCAACCGCCGCCGCCGGTGCCCATCTGACCATCACGGCCACACCGAACGGCCCGCTTCAGCTTCACGGCCTGATCGAAATCGTGGACGCCACCGGCCAGACGGTGTATCGGGGCAGTAAAACCGCACTGTGTCGCTGTGGGGCCTCACGGAACAGGCCGTTCTGCGATGGCACACATACCGAGATCAATTTCCGGGCAGAATAAGGCGGATTCAGGAAATACGTAAATAATATGTACTGGTGATTCGCGGAATGAGTATCAGATTAGTTATACTCACAGGATTGTTTGCTCTATAACGTCCAGTGATTACGCGAGCCTGCTAATGAAAATTCATCGTCTCACCGCAGCATCCACACTTTATCTGCGACATGTTTTGCCTGTCTTTATTATCCTGATCCTTATTCAGATCCTGTTTCTCTCTCCTCAGACTGCACAGGCTGAAGGCAGCAAGGACCTCACCGACAGCGGTGGTTATCGTCCATTTCTGCTGTGGCAGCCGGGGGCGACAACCGGCGGTGTCATTAACAGCAATACGTTTAAGGTCTATGCTGTAGTCGGGGAAGTGATCAATCTCGGCTCCAGCGCCAATGGCATTGGCGCGGGGGCCATCCAGTATCGTCCACCGGCTGGCGGTGCCTTCACCGTATGTTCCACGGCGGTTGGCATTATCCAGAACCGGGTTCAGGAGAACGCTGGGCCGCTGCCTGCGCCGGGTGGATATACGCCCTGCACAGTGACGGTTGGCGCGGGACAGGCCGGTGTGTGGGAAGTCCAGTTCATCAGCCCTGCACCGGGCGACGCCAGCAATCCGGCCATGAGTTCGCTCGGGAGTGACAACTGGGCCTTACCAGCCGGTCAGCCTGCGATTGTCCGCTGGATTCGTGCTTTCGACATCACGGTCACGGCAGCCGACGTACCGCAGCTAGGCCGCGTCTATGCCGACTATCTGCCACTGAACATGGGCAATAATGCACCGGGGCAGGAAGTGTTCAGCTCGGAAGTCTACATCTACACCGAAGATGGCTACGGCTACTGGGTGGATATGAACGGGATCGACCCGTTCGGCTTCACCTTCCTGTCCAATAACAAGGGCTTCACACAGGGCAACCTGCCGATCTACCGGTCGGTGATGTTCCCCGGCCCGAATCCGGGGGACTTCCCGCCCGGATTCGCGCTGCACAATCCGGGATCACCCGATGATCCCGCCAGCAATAACTACACACACAAGGTATTCTTCAACGAGCCGGATTTCACAGAATTCGAACTGCTTCCGGGAGTCACACCGAACAATATCGCGCCGTCGGCCAGCGGCGACATCAACTTTGTCTCTCCGCCCATGGAACCGCCAGTGCCGACACTGTTCACCTTTACCGGCATTGAAGGCACAGCAGGATCAGCGGGGACATCACCGCTGGGGGGGACCTTCAGCTTCACCTCTCCGGAACAGGTCCCCTTCACCATCGCGCTGGATGTGAATGCAAACAACATCTACGGTGATGGCAATGACCGTGTCTTCATCGGCACGGCGATGGCCGGCCATAACGATGTCTTCTGGGATGGACTGGATGGCGCTGGCGTGATAGTCCCGGCCAGCACGGTTGCCTATAACGCCATTATCCAGCTTTACGCCGGTGAAGTGCATTTCCCGTTCCTTGACGCGGAAAATAACCCGGTCGGCATTCAGGTCCAGCGGGTGCGCGACCCCGGCACGACCACCAGTCCGCCGGACCCGTACACCGTCTACTACGATGACCGTTATAACTATAACGGCACGAACACTTATGATTACAGTCTGTGTGCGGCATCAGATACACCGGCCCCGCCTGCGTCCGGCGGCATCTCGGCCCCGGATTGCAAGGGTGTTCCGCCGAACCCGCGTTCGGCACTGCTGGGGACGTTGAGCCTTGGCGGGGCGCACGCATGGTCTACGAATTTCGGCGACCGCGCTGGTGTCGATACATGGTCATTCTATCCGTCTGAAGCGTACAATCTGCCGGGTGGCGTGCCACTGCGCGAAGCAGATCTGGCGATTACGAAATCACATACACCGGAACCGGTCGCAGCCGGTGGCCCGATCACCTTTACGCTGGTGGTCAGCAACAACGGGCCGAGTGATGCACCGGGGGCGCGGGTGGTCGATGCCTTCCCGCCGGAGATGATCAATGCAAGCTGGACGTGCGAGATCACAGCCGGTGTGGGTTCATGTTCGCAGCCCGGACCGGTCAACGGCAATATCGACACGCTGATCGATCTGAACAACGGCGGTGAGGCCACATTCACGATCAACGCGACGGTCGCACCGTCAACGACCTTACCGTTTACCAATACGGCGTTCGTGTATCGTCCGAACGACATCACCGACCCGAATGACCCGAATCGTCAGGGCGCGGGCAACAACTCGGCGCAGGATACCGTCACACTCGGCGTCCCAACCAATACACCGACGCAGACACCGACCGAAACGCCAACCGTGACGCTCACACCGACTGCAACCAGCGTCGGCGCCGAAACGCCGACCGTGACTCCGGGTGGGCCAACGCTGACACCGACTCCGATCCTGCCGCCGGATGTACCGGATGGCACGCCGTCCGATGGGCAGGCGTATATCGAGAAGCGCGTGAGTCCACCGTTCGCGCTGCCGGGTGATCGTGTCACATGGACGATTGTCATCACCAACCCGTCCAGCACACCGGTTACAGGCGTGACCGTAACGGATAACGTCCCGGCGCAGCTTGAGATCCTCTCGGCGACGGCTTCCAGTGGGACGGTCAGCTACTTTGGGCAGACCGTGAATTTCTCGCAGCCCTCACTGGCAAGCGGTGGTGTGATCACCATCACGGTGGAAACACGGGTACGGACCAATGCCGCTGTGCCGTTCAGCATCAGCAATCTGGCATCCCTGCGGACCAACGAGAACCCCGATCCGCGCACGGCCAGGGCCATCCTGACCAGCGTCGGCAGCTTACCGGCGACAGGGGAAACCCAGTGGCTGACGTATCTGCTGTGGGGCGCGGGTGGGCTGTCACTGGCGGGGCTGGCGGCCTGGCTGCTGAAGCGTGGCTAGTTCATAAAATCACGGTGCAGGGGCGATGCAGTATCATCACCCTGCACCTGCCTCAACATAATATCCACTACAACAAAAAAGCGGGACGCCTGGGATTTTCCTCAAGCGCCCCGCTTTTATATTGAAGTAGCGTCCGATGTCAGATGACATCGTCTGGTGGAGGATCTAGCGGCGACGTAAGGCCACAGTCTGCCACCCGAAATGCCCGGAGTCCTTCGCCTGCGTCACCTTGGGGGCAGATTTCACGCGCTGTTCGGTTTCAACCTCTGCGAGCAGGTTGGAGAGATAATCGGCGATCCGGGTGTAGAAATCGGTGATCGGTTCGGGTTCAGCGTTGTGCTGATGCATGATGTTTCTTCCTGATTCAGTGACCATGTTTTCGATTGCAAAGCTTCATTCGCAGATGCTGCGATCCGCCTCTGGCGGGGAATTCTGTATCCGGTGTTTGAGATAAAAGCATGCTGTAAGGTGACTGCGCTGACGTGTCAGTAAGACCGTCCCTAGCTCACCGCATAACATTATTAAATACTGTAAATACTGCCGGAGCAAGCATTCTTTACAATTAAAACCTGTTTTTTACTGAGTAAAATCAGAGGGGTGAATGCGAGGACAGAGGTAAACCGATTCTGTACACTGTAAGCGGGGAATACGGCATTCACTGGGGCTGTCAGCATGGGGATAACAGCGTGCAGGCGCATCAGGTTTTACCCGAAGCAGGGGAAAATGACGCGGCGTCTTTACAAACAGGCGCCGATTCAAACCGTTGTCATGTGCCTGCCGCCTGGTGATCAGCGTGCTGGCTGTGGGTTGTCTGACTGCCTAGTGCAAGCTCAGAGTAAACGGCTTGAATATGCAGGTGCTTCTTCTGCATCAAATACTCAACTTCGCTCTGATTCTGC
>CAYNDH010000298.1:0-3958 GCA_964395665.1 uncultured Anaerolineaceae bacterium
TGTGATATGTTCTTTTTCAGATCACTTTCGGCGAATTTTGTAACGTAAACGCTGATAATGTGACTCTCTTTC
This sequence comes from uncultured Anaerolineaceae bacterium, assembly GCA_964395665.1. GTDB lineage: Bacteria > Chloroflexota > Anaerolineae > Aggregatilineales > Phototrophicaceae > JAEZAF01. The sequence goes on from CAYNDH010000298.1 coordinate 73, forward strand.
AACATAGGAGGAAAGTGTATATGAATAATACATCTTTTAATCGGATTCTGCGCGTGGCGCTGATCATCGCTGTTCTGATGGCAGCGATGGGTATTGCCACTGCACAGGAAAGTGAAATCAAGACCCTTACTACCGGTATCAGCATGGTCGGCGGCGACATCCCGACGATTGACCCTGGTCTCGCTGAAACCAGCTCTGCCATTGAAGTGATCAACCAGATCTTCATCGGCCTGCGTAATCAGGAAGAAACTGATGGCAGCCAGGAAGATGGTATCGCCACAATGGAAGTCTCCGAAGATGGCCTGACCTACACCTTCACCATCATGCCTGACATCCACTGGGTGCGCTACAACGCCGAGAGCGATGCTGTTGAGCAGCTTCTGGATGACGAAGGCAATGCCCGCGTTGTGACCGCTGGCGATGTCGCCTATGGTATGCTGCGCACACTGGACCCGGCCACCGCTTCGCCGTATTCCTACGTACTGGTCCCGTACATTGAAGGCGCCGCTGCTTTCAATGATGGGGAAGGTGCAGCGGAAGATGTCGCCATCAATGTGGTAGACGACTCGACCCTTGAAATCACCGCGCCGGAACCCGTGGCTTTCACCGCTTCGATCTACGGTCTGTGGATGGCCCGTGCCGTCCCGCAGTGGCTGATCGAAGAATTCGGTGATGTCTGGACCGAAGCCGAAAATATCGGCACCTACGGCCCGTATGCCCTCAAGGAATGGGTGCATGATGATTCGATCACCCTGATCAAGAATCCGTTCTGGGCAGGTACTGACGCAATCCCCGCCGCCAGGATCGACGAAATCACCTTCCGCTTCCTTGATCCGCAGCAGCAGTTCGCCGAATATGTGGCCGGTACGCTGGATGCCAGCTCGGTCCCGCTCGAAGAAGTCGATCGCGTGAAGGCTGACGCCACGCTGAGCGCCGAATACAAGGTCGGAACCAACCCCTGCACCTACTACATCGGCTTCGATAACACTGAAGCACCGACGGACAATGCCAACCTGCGCCGTGCGCTGTCGTTCGCGATTGACCGCGTTGCGATTGTCGAAAACGTGACCCGTGGCGGCCAGATCGCTGCCCAGTGGTTCTCTCGTCCCGGTCTGGATGCCGCTCCGACGCTTGAACTGAACCCCGATCTGGGTGTGATCCACAACCCCGAACTGGCACAGGAAGCGCTGGCGCTGGCACTGGAAGAAATGGGCTACAGCGATGTCTCTGAACTGGGTGAAATCGTCCTGGCCTACAATGACTCCTCTGGTCATGCCGCCATCGTTCAGGCCATTCAGCAGATGTGGACTGACACGCTCGGCATTACCGCCCAGCTTACCCCGATGGACCCCAGCACCTACTTCTCCACCGTGAGCGAAGAAGCCCCGATGGCTTATCGTTCGGGCTGGTGCCAGGACTACTCTGACGCGAACAACTTCCTGTACGACGTGATGTACAGCCGCTCCAGCCAGAATGACACCGGTTTCTCGAACGAAGCATACGACGAACTGGTTTCACAGGCTCGCACTGAGACCGATCCCGAAGTCCGCCGTGACCTGTACGCACAGGCCGAGCAGATTCTGGTGGCCGATGAAGCCGCTGTCGCTCCGATCTACTGGTACACCACCAACGAACTGATCAAGCCGTATGTCGAACCCACCGTCTCGGTGACCGGCAATCAGGCTTACTTCAACTGGGACGTCAACCGCTAAACTGCGTGTGACTCCCGGAAGATCATATAAGAGGGGCAGGGTTATACTCTGCCCCTCTTATGTCTGATAAACCGCACATCAAGCGCAAAGACATGCTCTCAACAGGCCGTAAAATAAATCAAAAATAAATGATTGTGCCAAACAGTTGCGCCTGCACAATCAAAACTCCATGTAATATAATTACTTGCAGATACCTTTCAAACGGAACTGCATCAGCACTTCGTAAACAGGTTAAAACGATCAGAATATAACGATCAAGCAGTCAGGATAGTGCAATGGGCCAGTTTATTACACGCCGCCTCTTATGGATGTTCCTTGTCCTCTTTATTATCTCTGTGATCACATTTGTCCTGATGCGTTCGGTGCCGGGCGGCCCATTCGCCAAAGAGAAACCACTGCCTGCGGCCACCGTCGCACTGCTCAATGAGATGTACAATCTCGATGCCCCTATCACCGAACAGTACGTGGACTATATCAGTGAGATCGCGCTGCCGCAGGTGACTTACGGCAGGGTTGTGCCTTCCAAGGCCTATGATTATCTGGTCAATATCCAATTACCTGAGATGTTTGGCGAAGAGGCCACCCTGCGCTGGATTAACTTCGGCCCGACGTTCAAGTCGCGCAGCCGTTCGGTGAATGACATCTTCCGCGAGAACCTGCCGATCTCGTTCCAGCTTGGGGTTGCGGCGCTGGCCGTGGCGACGGCAATCGGCGTCCCGCTGGGCATTATGTCGGCACTCCGGCGCAATACGATGGTTGACTATATCGGCATGGGGACCGCTATTCTTGGCGTGTCAGTGCCGGTGATTATCACAGCGCCGCTGTTACAATATCTTTTCGCCGTGGAGCTTAAAGTAGTGCCGGTAACCGGCTGGGGGAGCATTCAGAATGCCATCCTGCCCGCGCTGGCACTGGGATTTGTCAACGCGGCGCTGATCGCACGTCTTACACGCGCCAGCCTGCTTCAGGTGCTGAATGAGGACTTCATCCGCACGGCACGGGCCAAGGGCCTGCCGGAGCGCGTGGTGATCATCGTCCATGCACTGAAGAACAGCATGATCCCGGTCATCACCATTCTGGGGCCGATGTTCGCCGCTCTGATCACCGGGACCTTCGTCGTTGAAACGGTATTTGGCATTCCGGGCATGGGGCGCTTCTTCGTCACCAGCATCACAGGGCGTGATTACCCGGTCATTATGGGGACGATCCTGCTTTACGCGTTCTTCCTCAGCATTATGAATCTGTTGGTCGATATTGCATATGCGTGGCTCGACCCGCGTATTCGGTACAGTTAGGGGATAAAACAGTATGGCGGTCGTCGATCAGAATTCCGCTCCGTTACCGCAACAGGGAGTGGTTAGCCTGCACCAGCCGGTTAAAGGGACGAGCCTGTGGAGAGAATCATGGAAGCGCCTGCGCCGTAATCGGGCGGCGCTGTTCGGGGCGGTAGTGATCCTGCTCAATATCCTGGTGGCGATTTTCGCGCCAGCAATTGCCCCCAAACCATTTGATCGTCAGGTGCTGACAGATAACAATTCCGCACCGGCCTGGATCATTGATCTTTTCCCCAATATGAAAGCCGTCGGGACAGAAGGCGGCTATGTTAAAGTCAATGACAGCTATCCGCTCGGCGCTGATAACCTTGGCCGTGATATGCTCAGCCGTATCGTCTACGGTTCACGGGTGTCGCTGACGGTCGCCTTTGTCGGGCCATTGGTGAGTGTCATCGTGGGCCTGCTGGTCGGGATGCTGGCGGGCTATTTCGGAGGCGCGATCGATAACATACTGATGCGTCTGGTCGATGTGATGTATGCCTTCCCGACGCTGCTGTTCATCATCCTTTTGATGACCTTCTTCCGAACCGGCTTTGCCACACCGGAGCCGGGGACGCTGGCTGCATCACTATCTGCGGTGGATAAATCCAGTGGTGGGCTGCTGTTCATCTTCATCGGTATCGGTCTGACATCATGGATGCAGATGGCGCGGCTGGTGCGTGGACAGGTGCTTTCGGTACGGCATCGTGAATACATCGAAGCAGCGGAGTCCATTGGGGCCAAGACACCGCGCATCATGATGAGCCATGTGCTGCCCAATATCCTCGGCCCGCTGATTGTGGCGGAAACGCTGACAATCCCGACCTATATCTCGTATGAGGCATTTCTAAGCTTCATCGG
>CAYNDH010000299.1:0-3941 GCA_964395665.1 uncultured Anaerolineaceae bacterium
AACGACATGCAAGCAGGTTAGGGGTTGGGCGTGGTTTGTTTTCAAACCGTATGCATCACCAGCTCGTACCAGTAGCGGCCTGCGGCGGTGATCATGGTGCGGGCGTGGTATCCGGCTGCGAATGCCTTCAGAAAGGCGTCACGCATGGCAAGCTGCCACGCCTGTGCGAGTTCAAGCTGCTGCTGCTTGAGGGCGGCGAGATCCGGCGGGATTTCGATATACAGACGGGCTGACTGGCCTTCCGGTGAGGCGGTCTTTAGCTGTCCCTGTTCGAAGGCAAGCAGAAGCTGATCCTCATCCGGTGTGATGGGTGTATTGGGTGATGATTGCGATGATTGACCGTTCACCAGCGTCTCTACCCGTGGATCGTTCAGCATCCATGTGACTTCCAGCCGATCGCTCTGCATCCCGGCGTTGAGTCCGTCGGTCATCGTCCCGTAGCGGTTGGCGTGATAGCACTCGGCAGTCACACCCAGCCTGCGGAAGTTGAAATTGGCGTTGAGGCGGCGCATCGGATCGAATGTCCAGCGGATCGTCGGATAATCATGCGCCAGCGCCCAGCGACGCTGTGCCGTCTTCAGGCCGAAACCGATGCCGCGATCCTGAAAACCGGGCGCGACACCTGCCGTATAGGACCACAGCGACCAGTCACCGGACTGCCGCGCCGGGATGCCAAAGGTAAACCCGACCAATTGGCCCGCAGTCGTTTCCGCACCGATTACGACGCCGCCGCTGCCGGTGATGCCGATCAGCAGGGCGGCTGGTACGGCGTCACCGGCGGTCATGTCCCAGATCACCTGCTCCAGCTCAAAAACACGGTTCAGTTCATCCATTGTATGGAGTTCGCGATAGGTGATATTGTCAGTCAAATTCATACTCTTATTACTTGCTAAGATGCGCAAACCGCGCAACTATAGCATAATAGGGCATTGGCACCACAGCACTGCACGTTTAGCATCGCTTGTTCCGCGAAAGATCAGCCTTGTCAGAACAGTCCCGTGAACTCACCCTGCTCTATACCGCTTCATTCAACGGCCAGATTGAAGTGCTGCCGCGCCTGTATACCTTCCTGAAGGCCCTGCGGAGTGAGCTTCAACCCACGGGGATTATCGACCTTGGGCAGTCGTGCGTGCCGGATGTCTGGCACTGCAACGAGACCGAAGGCCGGTCGATGCTGATCGCGCTGGATGGCATGGGCTACACCGCCGCGAATGCCAGCCATTTGAGCGAAGATGTACAGGCCAGGCTGCATCCGCAGCTTGTCATGGCGCTGGTGGATGAGCGGCATCCGTATGTCGAAGGCAGTTTTCTGTTTTCGGTCGAACCGCGTCAGGGTGATGGGCATCTGTGCGTGGTGATGCAGCCCGACGCAGCGACCAGTCTTCAGGATGATGTGCTGCGGCTTCAGGCGGTGACCGGAACACAGATCGGTGTCGTGCGGCTGGCATTTCACGCTGATGGTTTCATCCTCTTAAGTTCCGAGACACGTATCCTGCCCACTGGCACCGCTCCCGATGCGACGATTGCCGGTGTGGTCGATTTTGTCCTTGCAGAAGCCCGTTATTATGGAAAGCGCCGTTCCGGACAACATTAATCTGTTTGTTTTTTAGTTTTTAAGGAAATCGCTATGCAGTTCCAGACCCATTCCCGTACATCCATCCACACTGGCCGGGTACTGCTCTTCTTCAGCCTCACACTGATGCTCTTTTTCAGCGGCAGCACGGCGCCGCTGGCCGCACAGGAAGCCCCGCGTAATGATCAGGGGACGTGGCAGCGGATCTATCCGTCGAATTCGCCCACAGCCCGCCACGAGACCTCTTTCGTCCATCTCGGCGGAAAATTCTATCTGATCGGCGGACGCGAATCGCAGAAAGTGCAGATCTATAACCCGGCGACCAATTCATGGTCTGATGGAGCCAGCGCCCCGATCCTCATGCATCACATCCAGCCGATCGCCGTTGACGGTCTGATTTATGCAATTGCGGCTTACTCCGGCCACTGCTGCACGGGTGAATTCGGCGCATCACACGTGTATGTCTACGACCCGGTGCAGAACAAGTGGTTTCAGATGACGCAGATCCCGTCCAACCGGCGGCGCGGTGCGGCGGGTGTCGTTCACTATCAGGATAAATTCTATATCGTCGGCGGTTTGAGCGGTGGACACGGCAGCACGGCCACATCCTACAATTACTTCGATGTTTATGATGCGGCAAAGGGGACATGGCAAACGCTGCCGAATGCGCCCCACGCCCGTGACCACTTCGGCGCAGCGGTGGTCAATGGCAAATTGTATGCCCTCGGCGGACGTGCCAGCGTTGGCGGCAGTTTCTTTAATAACACCGTGCCGCAGGTAGATGTTTACAACTTCTCAACCAACAGTTGGTCCACGCTGCCAGCCAGCAGCAATCTCCCTAACCCGCGTGCAGGGAACGCCGCTGCCGTGCTGGACGGCGAGATTCTGGTGATCGGCGGTGAAGGCCACGGCAGCGCATATACCAGAACCGATGCCTTTAACCCTTCTAACGGGACATGGCGCCAACTCTCATCCATGACGCAGGCGCGGCATGGGACCACCGCATCGGTGTGTAACGATGTCGTCTATATAGCGGCGGGGTCACCGAATCAGGGCGGCGGCACATCCAACACGCTGGAGCGGTTCTTCCACGACACCGCGTCCTCATGCCCATCGCAGACGATCACGCCGGGTCAACTGAGCGTCAACGGCAGCGGCACTTTTGGTCAGGTTGCGGTGGGCAGCAGCAACCGGCGCACCCTGTTGATCAGCAACATCGGCGGCAATCAGGGACTCATCATCCGCAGTGTGCAGAAATCAGGCAGCGCTGACTTCAGTCTGTCCGATAACGTCACCAGCTTTCCGATTGTGCTCGCGCCTGGTTCATCCTTCAGCCTGAATGTCACCTATCAGCCTAACTCATCAGGGACGGATACCGGTACGATTACTGTGAATTACGAGCGGCCCGGTTCACCGCTTCAGATCGCCCTTAGTGGCAGCACGCAGGGCAGCACAATGACTGCGACGCCGATCCCGCATACGCCTACATTCACACACACGTTCACCCAGACGCCGATCCCACATACACCTACATTCACACACACGTTTACCCGGACGCCGATCCCGCATACACCTACATTCACACATACGTTCACCCGGACGCCGATCCCGCATACACCTACATTCACATCCACCGGGACCATAACGGCGATTCCGCATACCTTTACGCCCAGCCACACACCGACTGCTACTGTCCCTGTGGAGAACGAAACGCCGGCCCCTGTGGATACTGCCACCTCTCCACCGCTTCAGCCCGCATTTAACCTGATCCAGAACGGCGGTTTTGAGCTGGTCGATCCGGCAGATGGGCAGAATGGCAAGCACGCGCAGTTCTGGAAGCGTGTCAACAGCGGCAAGGGGAAACGGGTAGAAAATCGCGTCGGTCATCCGATCAAGGCTGATAAAACCGTCGCCATTGCCGGAAACTCCGCTTACAAACTGAAGGGGGTTGAGGGGCAGAAAAGCCGCACCGTCCAGAAGACCGAATTCATCCCGATCGTGCCACAGGAAGGCCAGACGCTGATGGTGGACCTGTGGGTGAAGGCGAAGAAAGCCGGTAACAGCCAGCCGCGCTCCTTCGTCAAGGTCAAGGTGAAGTATGCCACCGGGGAAAAGGACACGCTGAAGCTCGACTTAAGGAATACGCAGGATTTCGACTATGCCTATTTCTCACAGTCCATCCCGCTGAAGGCCGTGCAGATGACCAAGTTGAAGGTAATCATTCAGGTACGCGATAAAGGTGTGCTGTTCGCCGATGAAGTGCGGCTGCGGGTCTGTGGTGGTGAGTACGTGTGCCTGTGACAGTGGGGCTTTTAATCGTGGTGGGGCCGGATTCTTCCGGCTCCATGCGTAGCAAGATAAGGGGATT
>CAYNDH010000300.1:0-3934 GCA_964395665.1 uncultured Anaerolineaceae bacterium
AGCATCATCCATCGCCCCTACACATGAGCGATTTTTGTAAATGTCAACATGCCCTGGTGACCGTTAGTGACCGCCCAGCGCGTGAGCGATAATCTGTGCATTATATTGCAGATATTCCAGATAGGTGCTGTCGGTTCCGGGTGTTGTCCCCAGCGAATCCGAGAGCAGGGTGTAAAACTCTGCGCCGCTTTCAGATGCGATCTGTTCAGCCACCGTCGCGTTGATCGTATTTTCCGCAAATATCGCCGGGATCTTCTCCGAACGGGTGAACTCGATCAGCGCGATCACATCCTGTGCGCTCAACTGGCTTGATGTCGCGCCGCCAGGGATGACCGTCGCTGCAATCCTGAAATCATATGCTTCTGCAAAGTATCCCATCGTCTCGTGGTTGGTGATCAGCACCCGCCGAGCTTCCGGCACTGTCTGGAGCAGCGGTTTGAGTCTGTTTTCGTTCAGGTCCACGATCTGCGCGATATAGGCATCGGCGTTGCGCTGATAATGCTCCGCATTCGCCGGATCGATCTCACCCAGTGTATCGCGGATGAGATACGTCCACAGGATGACGTTATCCGGGTTCGTCCATACATGCGGATCACACAAGCCGTGTGAATGCCCATCTTCCCGCGCATCATGGACTTCACCGCTGCCGCAGTCTGTCTGATGCAGCATCGTAGATGTGCTGTGGTCATGGCCGTCATGCTCGTCAGGCTCGTCGGCTGCGATCAGATGGTCAAGCGCTTCATGATGAGTCGCGCACTGTGCCGCAATCCTGCTCATCTCTGACGAATCAGGACTGTTGATACTTTCCTCGGACTCGTGTCCGTCATGATCATCGTCATGCGCATCATCGTCATACGCATCATCGTCATGCGCGTCTTCGCCCATTGCCCGAATCGGCACGCAGTCCGACACCGTGACCAGCCGTGCTGTACCGCCTGCATTGGCAATTGTCCTGATGATGTTCTGTTCGAAGCCAGCGCCGCTGATAAAGACCACATCCGCTTCAGCGATATTGACAACATCGCGTGGGGAAGGCATGAAGCTGTGCGGGTCAGCCCCCGCCGGGATCAGTGTCTCAACCTGAAAGGCATCACCCGCCACATTCTGGACGACATCCCCCAGAATGCTGAAACTGACGACGACACGCGGCGGCGCGTCATCCTGTGCATAGAGCATCGAAGCGGTCAGCAGCATGACCAGCAGTAAACAGATGACACGGCAGAACATCGCGCTGCGGTAGATCATCAGACACCTCTTAAATGATTTCCAATTGAGACTATGTATCAATTACGATAGCAGGCGATATTTTCCATGTCAAGATCGACCCGTACATGCGAGTGTAAAACAAAACGGCTGACGTCCGCAGACATCAGCCGTTTGATCGGATTGATCGAGTTGATCGTATAGAGGACAGGTTATCCGAAAGCGTTCTTATGCGTCGCCGCCAGCCGCCGCGCCGCCAGCCGCCGCCATTAACTGTTCGATGTCCGCAGCGACCACTGCCGCCGGTGTATCATACGAATACAGCCGGACCCAGCGCCCATCCGGGGCGAGCAGGAATGAGGACGTCGTGTGTTCGACCATATACGCGCCGCTCTCGTCCGGTTCTCCGATGTAATACTGCGCACCATACTGTCCGACCGTCTGGTCGAGTTCCTCTGTGGGACCAGTTGCGCCAAGGAATGTTTCGTCGAAAAATCCGAGATATTCTGCCATCTGCTCCGGTGTGTCACGCTGGTGATCAACGCTGATCATCATGAAGTTGATCCCCGCAGCGCTTTCACCCAGAATATTTTTGACCTGTTTATAATTGACCAGCGTGCCGGGGCAGAAGTCCGGGCAGTTGGTGAAGCCGAAGAAGAACAGGGTGTATTTGCCGTGTAAATCTTCGCCTGTGATTTCCTCTCCGTTGTGATCCGTCAGGGTGAAAACAAACGGATCACCCGGCGGCTCGACGATCGTGATCCCCTGTGGCAGCGGTGTCGGCGTCGGAGTAGGCGTGCCGGAACAGGCGGCAAGGGCTGTCACCGTGATCAGCGCGAAAATGAACAGAAAAACCTTTATCCTGGGCATGGAGTACTGCACCCCTCTGTAATTCGTACGTATCTTCACAAATGATACCCATGCCTGCACATCTGTGTACAGTGCCGGAAATACCATGCCGGAAATATCACCCCAAGCCAGCCATGCTCGGCCAGCCATGCTCGGCCAGCCAGTTCAGTCCGGTGTTTCTAAACCGTGCTGCTTCATCAGATCGCGGTCATACAGTACAGCCTGCGATGGTCCATCAGCCACAATCCGCCCCCGGTCAAGCACAATCACCCGTGGGCATAATTTCGCAGCCAGACGCATATCATGCGTGCTGATCAGGATCGTCTTCTCGGTGAACTGTCCCAGCAGATGCATCAGATCGCGGCGGCCACGCGGATCAAGCCCTGCGGACGGTTCATCCAGCACCAGTATCGGCGCGTCCATCGTCAGCACCGTTGCCAGCGCGATTCGCTTCTTTTCCCCCACGCTCAGATGATGCGATAACCGTCCGGCGTACTGTTCCATACCGACGACTGCCAGCGCACTGCTGACACGCTGCTGGATTTCATCTTCTGGAAGCCCCTGATAACGTGCGGCAAACGCGACATCATCATACACCCGTGGCGAGAATAGCTGATCATCGGGATTCTGAAACACCAGCCCAATCAACGCACGGATTTGCGGAATCGTCTGATCCGACAGCATCTGCCCACCGATTGCGACCGTGCCACTTTTTGCCCTCAGGATGCCATTCAGATGCAGCAGCAGCGTCGATTTTCCGCTGCCATTGGCGCCGACCAGCGCGACTTTCTCACGCGAGGCAACACGAAATGAGACATCGTGCAGGGCAGGCTGGCCGTCAGGGTAGTGAAAATTCAGGTTCTGAACCTCAATCTCAGGGATATCAGGTGTTTGTATCGTCTGCATCATCTGCGACATCATCGGTTCACCGCCAGCCTTGCCATCAGTTGGATGACCAGAATCACGATCACCGGAAGGCTGCCCAGTGCGATCATCTGCCTGTTCAGTGCGGCTGTCGGTGATGTCATGAGTCGGCCATCATATCCCCGTGCCAGCATCGCCGCATAAACCCGTTCGCTGCGTTCGTAGCTGCGTAAAAACAGACTACCCACCATCCCGCCGGTGATCTTCGCCCGCCATAACAGGCTTCCCTCGGATTTAGTTCCGGCAGCCGTGCCACTTCGGGCAGCCCGTGCGCGCAGCAGCCGTTCAGCTTCGTCTTTGAGGATAAAGAGATAGCGATACATAAAGCCGATAATCGCGATCAGTGTCGCCGGGACTTTGAGCTGTGCCAGTGCCGTAAGCAGATCGGTGATCGGTGTACTTAGTGTCAGCAGCAGTGCCGTCTGCATGGAGAGCCAGCTTTTAAGTAACACCTCAATGAACCGCGCCAGACCGGTATCGGTCACCGTCAGCCCTGCGACCGTCACCAGCGGCTGACCGGGGACTGTCACCAGCAGTGTGAACGCGGTCAGGGCAAATGGCAGCGCCAGCACGGACATCCGGTTGAGTTTCCAGATGCTGATGCCGCTCACGACCGCCAGACAGCCGATCAGCGTCCAGAGCAGGGGATAGGCCAGCCAGCGATAAGGTGGTGTCAGCAGGATACCGATGATCATCAGCAGAATGGCGATGATCCTGACTCGCGGGTCAAGCCTTTGCAGGTATCCATTATCACTGCTGTATCCGGTGACCGCTGCACCGCCTTCAGCACTTGGATTCATAGAGGTTAGCCTGTAGAAGGGATTCGAATATTAGGAAAACTGCTCTGAATCTTTATGGTAGGGGCCGGATTCTTCCGGCCCATTTCTCTCGGCCCACGCCTTCCGGCCCACGCCTTCCGGCCCACGCCTTCCGGCCCACGCCTTCCGGCCCACGCCTT
>CAYNDH010000301.1:0-3908 GCA_964395665.1 uncultured Anaerolineaceae bacterium
GTAGGGACAGGGCCTGCCCTGTCCGCACCCAGTAACCAATATTCAAATGGCTTCTAAGGCATCAGGCGCTGAGGCGTCAGGGAATTGAAAAGAAGATGCCTCTGGTCATCGACTATGACCAGATACCGATCATGTTCAGTACAGAGGGCAATAAAATGGCACAGCGTGCATATTCTATGGAGTGGGACACAGACGAAAAACTCGGTATCTGTGTTTATGTTGAAGGCAAACTGGAATGGGATGACTCCCGTGCGGTACAGGAAGAGCTGAATGCGATGGTTGACACTGTGGCTCATAAGGTGACCGTGTACTTCCCTGATGCTGAAGAGGCGACACGCAATATGCCATCCGGCCTGCTGACAAATATCGGCTCTCTGGTGAAGATACAGCATCCGCGCATCATGGCTTTCTTCCTGATTAACCCGAATCCATCGACGATGACGCAGGTGTGGAGTCAACTGGTGAAGACCGCCCTTCCCAAATCAAAACAGCGCTTCTTTATCGTGCCATCAATGGAAGCCGCACGCCAGGAAGCCGCCGAGATGGCTGAATTCCAGCGCACACAGGCTCAAGCGACAAACCAGAACATCTGACAGGGTCAGACTGCTGACAGGGTACCACACGATCTCCGGTATACCGTGAACGACAGGCCACCAGGCCGGAGATCTTTTCATCGAACATACGAGCAGGAGATTAAAATCACATCATGGCGATTGTCATCAACTGGGACACCGAAGAAAAACACGCGATTCGCATTGAAATCACTGGAAGATGGACATGGGACGAGATGTGGAACGCACTCAGCAGTATTCACGATCTCTTGGAAGAGGTGGATTATGTCGTTTCGATCATCGTCCCTAACTGTGATGCGCTCGTCCACACGGTGCCATCCGGTGTGCTGACACAGATCGGTGCGCTGAACCGGCGGCGGCATCCCCGGTCGGGTATTATGCTGCTGGTCGATGAAAAGGACACGAACGCCAACCGGCTGTGGTATCGCATGATCGGCACGGTGTATCCGCACTTCTATGAGCTTTTCAGATTTATCAACTCGATGGATACGGCACGGCAGACAGCGCGTGAGGAATACGAGAAACAGATCCGCCTGCGCAACAACACGGTCTGATTCCGCTGGTGGGCATCCCCCGGAAAACGGCGCAGGACGGCGTAAATCTCAACAGTTACGTCTGTAATCTCCCGTTACAATGTGGGTATCGAAAAGAGTACTACGGATGCCCTGATGCCAGTAGATGTTATATGGGACTGTGAGGATCGGACGGTGCTGCGATATGTGATTGTCGCACCGTGGACGTGGAACGAATTCTGGACTGCTTTCAATATCGGCCATGAGCTGCTCACCTCGGTTGATCATCACGTCGATCAGATCCTTGATGCGGACTATGCACTGCGAACTGCCCCACCGGGGATGCTGGCGCAGATTCGTAATCTCTACCGCAGACTGTCACCGCAGCATGGCTTAACGGCACTGATCGCGACCAGAGAATCAGGTGTGAGCGCGATCTGGCTTCGCCTTGCGCTGATGGTTTATCCATCGGCCAAAGTAAAGTTCATTTTCGTCGAAGACCTTGAAGATGCCCGTCATCAGCTCACCCGGCGTCGGACACTGAGCGCACCGCAGACACCGTAAGTATTACAGACTCATCAGGATTAAATGTCATGCCCGTAACAGCCAGTTGGGATACCGACGAAAAAATAGCCATCCGTCTCGATATTTGTGCCCCGTGGACATGGGACGAACTGTGGAAAACCGTCGAAGATGTCCACATGAAAATCGAGGAAGTGGATTACAGGGTTCCCATTATCCTTGCCAATGCTGAAGCGGCTGTGACCAGCGCACAGCCCGGCGTACTCAACCATCTCGGTGCGCTCAACCGCCGCCGCCATCCCCGTTCAGGGCCGAATATCGTCGTCCAGCCGGAAAGCGCCCGGACGAGTGCCTTCTGGTTTCGGATGCTGAATACGATTTATCCACGGGTGATGGAATGCTATCGCTTTACCGAGACCATCGAACAGGCGCGGCATCTGGCAGATGAGCGTTATCAGCAGCAGATGCAGCAGCGCGTCTCGTAAAATACGTGCGTATCCAAAAACCGCCGGGGTGAGCCTGACATCACACCGGCGGTTTTATTTTCTATGCGGATCGGACAGCCTCTAATCCACCCGTTTGCGGCGGCCTGGCAGGGGGACGCTGGAAAGCGGTTTGACGTCTGCCCCCATTTCGGTCCCGGTGGACAGCAGCGGATGATCGGGCGGCAGGGTATTGTCCGCAGTCTGATCGAAGCTGCTGACCAACTGGACGGAGATCCGCAGCTTGACACTATGAATATCGTACAATGCGCGTGAGATCACGTTGAGTTTTTCGCGTTGACCGCTTAACCGCTCGAAGAACAGGTCATTGTCAGTGGCAATCACGAGCAGATTGCCATCCACACGCAGCACGCGGAAATGCTCCACGACACTGGGCGCACTGGAGCTGTAACGGTTGAGCGCACGCAGCATATCATTCCAGCGCTCGGCCACGACGGATGCGGCAATCACAGCGGCGGTGCCGGGTGGCGCGGCTTCGATGTCCTCATCTTCGACGACAGGGACAGGTCTTTCAGCCGGTCTGGGTTGAGATGCTGATGCCACCGCACCGGGTACGGCATACTCTGCTTCAACCGGCGCACGCAGGCTCTCCAGAAAGGCCAGTTCGAGTGGAAGCTGTGGCTGCCACCCCCCCTTTGCATCACTGACGGCTTCGGTAAAATTGCGAATAGTGCGCAGCAGCACGCCGCGCGGGATACGCGCCGCCTGCTGTTCGTACATGACGCGCTCGTCGGCGGATGCTTCCACAAGATCAGCGCTGGCGGTCTGGGTCAGCAGCACGGCACGCAGATGCTCGACGATCTGCTGTGCGAGCTGTTTGGGATCACTGCCATTATCGATGGCTTCGTTGATGACATGCAGGCCGCGTGCGATATTCTGGGCGGCCAGCGCTTCGGCCAGTTCACGGACGGCGTGGCTGTTGGCAGTCCCCAGAATGCGCTGTGCGACTTCCAGCGTGATATGTTCCGACGGATCAGAGACGATCTGATCGAGCAGGCTGATGCTGTCACGCATGATGCCGGTCCCCTGTCGGGCGATCAGTTCCAGCGCGTCGCGGTCGATGTTCAGCCCTTCCTCACGGGTGATGAGTTCGAGCCGGTCGGCGACTTCGAACACGGTGAAACGGCGGAACTCGAACTGAAGACAGCGGCTCTTGATCGTCGGCGGGACCTTGTCGATCTCGGTGGTCGCCAGCACAAAGACGGCGTGATCCGGCGGCTCTTCCAGTGTCTTGAGTAAGGCATCAAACGCGCTGCCGGAGAAACGATGCACTTCATCGATGATATAGACCTTATAGCGCCCTTCCCCCGGTGAGAAGGCGATCTTGTCGCGCAGGTCGCGCACATCATCGACACCGGTATGGGTGGCCGCGTCGATCTCGATCAGGTCAAGATAGCGCCCCTCATTGACGGCGGTGCAGGCGGAACACTGGTTGCAGGGCCGCTCATCGACATCTTCCGCCTTGCAGTTGACGGCCTTCGCCAGCAGACGGGCAGTGGTGGTCTTGCCGGTGCCACGCGGTCCGCAGAACAGATAGGCATGGCGGATGCGTCCGGTCCTGAGTGAATTTCGCAGCGTCTGGACGATGTGTTCCTGGCCGACCATCTCATCGAATGCGCCTGGTCGCCACTTTAAATAGAGTGCTTGTTCCGGCACGGTGACTTCTGTCCTCTCCATTGTCTCATGGTATAGAGTCTATCACTGTGCAGGGTTCAAAGGCAATTCTGATTAGGTTCTGTTGACTTTTCGGTTATCATGCGACTCTGTAAGCCAGTTTTGTGTAGGGGCGGACCTGCGAT
>CAYNDH010000302.1:0-3905 GCA_964395665.1 uncultured Anaerolineaceae bacterium
AATGCGTAATATATCAATATGTGTTACGCTACCGGCATCTCTGATGAAGGATAAGAAGGATTGAATTCATGCGGCGGAAAATGCCCTGGACGGTATTCGTACTGATCTGGCTGATAGCAGTGAGCGGTGCGGTGATCGTCGCGCAGGATGGCGGAGAACCCGCGGGCGATACGGACGCAGAAGCGCCAGCCGTCACTGCCGAAGCGACACCGGAACCGTTCAAGCCGCTGGAAGTGACGCTTGAGGCGCCGGACGGCCAGACGCTCTATGGCTGGTATTCCAGTGCCGGAGAGGGTGACGGGCGCGGTGTGGTGCTGTTCCATCAACTGTACACCACGCACGCAAGCTGGAACGCCTTCGGGCAGACACTGATGGACGCCGGTTACAAGGTGCTGGCGGTCGATCTGCGTGGCTATGGCAAAACACGCGGCAAAATCAGTTGGACGGCGTCGCAGGATGATGCGGTGGCGTGGATTTCATGGCTGAAATCGCAGCCGGGTGTCACATCGGTGTCCGTGGTCGGATCGAGCATGGGCGCGACGGTCGCGCTGTTAGGATGCAGCAAATCTGACCAGTGCAAAAGCGTGGTGGCGCTGTCTCCGGGGCTGGATTATTACCGTGTGGATACGACACCGGCGCTGGAAGATGGCTTCCCGGCACTGCTGGTCTATGCGGATCGCGATACCTATCCGTCCAGGGATGTTCCAGTGATGCAGGAGCGCGGTGGCGACCATATCGAAGTGCTGGCATATGAAGGGCGCGATCACGGCGTCGATCTGTTCAAAAAGCATACCGATCTGATGGGCATCCTGATCGAGTGGCTGAATAATCATGGGTAGTAAATGTTGATTCATCAACAGGTTTGGCGGTCATCCAAAAAGGAGCATGTGCGATGTGGGATCATCGTGTAGAGACCAAGGCTGAACTATTGGAACACATCGAGCGTCACTGTGGGGCGCTGATGGACTTCATCGACACGCTGACACCGGCCCAGCTCATCAATGTCCGTAACCCGGACGGATGGGCGATCAAGGATCACCTGACACATCTGACGGCATGGGAACAATCGGTGATCGCCTTCCTGAAGGGTGAACCGCGCCATGAAGGGCTTGGCATCCCCGAAGCGATGTTCATCAACGAGCATTATGACGTGATGAATGCCGAGATCTTCCAGCAGCGCCGGCATCAGCCGCTGATCGCCGTACTGGATAACTGGCGGACGGCGCATGAACTGCTTCTGGCAATGGTCCATGCCTTGGGTGATGCCGATCTACAGCGGCCCTACACGCATTTTCTGCCCGATCAGCCAGGTGAACCGGATTCACGGCGGGCGATGGATGTGATCTACGGTAATACGGCTCCGCACTTCCGCGAACATCAGGAATGGATTCAGGCCATGCTGGAAACGGCGTAGGGCTGGACGAGTTACACGGGGCCGGAAAAAAATCCGGCCCTTTATGATCATCAAGCTTCAAACCTGTACCGGTGACTGTGCGGTGTTTTCCCTTCGAATTTGTATCAGAACCGCATATTTCGCTGAATATTTCTGAAATTTACGTAATCTTTACATAACAAACGTTTCAAAATGTAACAAAGGGGCCATAATAAAGTTAAATATAAAATTTGGAAGTTGACATGAATAATTCCTCTTCTATCCAAAAGACTGCTTTAATCGTTGATGATGCACCGGCCAATCTGGATTTTATGGAGCGTCTGATCGGGATCGCGGGTTTTACCGTCAAAGGGGCGGGCAGTGCGAAAGCCGCACTTGATCTGGTCAGCGGTTTATCCGAGCTGCATCTGGCGATGGTCGATATGGAACTGCCCGATATGAACGGCATCCAACTGACGGGTGAACTGCGGGCACGCTTTCCGGAATGTCTGCTGATCGTGGCGACTATGCACGATGAGCGTTCACTGATGGAGAGCGTCTTCCAGCGTGGTGGCAACATCTTCATCGTCAAGCCGCATGGCTTCATGGAACTGCTCAAGCAGCTTAAAACCGGCGAACTGGACATGATGAAGCCGGGCAGCTATCTGGTGATCGACCAGTATGGACCGCGCCCCTATACACTGGCTACCGACACGACTGAAGCGCGGGCTGTCACCGGAGCCGAGACGTTAACGTAACAGATGCAGCAGGCCGGGCCGTACCTGAAAATCGAGCCGCTGGCCGCTGTTATATTCCCCATCCAGATCGAGACTGACCGGCTGTTCGCTCTCGATCATCACACGACGCGCACGCTTATACTGCACGGCGGGATGCGCCAGATGACTGCCGTCATAGACCCGGCGCAGCGTCATCAGGACGTCGAGCTTGTGGGCGTCTTTCACCAGCACGACATCAAACAGGCCGTCATCGGTGTGCGCCTGCGGTGCGATCCGCATCCCGTGGCCGAAGGTCGTCCCGTTGGCGACGGCCAGCAGGAGCGAACGGCCTTCGTACCATTCCTCATCATCCAGCCAGACCCGCATCGGTTTCGGCTGATAGCGCAGAATTGAGCGCACGGTAGCGGCCAGAAAGGTCCACGGGCGGCGGTTCTGCACGGCGTTCACACGGCGGTCCACTTCTCCCCCTAAACCGGCGCTGGCGATATTCAGAAAATGCTCGGTACGGGGCGCATCGTCGGTCAGGGCGCCGATGCGAAGCAGGCCGATGTCGGTCGGATGGGGCTGGGCATTGGCGATCCAGTCCGCTGCCTTTTCGATGCTCTCCAGACTGTCTCCAATCGGGATGCCCTGACTGCGTGCCCAGTCGCGCCCGGTGCCGATGGGCAGCATCCCGTAGATGAGCGGCTCTCCGTCGGGATATTTGGTGCTGAGGGCGGCCAGCGCATTGACCAGCGCGTGATTGGTGCCGTCTCCGCCAATCGAGATGACACGGTTGAGGCTGCTGTTATAGGCATTTTCGAGATGGACGGCGACTTCTTCCGGGTGTTGGGTGACGGCGACGACCAGTTCTCCGAGCTTGTCCCAGAGGATCGGCTCGATCTGCGTCCAGAGTTTACCGGCGCGTCCGCTGGCGGCGTGGGGATTAAGGATAATCAGGGTACGAGACATGGCAAACCTTGCAGGGTTGTGATCAATTCCAGAACAGCAGCGATAACAACAGACGGTGGGTGAGGCAGGGTGCGCGAGATTTGCGCTGTCGTGCGCTGTGTTTTCAGTGTATACCGGCAAGGGCAAATTAAACAAAAGATTTTGGCGGACCCCCACCTAAATCCTCCCCCGTAGACAGGGGAGGACTTTTAGCGATCTGGATAATGGGCCGGAAGAATCCGGCCCCTAGGATTCGGCGGCGGTTTTGCGGCGTTTCGCGGCAGATTGCAGCGCGATTCGGCTGCAAAGCGCTGCAAGCAGCGTGATGTCAGGTTCAAAATCGGCTTGCAGCGGCGGCGGCGCACAAAAAAAAGTGCCGCTGCAACTGGCAATCCGCCGACGGTGTTCAATGCCGCGCCTACCGTACAGAGAGATGTTAAGGTGCAGGAATTTTACAGTGTAGCACAGATGTTCGCATCGTGCGGTTAGAGTTTTCAAATGAAGTGGACCCAAAAGTGCCGCGTATCCCGGCGCAAAACCTCATCCCCCGGCCCCTTCTCCATGCAAACTTGTTTGCCGGAGAAGGGGAGAAGAACAGGTCATAGAGGATTTGGGCTGGAACTCAATTGTATCAGCCTGAAACCGGTGTCATGATTGAAATTATTGATAGCTCCGCACTGCAATCAAAGTGAATTTCATGGCAGATTGTTTTATCTCTTACAGACGCATCCCTAGTGCGGCGGTCGCTACGGCTTTGCAATCCAAGCTGGAAAGCAAATATGGAATTGATGCCTATGTCGATACGACGCGCACCGATAGTACAAGAGTACGCTTTCCAGAACGATTGATGAGCGCGATTACCGATG
>CAYNDH010000303.1:0-3900 GCA_964395665.1 uncultured Anaerolineaceae bacterium
GAAGTAGAGGCGCAATACATTGCGCCCCGTGGGTGTATTTCAACAATTTACACATGAGAGTTAAGTGTAAATCGCGCCGCGAACACCCACTTGGCGATACCTGTCACTGCTTAGGTTGTGGGGCACTGCGGGCGGACACGGCGATATATCGCAGGTCCGCCCCTACACAAAACGAGTTTGCAGACTTATATGATGATCGAAACGTCAACAGAACCTAGCAGTGGCGTACCCCCGCGTACCTTAACTCTTTATTCAACCAGCAGATCAATCGTCTGCTGGACGGTGTGATCCCACAGGAACATCGCATGTCGGGCGTAGCCAGCTTCCGCATAGCGTGCGCGCAGGTCCGGCGCATCCAGCAGATCGCGGATGGCATCGGCCAGCGCCTGCGGGTTCTCGGTCGGGACAAGGCGGCCATTCTCGCCGTCGATCACCACTTCCGGGTTGCCACCGACTGACGTCGCCACGGATGGCGTCCCGACGATCAGCGCTTCCAGCAGCACATGCGCCAGCCCTTCCGTCGCGCTGCTCAGGACGAACAGATCCGCCGCCCGCAGATACTTCAGCGTGATATCGTGTTCCTGACGTCCCACGAAATGCGCCCGCCCCGGCATGATCGACTCGGCCAGTGCTTCCAGTGATTCGCGGTCATTGCCTTCACCGACGATCACGAAATGGACGTTATCCGGCAGCAGGCGCATCGCTTCCAGCGCGACATCCACCCGCTTGACCGGGGCCAGCCGTCCCACCGTCACCAGCACCGGCGCATCCACCGGCAGACCAAGTTCACGCCGCAGCGCCGCACGCTCCACACCATACAGCATCGGATCAGGGATGCCGTTATAGATCACCTGCACGCGCTCCGACGGCATCCCCCAGCCGCGCACCAGCCGCGCCAGATGCTCACTGGGGACGAACACCACATCCGCCTGACGCACTGCAAAATGATACAGGCGGTTGATGATGTCCCAATGCAGCGGCAGCCGTGCCTTCTGAAAATCGACCACATCCAGCCGTGTCAGACCATTGCGATACGAGTATTCCCACACATAATCCCCGACGATCTTCAGCACGATGCGCGGCTTTTTACTGCGAGCGAACAGCCGCGCCAACCGGATCAGCGGCAGCGGCTGCACATATCCCAGCACCAGCAGCACATCAGCCTCACGGCTGAAGCGCACCGCCGCACGCATCATCCGTGTCGTGCGCTGCAACAGTGTCGTCCCCTGACGTGAAATCCGTGTGACCGGATAACCATAGTCGTAAGGTTGAGTCTCACCGAAAGTCAGCAGTGCGACATCATGCCCCTGTTCGACCAGCAGCGGCAGCAGATGATAGAGATAGGTCGAGAAGCCGCCGCTTTCAGGGTGAAAGACGCCGGATAGCACGCGAATTTTCATCGGATACGCTTCTCGCCGTCTATTTGAGGCTCTTCTGGAAGCGGATGTTGAGGATGTCGCCATCCTTCACCACGTAATCGCGCCCTTCCAGCCGGAATTTGCCAGACTGCTTGAGCGCGGCTTCGCTGCCCGCGTCGATCAGATCCTGATACGCCATGACTTCAGCGCGGATGAAGCCTTTTTGCAGGTCACTGTGAATTGCGCCCGCCGCTTCCGGTGCAGTCGCCCCAACCGGGACGCTCCACGCCCGTACCTCATCTTCGCCCACAGTGAAGAACGCCTGAATCGCCATCAGGTCATACGACAGACGGATCACCCTGGCGGCGCTGCGCTCGGTGATGCCGTACTCTTCCATGAACATCTCGGCCCCTTCGGCGTCAAGCTGTGCGATCTCCGCTTCCAGCTTGCCCTGAAGCGCGACAATCGCGCTCTTCTCGTAATCGTAGGTGAGGATGTCTTCGGCCTGTTTCGCTTCATCCCCCAGATTGAGGACCACGATCACCGGTTTCAATGTCATGAAGCCGAAGCCGCGCAGGTCTTTCAGTTCGTCTTCTGTAAAGTCCATTTCCCGCAGTGGACGTTCTTCTTCAAGCGCTTCTTTCAGCCGGTTCATCAGCTCGATCTGCGGCAGCACCACCGGCTCAGACTTCTTGCCCTTGATCCGCAGTTCGTCGTTCAGCTTTTCCAGCCGCGTCTCGACCGCTACCAGATCGCTTAGCAGAAATTCACCATCGAGCATTTCAAGATCGCGTTTAGGATCAATCGTCACATACGGATGCGGAACGGTATCATCCTCAAAGGCGCGGATCACATGCACCAGCCCGTCCACCTGCTGAAGCTCGTTGCGGAACTGTCCCTTCAGGCCGCCTTCGCTGATGCCTTTATCCAGCCCGCCGATGTCCACATAGGTGATCGAAGCGAAGATCGTCCGCTTCGGGTGATACATTTCCGTCAGCGTGTCGATGCGCGGGTCCGGCACATTGACCACAGCGGTATGCACTTCAAACTGGCCGCTGCTGACGGCTGCCGTCTCGATGTCGCTGCCAGTGAGCGCGTTAAAAATCGTTGTCTTGCCCGAATTCGGCAGGCCAATAATGCCAAGTCGCATAGCTTCTCGTTATTCCTCTTTGTCGTTCTGATCGTGTGTTTTGTTGTGTGCTAAAACGGGGACGAGTTTACCATATACGGGATCACATATAACTAGCAAACATCTACCTGAATGCTTATTGTTGACAATTAGTCAATAAATTATTATAAATTAATTATGCAAATTATTAACTATTGGAGTAGTAATACCTAATGAGGATTAGAACACTATTCGCTATTTTACTAGGAATATTTGCTTTCACACTTGCAGGTGCTGTGTCACAGATACGAGAGCAACTTTCTGCTCAGGATGATCCCCGACCAACACCAAACTTCCTATCTACAAATGTTTATAATGACCGTGAATATACCCTAGTGGCAGATCCTTCTGATTACGTAATTGTATATTTGACTAATCCAAGTACAGAAGTGAATGCAGATAGTCCATTAGCTCTAATACCAGATATCTCGAAAGCAAAGATAGCTTCTCGCTGGGAGGATGTTGTTTCGTATAATGCTCAGAAACCTATAGAAGCTCTTATAATAGATAAGTCTGCGTATGAATTGATCGATTTTTCAGCATCAGCACAGTTGTCTCGACGTGGGACAGTGATTGCTACTATCAATATGTACGCCCAAGAGCAAATAGAAATTCGAAATAGTAATTGTGATCGACAGAAACCGGCCAAAAACAGTCCCTTTAGAAAGGGTGAAGATTACTTTTTAGTGACAGTACACCTAATACAAACAGAGGATCCAAAGGATTTAGATCGTGCTATAAACATGTCCTACGAAAATTGTGAGTTGCTCAAATCAAACTCACGAGTGTTTGAAACGAGCAAAGGTACACATGGAACTATGAAGAGTGAAGATGGTGTTGAGCATCTGGTGAACAGTGTTATGGGAGCCATAGATTTAGTTAGGGAAGCCAAGACTAACTTAAATAACCTTTCCCAAACTCCTACACTAGCGCCAGAATTTATGCCAGAACTACAATTACAGGATTTGCCTAAATGAAGCATAAAACTTTACTTTTTACACTGGCGATCATTATTCTTCTGACATTTGTAGGCTATGCCTCATCAACCTCTTCCTATGGAGTAGGAAACATAGCTTTTGTTAAAGGTGAAACCGATGATTTTCCCTCTGCTTTAGAACGATTTTATAGTACTACTCAGCGTATAAACCGATTCGAGCCTCAAAAACTTGTGACTAATATGCGTCTCTGAACGACAGATGAGCTGTTTTTCTACACTGTATGTTATGATGCAGGAAAGAGTCAATGTAAGGTTACCCACCCTCAATATTGCACAGGGGCACCTCTAACATTTGTAACAATTCCCCCTCCCGGTGAAGAAGCAGATTTTGCCTGGATTACGTCGAAACACGTATACAAAGTTAGTGATTGTTTATA
>CAYNDH010000304.1:0-3893 GCA_964395665.1 uncultured Anaerolineaceae bacterium
AGATACGGCGGATTCCCCACGATGAAGTCCGCCTCCGGCCACTCCGCCGGCCGCGCCCCCACATACTCCATGTACGGCAGCCGCGCCGCCGGATCGGGCACCAGCTCCCCCGTCACCGGGTGCGCGATGCGCGGCGTCGGGTCCGGCCGGTCGCGCGACGGGTCGTGCCGCACGTCGTCCCACGCCAGCACCGCGTCGCGCCGCTCGAGCGTCCCCGTGTCCTGCAGCACCGGCTCCGGCGGCTGCACCGCGTGGTGCCGCTTCCAGTACTGGTGGAAGCCGATCCAGAGCACCAGCTCCGCGATCTCGCGCGCCCACGCCTTCACCTCGATGCCGAGGAAGTTCCACGGCCCGATCTCCTCGATGCGCAGCTCGTGCACGCCGGTGAGCGCCACCAGCTCCTGCACCGCCTCGTGCTCGATGTCCTTGAGCAGGTGCATCGTGACGTACAGGAAGTTCCCCGAGCCGCACGCCGGGTCGAGCACGCGCAGGCCGCGCAGCCACTCCAGGAAGTCGCGGATCCCACGCTCGGCCGCCGCGAGGTCCTTCGGCCTTCCCGAGTCGCGCAGCTGCAGCGCCGCGGCCTGCACCGCCGTCCACCGCTCGCGCACCGGCTCCTCCACCGTGGGGCGGATCAGCCGTTCTATGAAAGCCCGGGGGGTGTATTCGGCGCCGAGGCGGTGGCGCTCGGCCGGGTCGAGGGCGCGCGTGAGCAGCGTGCCGAACACCGTCGGCTCCACGTCGCGCCAGTCCGCCCGCGCCGCCTCGAGCCGCAGCGCGATCTCCTCGCGCCCGAGCGGCAGCGCCTCGGCGGCGTGGAAGAACGCGCCGTTGAAGCGCAGGAACTTCTCGTAGCCGAACATCCCGCCCTCGTCCATCGCCCTCCACAGCCCCTCGACGGCGCGCGCGAAGAGCTGCGGGTCGCCGCCCACGCCGGCGTTCTGCACCGTCTGCCGGAACGCCTCGCGCGGCAGCAGCCCCACGTCCTCGGCGAAGCAGGAGAAGACGACGCGCATGAGGAAGCGGGCGACGCGCTCCTGCGCGATGCCGCGGGCCTCCAGCGCGGTCGCGAGGCGGGCCAGCTTCGCCGCGATCTCCTTCGTCACCGCCTGCGCGTGGAGTCGCGGGTCGCGCGCCGCCGGGTCGAGCCAGACGTCGCGGAGCAGCGCGACGTCGGCGGGGCGCTCGTGCAGCGTGGGCAGGTCGATCCGGTGGCCGGCCGTGAATCCCTGGAACGCGCCGCCCCAGCGGTGGAAGACGACGAGCGTGCGCGCCACGTCGAGCACGAGCAGGTACGGCGGCGCCACGCCCGACGGGTCGTTGTTCGCGTAGATGCGCGCCTGCCCGTACGCCCGGCGCAGCGCGAGGTCGCCGCCGCGGCCGTCGGCGTAGTCCTTGGCCTCGAGCACGAAGTGGCCCCGCCGGTACAGGTCCACGAACCCCTGCGTCTCGGTCCCGTCACGACTCCCGACCCGGAGCGCGAACTCGAACTCGTAGCCGCTGCCCGCCGGCTGCGGCCGGGGGACGCCGAGCGCCTCGCACAGCTCGATGAGGTAGCTCTGGGCGTTCGCCCGCTCGGCGGCCCTCGCGCCGGCCCAGCGGCCGGCGAGGGCCCGGAGCGCGGCGGCGGGCGTGGGGTGGGAGGCGGCGGCGGCGGTCGGGGCAGGGGTCGGCGGCATGGGCGGGATAGTGCGCCGGGGGCGGCGGGTGTGCAACGAGGGTCGTGGGGGGGGGGGGGGGGGGGGGTGGTGGTATTGGGCACCCCACCACCCATCCCCCACCCCCCCCCCCCCACGACCGCCCCTCCCGGCACGGAACTCGCGCCGCACGCCGGCCGACCACGCCGCACCCGTCCACGCGATCCGGACCGTGAGCCCATGCAGAGCGCCGAGCTACCGATCAACGTCGTCTCGTGGCTGCTGGCGCTGCTGCCGATCGTGGTGCTGCTGGTGCTCCTGGCGGTGCTCCGCTGGAAGGCGCCGCAGGCCGGGCCGATCGGGATGTTCGTGGCCGCGGCGGTGGCGCTGTTCGCCCTGCGCACGCCGTGGGACACGCTGGCCATCGCCGGCGCGAAGGGCGTCTGGGACGCCGTCTTCATCCTCTACGTCGTCTGGCCCGCCCTGCTCCTCTACCTGGTGACCGACCGGGCGGGCGGCTACGACGCGCTGCGGCAGGGGATCACCCGCTTCAGCCAGAACGAGCTGTTCATCGTCGTCGCCCTCGGCTGGGTGTTCTCCTCGTTCCTGCAGGGGATCGCCGGCTTCGGCGTGCCCATCGCCATCGTGGCGCCGCTGCTCGTGGCGTACGGCGTGCGGCCGGTCTACGCCGTCGCCATCCCGCTCATCGCCCACATCTGGGGGAAGATGTTCGGCACGCTCGCGGCCGGGTGGCTGGCGACGGTGCAGGTCGTGGACCTGGCGAACGAGACGTCGGCGGCGTTCCAGGCGGCGCTGCTGCTCATCATCACGACGTTCCTGGGCGGCTTCACGATCGTGTGGATGTACGGCCGGTGGGCCGCCATCCGGCACGCCTGGCCGCTCGTGCTGGTGATCGCGACGCTGCAGTCCGGCGTGCAGCTGCTCATGACGCTGGTGGACCCGGTGCTCTCCGCCTTCCTCGGGGCGTCGGCGGCGCTGGTCGCGCTCTACCCGCTGTCGCACTGGAAGCGCTACTCGGAGCCGGCGACGGGGATCGACGAGCGGCCGGCGATGCGCGAGGACCGGTCGGAGGAGGTGCAGGAGCGCGAGGCGCCGATGGGGCTCGCCATGTCGTTCCTGCCCTACGTGGTGCTCACCGTGCTCGCCCTCGGCGTCCTGACCATCACGCCGATCGAGGAGGCGCTCGGCGCCTTCACGGTGGGGATGTCCTTCCCCGCCGTGCAGACCGGCTACGGCGTGACCAACGAGGCGACGGGGCCGTACTCCCCCTTCGCGCCGCTCACGCACCCGGGAACGTTCCTGCTCGTCACCTGCCTCGTCACCTGGCTCGTCTACCGCGCGCGCGGCTACTACGAGGCGTGGCGCTCGGAGGACGACGACGGGCGGGGCCTCTGGACCGGGCTGCTCGACGAGGCGGTGCCGGCCTCGGTGCCGATCATCGCGTTCCTGGTGATGGCGCGGCTGATGGACCACTCGGGGCAGAACGAGGTGCTCGCGCTCGGGATCGCGGCCGTCACGCCGCCGCTCGGCTTCGCCTTCCTGTCGAGCACCATCGGCGTGATCGGCGCCTTCATGACGTCGAGCAGCACGTCGTCCAACGTGGTCTTCTCGGGGCTGCAGCAGACGGTGGCCGAGCTCAACGACCTGCCCGATTCCACGATGATCGCCGCCCAGAGCGCCGGCGGCGCGATCGGCAACGCGATCGCGCCGGCCAACCTCGTCCTCGGCGCCAGCACGGCCGGCATCAAGGGGCAGGAGGGCGAGATCCTGCGCAAGACGATGCCCTGGACCATCGTCGCGACCGTCCTCACGGGGATCGCGACGGTGCTGATCGTGATCTTCACCCGCTGACCGAGGGAGCCGGATCATGAGCCGCAACGCCGCCCGCAACCTCTCGCTGCTGCTGATGCTCGCCGCCTTCCCGCTCATCAGCGTCGGGACCACGAACGGCCGGCCCGTGGTGTGGTGGATCGGCCTCGCCTGCCTCGCCGTCGGGGCGCTCATCCCGCCCGCCATGCGCTTCCTGCCCGAGCCGGCGAAGCCCGAGCCCCCGCCGCGTCCCACCGACCTCGGCGACAGCTGCCGCGTCTGCTGAACCACGGAGGAGGAGAGCACCATGAGCCATCCGAACGGCCCGCGCACCGGCCGCCCGCCCACCTACGCGCCGCGCGGCGTGGTGGCGACGCCGCACACGCTGGCCAGCGCCGCCGGCCTCGACGCGCTGCAGCGCGGCGG
>CAYNDH010000305.1:0-3884 GCA_964395665.1 uncultured Anaerolineaceae bacterium
TCACCATCACATTAACGAGAGCAAACATTATGAAAATTGGAATTGTCGGCAGCGGACTTGTCGGTTCTACCGTCGCGTATGCAATGGTTATGCATGGGATTGGCCGCGAAATCATCCTGATTGACCGGAACACCCTGCGCGCACAGGCCGAAGCCAATGACATTTTTCACGCTGTGCCATTTGCGCACCCGCTCAATATCCATCACGGTGATTACGCCGATCTGGTGGGCAGCCGTGTGGTTGTGATCGCAGCAGGTGTCAATCAGAGTTCCGATGGCGAAACACGCCTGCAACTGCTTGGCAGAAACGCCGCCATTTTCAGGCAGATTGTGCCGCAGATCCTGAAGTATTCGCCCGAAGCGATCCTGATCGTCGCCACAAATCCGGTGGACATCATGACGCATCTGACGGCCCAATTCGCAGCCGAACATGGTCTTGATCCGCACCGCGTACTGGGATCAGGGACCACGCTGGATACCGCACGTTTCCGGTCGCTGGTGGCGCGCCATGTCGGTGTGGACTCACACCATATCCACGGCTATGTCATCGGCGAACACGGTGACTCTGAAGTGTTAACGTGGTCACTGGCGACGGTCGCCGGCCTGCCGCTGGATGATTTCTGCAAAAAGCGCGGCATCCCGATGGATGATGCCATCCGACAGGAAATCGACCACAACGTGCGCCATGCCGCCTATCAGATCATCGCAGGCAAACACGCTACCTACTATGGGATTGGCAGTGCTATTGCGCGCATTGTGGATGTCATCCTGCACGATCAGCGCGCCATCCTGACGGTCAGCACGCCGCATGATGTGGTCGCTGGCGTTGAAAATGTGACGCTCTCACTGCCCCAGTTGATCGGTGGATCGGGCATTCTGGATACCTTTCCCCTGCCGCTTACCGATCAGGAGCAGGCCGGACTTCACAACAGCGCTTCGGTCCTGCGTCAGGCACTGGATGAGCTGGAAAAACAGCTTCCTTCAAATACACAGACTGATATACAGACAAACACACAGGTTACTCAATGAAATATTTCGGATTTCTCGTACGCTATGTGATCACACCCTTTTTCATCATGCGTGCGCTGATATGGTGGTTTCGCGGAGAGGGGCACACCCTGCCCCGCAGTCTGAGCGCGGGGGATGAAGAATCCGTGCTGCTGCTGCACTCCACCATCGCGCTGACCTATACGACCATCTGGGATAATTATCTGGTCGCCAGCGAAGTCTGGGGCTATGATCCGAAACGGGTCACGGGGCTGAAGATTGGATGGGTGCCGATTGAGGAATACTCATTTTTTGTGCTTCAGCCGCTGATGACCGGTTCATGGCTTCAGTTGATCGGGCGTTTCATCCCCCAGGATGACACCCGACCGTATAACCGTCAGCCCAATGGACGACTGGCCGCGACCGCGCTTCTGGGGATACCCTGGGTGATCTCGATCGCTGATCTGCTGACCGGGCCACAGCAGCGCAAATATCTGAATCTGATACTCGCGTGGGCGCTGCCGCCGATCATGCTTCAGGTCGCTTACGGTGGCGACATCCTCTGGCGGCATCGGAAGATGGTTGCCGCTGGACTGCTGCCTGCCAGCGTCTATCTTGGATGGGCGGACTCGCAGGCCATTAAATCCGGCATCTGGAGCATCAGCCCAAGAAAGACCATCGGGGTCGATGTCATCCCACATCTGCCTTTCGAAGAATTCCTGTTTTTCCTGATGACCAATATCATGTTAACCTTCGGCGTCACACTGGCACAGGCACAGGAAAGTGAAGACCGCCTGCCCGACGGTATCCGACAGCAGTATCTGAAGTGGAAACATAATTTCAGATCTCGCGCTCACAGCGCTGGCAATCTGGAAAACTGATACGGGAGATCGACGATGAACGAGAACATCTGGGATTTTGGCCTTAAGGTCTCGCGTGATCTGCTGCGCTGGAATCTGATCAATATCCTTGCCGGAACCGTGCTGATCTCACGGCGTGGTTTCTGGCGGGGCTTCGGCAGTCAGAATATCGGCTGGGGCCTCATCAACATCCTGATCGCCATTTTCGGCGGACGATCCATGCGTCAGCGGCGTCAGGCTGCCGAGTCAAATCTGCTGCTCCAACCACAGAAACAGCGTCAGGAAGCGCACAGCCTCAAACGTATCCTGCTGATCAATGCCGGGCTGGATGTGCTGTACATGATCGGCGGATGGCATTTCGCCCGCACCCGCCGCTGGAATGAGCGGCGTGAATATGGCATCGGCTTCGGGATTATCTTACAGGGTGCGCTGCTGCTGTTCTTCGATCTGTGGAAAGCATCCCGCATTCCGTCAGAATAGGACCCACCCGAACCCATATGCGACGCTATCTCCATACGCTCTTCCATCCCGAAATCTTTCAGGGCTATCATCGCAGGCCGCCCTATTTTGAGGGATGGTATTTCAAGCTCATCAGTGCAGACGGGCAGCATCGTCTGGCAATCATCCCGGGGCTGTTTCTGGCCGAAGATTCCAGCCGAAGCCAGGCCTTTGTGCAGGTCCTCAATGGTGTGACCGGTGATTCAGCGTATTATCCCTTCCCGGTAGAGGCCTTTTCCGCCGATCCGGAACACTTTTACGTCCAGGTTGGTGACAATATCTTCAGCCGCGATTTTATCCGGCTGAACCTGACCGGTGACACACTACAATTACAGGGTGAGGTCCACTTTGGAAAGTTCACCCCGTGGCCGGTAACGCTCACATCCCCCGGTATCATGGGCTGGTATGCATGGATTCCGGTGATGGAGTGCTATCACGGCGTCGTCAGCCTTGATCACACACTGGACGGACGGCTTACCCTGAACGGTGAAGACCTCACTTTCAGCGGCGGACGCGGTTATATCGAAAAAGACTGGGGGCGCAATTTCCCGACCGGGTATATCTGGCAGCAGAGCAATCATTTTGCGACACCGGGGACATCACTCACGGCCTCAATCGCCATGATCCCGCTTTTCAGCCAGACTTTCGCCGGATTCATCGTCGGCGTCTGGCATCATGGCCTGCTGTATCGCTTTGCCACCTATACCGGCGCTGTGACTGAACATCTTACCGTGGATGATCAGTGCGTCCGCTGGGTTATTCGCGATAAACGCTATCGACTGGAGATGATCTCGGAGCGGCAGTCCGGCGGGCTGCTTCATGCGCCGATCCGCACCGAGATGCACAAGCGCGTCTCCGAGACCATGCGCACCGCCGTCCGCACGCGCCTGACACGACATGACGGCACGGTCATTCTGGACGATACCGGACAATGTGCCGGGATGGAAGTGCATGGTGAGCTGACAGGGCTGGTAACAGCAGTAACAGAATGATTGCTTTCCCCAAAACCATGTTCTCATCCGATGGCGCGACCGGTACAAATCCGCCGCGCCGCGCTGATCAGGCAGCGGCGGTGTTCTTCGGCCTGTGGCTGCTGGCGATGATCGCAGTCCCCATCACACGCTGGACGGTCGGCGACTCGATGATCCCCTTTATGGCATCGCTGACCGTCATCCTGCAATTTCTGGCGGTTTTCAGTCTGGCAGTGCTGGGATGGGGTATCAGGCGCGCTGCGATGGCCGTTGCACTGGTCGCCGTGGTCACTTTCATGGCGGAATACATCGGATCAACCACCGGCTTCCCATTCGGCAGTTATCGCTATACGGCATCCCTTCAGCCACAGCTAAACGGCGTGCCGGTTGTGATCCCGCTGGCATGGTTCATGATGCTGGTCCCGGCATGGGCTGTCGCCAGCATCCTCTCCAGCCAGCCGATTTTCAGACCCGTCCGCTATTTCATGTTTGTCATATTCAGCGCCGCCGCCATCGCCGCATGGGATCTGTTTCTCGATCCGCAGATGGTCGGTTGGGGCTTCTGGGAA
>CAYNDH010000306.1:0-3881 GCA_964395665.1 uncultured Anaerolineaceae bacterium
GTAGGGACAATGCCTGCGTTGTCCGGGGGTTCTGTAAGGTTCAATAGAAATACCTATCCCTGTAAGGTTAGGGGAAGGGGGGCTTTTGAGGCAGATACACCGATTTCCGTCGTTCACTTGTTATTTCGACACGCATAGGCCAGACAGGACATTTGGCCGACTATTGCGATTGTGTTCAGAATGCTATACTAGGCGGAGATAACACGCGGTCCGGAAATGTCGTTGGCCTGCTGCTGGTTGATTGGCTTGCTGATTGGCTGGCTTGCAGACCGTCTGTTGTTTGATTGCTGTTTATAAACTGTTGTACCACCATCCACAGGGGAGAATGAGGACATGCGCAGGAGCCATCTCTTTTTATTGGCACTGCTGGCGCTGCTGCCGCTGATATTCGGGCAGGGGTTGCAAGCGCAGTCCGGTATACGTGCCGTCGTCGTGAATGAATCGGCCAATGTCCGGGTGGCTCCGGCGCTTGGCGCGAATGTGATCGCGAATGTCTCGGCGGGTTATGTCTTCGAAATCGTCACAGCACGCAGTGCAGACAGTCAGTGGCTGCGTGTGGAATTCAACGGTGATGAAGGCTGGGTGCATGTCGCCCCATTGACCATCCTTGCCGGAGACATCGGCTCGCTTCAGGTGGCTGATCCGCGCAGCATCCCATACGGCGGCTTCGAGTCCCCGCGTTCCGGTTCCAGCAACGCCAACAGCAATAACCGCGTTGAGATTACCAACGGACTGCGGCTGCGTGCTGGCCCCGGTCAGGCTTATCCGACACTTGCCAACCTCTTTGCACGGACGATTGTCCCGGTCTTTGGACGCACCGCCAGCAATGCATGGGTGCAGGTGCAGTTTGAAGGCACGCTCGGCTGGGTATCCACTTCCTATGTGATGTTTCTGGATGGGCTGGATATTCACAGCCTGCCGATTGATGGCATCGTCGCTGAGTCGCCGCCGATTTCAGGGCGCACATCCAACGATTTCTTTGATATTGTCCGGCTGATGCTGGCGCGGCTCGATCTGGCGCAGCCGTCACTGGATAATATCCGCGCCAAATGGACCGACTCGGCCCTGACAGGCCGCGCTGCCTGCCGCGATTATCCGGCACTTCCAAGCGAATTCCAGATCGCAGTGCCGACGCTGGCCGCCTATTACGGGACGCTGAATCCGCTGCTGATTGACTTTAACGATGCGATTTTCAATCTGCGGCGGTCGATTGATCTGTTTATCGAAGCCTGTAACCAGCCTGGGACCGCGAATCCGGTCGGCTCGGCCACGGTGACAGAAGGGCTGACGGCAGTCAATATGGCGGATCGTCAGTTTGCCTATCTGCGTGCCAGACTGGTTGATCTGGTGCCGCCGGAACGTGAACTTCAGGCGGATGAATGCCTGTTCACCTACAATATCAGGCAGGAAGTCCTGAAGATCATCCAGCTCGGCCAGATCGTCCGGCTGCCGTTGAATGCTGAAGATCGTACGATCGGCTTCTGTATCGACCTTGAGCCGGGGGTGCAGGTCGCCATCCAGACGATGCTGCTCCGTGGTGAAGAGCCGGGCAGCCTGATCGTCCTGACGCCGTTCGATAATCCGACCAATTTCACGCTGGCATCACGGCTGACTGCGCCGCTTCAGCAGCCCGCGATTGTGGCGCCGGTCATCATCCCGCAGGCTGGACGCTATCTGTTCATCTACACCGCCACCAATGAGCCGACCACAGTCAATGCGGAAATCGCGTTTGTGATCTCGCTGCTGCCGCTTGGCGGGAATGTCGGCCAGCTTGCGTATGATGCATTTAATGATGTGGTGTACCAGAATCTGCCGGGTGCGATCTTCGCGGCGACCACCATACCAGGTTCTCCGCCGGTGACGAACGGAACCGTGCAGAGCGCAGCGCCACAGGTGCAGGCAAGCTGTCCGTCGATGGCCTTCACCTGTGATCAGTTGTTCACCTGTCAGGAAGCGCGGGCGTGTCTGGCGATGGGGAATACCTCACTCGATCCGGATGGGAACGGCGTCCCGTGTGAGAATATCTGTTCACCATAGAGGCGGCCTTTAGGCCTTTTGTACGGTCGTTTGTGCAGTAAAATAAAGTTGGCGGGGTTCAAATCAACCCGCCAATTTTTGTATATGTTGATCCACAGCTCCGAGGATGATGAGAGATGACTTACACGATTCGGGCGGCGGTGCCAGCAGATGCAGCGGCGATTGCTCGGGTGCAGGTGGCCGGCTGGCACAGCACCTATACCGGTCTGATGCCGGACGGCGTGCTGGCGGATCAGACGGTCGAGCGCCGACAGCCGATGTGGGAGCGGATGCTGTCAGAGCCGGAGACATTCAAGGTATACACGGCGGAAGCCAGTGCGTCAGAAGATGGCAACGATGACCACCATCATGAAGCCGCGCCTGAGATGGTGGGGATCGTCTCCGGTGGCAGGCCGCAAAGTATGATCGATGGCTTATATCACGGCTTTGACTGTGAAGTATACGCGCTCTATATAATGAAGGCGCATCAGGGACATGGTCTTGGCCGTCGTCTGCTGCAACAGATGATGGTGGACTTTGCCAGTGTGGGGAAATCCGCCATGCTGCTGTGGGTTCTGGATGATAACCATGCTGCGCGCCGCTTCTATGAGCGGATGGGTGGGGTACTGCTGGAACTTGAGAAGTCCTTTGACGCCGGTGAGATGCTGCTGCGCGAAGTCGCGTATGGCTGGCACGACCTGGGTACGAATACATTCAACCAATAAACGAACCATAGATAAGAGGAACGGGCGTATTATGCAATTCGGTTGGCACGACAGCGCAGGGGCCACGCGCACACAGGTTGAGGAATTCGTGCGCCAGTGTTACAGCATTCTGGGTGAAGATTTAACGGCAGTCTTTCTGCATGGTTCACTGGCGATGAACTGTTTTAACCCTGAGATCAGCGATCTGGATCTGCTGGTGATCTCGGAGCGAAAACTGTCGGCAGTGGATCGAGAGCTGTTGGCGCAGGCGATGCTGGATCTCTCTGGCAGCCCGCATCCGGTGGAGATGAGCGTGATTGCCCATGACGATCTGCATCAGTGGCAGCATCCGATGCCGTATGAGTTTCATTATAGCGAAGGGCATCGCCGTATGTATCAGAATGCACTGGGCGAGTCGGATTTCTGGCAGTCGCAGTCCACGCAGACCGATCCTGACCTGGCGGCGCATTTTGTGATCACCAGAGAGCGTGGGATCGCGCTGGTAGGGAAGCCGCCGCGCGAAGTCCTGCCGGAAGTGCCGGTGGATGATTATATCGACTCGATTCTGGGTGATTTCGATGATGCCGCTGCTCAAATTCAGTCTGCACCGGTGTATGGCGTGTTGAATCTGTGCCGCGTGTACTGGTTTTTACAGAAGAATGCGATTGCATCCAAGGATGAAGCGGGGGCATGGGCGGTCAGCACGCTGCCGGAAGCGTACCGTTCGGTCGTGGTTCAGGCACTGCGGGAATATCGCGGCGGGCAGGGTCGATATAATGCGGAAGAGCTTCAGCGCTTCGCCGATTACATTGATGCAGAGGTGCGGACGCTGCTGGGTTAGGTTAGTGGAAGGTTGCCTCAAAGTTGGTAGGCGATTTCGGAAGATTGGTGTTGACAAAGGGGGGCCGCGTGCGTAAACTACGTCCCATGCATAACACGTTAACAACTCAGATGATATAGCAAGACCAGTCGCCACCAGGTGACTGGTGAGCGAGTGGCGTACTCACAACATTCGGGCGTCACAGCGTGTTCGCGCTGTGTAGTTCGTATCGCATCGCTCAGGGCTAAACCCCCTCAACTTGCGACTGACCATGAGTTCTGAAAGTAGTAAAACTCAGGGTTGACAGGTTAGAGGGAGGTTGGTATTCTTGTCTGTATCAG
>CAYNDH010000307.1:0-3837 GCA_964395665.1 uncultured Anaerolineaceae bacterium
TGCTCAAGGTGCGGCCGCCGTCCGACGCCGAGGTGGCGGCGATGCGGCGCGGGGGCGGGTGATGCGCGCGGATGGAGTCGCGCCCCGACTCACCCTCGCGCTCACCCCGCACGGCCGCCTGCTGGTCGTCGCCGACGGGGAGGCGGCGGAACTCGATCCGTCGCTCGCCCGGCGGCTGGTCGACGCCTTCGGGCGCGGCTCCGGTCAGGGGCTCCTCCAGCTCGGCGGCGCCGAGATCGATACGCCGCTGCCTCCCGTGTTCGGCTACTGGCGGGAGCTCGGCGTGCGCTACGTGACGACGCTCCGCACGCGGCCCGCCGACGCGGCGTCCGACGTGCGGCACACGCCCGTGCCGCCGCCCGACGTCGCCGAGCTGGAGTCCCTCTCCCTCGGGGCCCCGGCGATGCCCGGCGCCGAGTACGTCAGCGCGCTCGTGCTCCAGGGGCTCTGGCGCGAGACCGATGCCGCGTTCGCGGCACTGCGGGCCGAGCAGGCCGGAGCATCCGCGGAGAATGCGCTGAGGCAGCTCCATCCCGCGTGGAACGTCGTGGGTCGCGTCCACTTCAACCTCGCCGAGAACCGGGGGGACGACGCGGCGCCGTTCGCCTTTCTGGCGACCTACACCCACCAGTTGTCGAGCCGGGGCACGGCCCAGCACCTGCCGCTCGGCGAGGCGCTGCGGGCGTACGCCGGCACCCGCAACCGCGAGCGACTGCTGTCGCTCCTGCTGCCGGTGCAGCGCGCCTCCGAGGAATGCGGGTGGCTGCGCGAGATGGTGGACGCGGGCGAGATCTTCCATCCGCTGCGTTGGTCGGCGGCCGAGGCGTTCCGGCTGCTCACGAACGTGCCGGAGCTGGAGCGCGCCGGCGTGATCGTGCGCCTGCCGAAGGGATGGCAGGGTCATCGTCCGCCGCGACCGCGCGTGACGGCCACCGTCGGGTCGCGCCCGCCGGCGGGCCTCGGCACCGATGCCATGCTCGACTTCCGGATGGAGGTGACGCTCGACGGCACGCCGCTGACGCCCGCCGAGCTGAAGCGCATCCTGGCCGCCACGAGCGGGCTCGCCCTCGTGCGCGGCCGGTGGGTGGAGGTGGACGCCGCGCAGCTCCGGCAGACGATGGAGCGGTTCAGGAACGCCGAGCGCGTGGCCGCCGAGAAGGGGCTCTCCTTCGTCGAGGCCATGCGGCTGCTCGCGGGCGTCGACGCCGGCGGCGGTGACGACGGCGCGGAAGCGGCCGACCGTGCGTGGTCACATGTGGACGCTGGGCCCTGGCTCGCCGCGGTCCTGCGGGAGCTCCGGTCGCCGGAGTCGATCGCCGCACTGCGGCCGGGGCGTGAGCTGCGCGGCACGCTCCGGCCCTACCAGGACGCCGGCGTGCGCTGGCTTCACCTGCTCTCGCGCCTCGGGCTGGGCGCGTGCCTCGCCGACGACATGGGGCTGGGCAAGACCATCCAGGTGTTGGCGCTCCTCCTCATGCGACGGCGGGAGGCGGGAGACGAGCGACGCCCGAGCCTGCTCGTCGCGCCGGCCTCACTGCTCGCCAACTGGCAGGCGGAGATCGAGCGCTTCGCCCCCTCGCTGCGCACCGTCATCGCCCACCAGTCGGCGCTGCCGGCCGCGGAGCTCAAGGCGCTCGACGAAGGCAGCGTGGCGGGCGCCGATCTCGTCCTCACCACGTACGGGACACTGCTCCGTCTTCCGTGGCTCACCCGCACGCGCTGGGATCTCGCGATCCTCGACGAGGCACAGGCCATCAGGAACCCGGGCGCCAAGCAGACGCGCACGGCCAAGCAACTCGACGCCCGCGCCCGCATAGCGCTCACCGGCACGCCGGTGGAGAACCGGCTCTCCGACCTCTGGTCCATCTTCGACTTCATCAATCCCGGCCTGCTCGGCTCGGCGAAGCGGTTCGGCGACTACACGAAGCGCCTGGCGGCCGTGCCGCACAACCCGTACGGCCCGCTCCGCGAGCTGGTGCGGCCGTACATCCTGCGGCGTCTCAAGACCGACCGCACGGTGATCTCCGACCTCCCGGAGAAGACGGAGGTGAAGGCGTACTGCCACCTCAGCCGCGCGCAGGCCGCCCTGTACCAGCAGTCGGTGGACGAGCTGCGCGAGCGGCTCACCGACGCCGACGGCATGCGGCGACGCGGCGTGGTGCTGAGCTTCCTCCTGCGCTTCAAGCAGATCTGCAATCACCCATCCCAGTGGCTCGACGACGGCGTGTGGGCACCGGGCGACAGCGGCAAGCTGGCACGCCTGCGCGAGCTGGCCGAGGTGATCGCCGCCCGGCAGGAGAAGCTGCTGCTGTTCACCCAGTTCCGCGAGCCGACTGCGCCGCTCGCCACATTCCTCGGCGGCGTCTTCGGCAGGCCCGGGTTGGTGCTGCACGGCGGGACGGCGGTGGCGAAGCGCCGGGAGCTGGTGCGCCGGTTCCAGGAGGACGAGCTGGTGCCGTTCTTCGTGATCTCGCTCAAGGCGGGCGGCTCGGGGCTCAACTTGACGGCTGCGTCACACGTGGTTCACTTCGACCGGTGGTGGAATCCGGCAGTCGAGAACCAGGCGACCGATCGGGCGTTCCGGATCGGCCAGCGACGGAACGTCCTCGTCCACAAGTTCGTCTGCCGCGGCACCGTGGAGGAGAAGATCGACGCGCTCATCGAGTCGAAGTCGCGCCTGTCCACCGAGCTGCTCGACGGTGCCGGCGAGATCGATCTCACGTCGCTCGGCGACGACGAGCTGATGCGGCTCGTGGCGCTCGACATCACCACCGCGACGACGGAGTGAGCGATGTCAGGATTCTGGGGATGGAAGAAGCGGCCGGGGGTAGGCGCGCTCCAGCAGGCGGCGAAGCGCGAGGCCGCGCGCATGAAGAAGTCGGGGCGCAATCTCTCTCCCATCGTCGTCGATGGCCGGACGATCGCCAGCACGTTCTGGGGCAGGGCCTGGTGCGACAACCTGGAGAGCTACGGCGACTATGAGAATCGGCTGCCGCGCGGCCGGTCGTATCTCCGCAACGGCCTGGTGGTCCACCTCGAGGTCGCTGCCGGGTCCGTCGAGGCGCTGGTGCGCGGAACTTCGCTCTACGACGTGAAGATCGGCATCAAGCCTGTTCCGAAGACGAACTGGGAGACGATGTGCCGGGAGAGTGCGGGCGCGATCGACTCGGTGGTCGAGCTGCTGCAGGGCCGCTTCTCCAGCGGTGTCATGAAGCGCCTCTGCCGGCAGCGCGACGGGCTCTTCCCGCGACCGAACGAGATCACGTTCACGTGCAGCTGCCCGGACTGGGCGTCGATGTGCAAGCACGTGGCCGCGGTGCTGTACGGAGTGGGCGCGCGGCTGGACGAGCACCCTGAGCTTCTGTTCCGCCTGCGAAAGGTGGACGCCGTGGATCTCGTGACGAGCGCCGCGGCTGGTGCGCCGCTCGCCGATGGTGGCGCGGCGACGGAGAAGGTGCTCACCGACGTGAACATCTCGGAGCTGTTCGGGCTGCAGATGGCCGTGCCGGCGAAGAAGAGCGTCGCGAAGAAGAGCGTCGCGAAGAAACCCGCCGCGAAGAAACCCGCCGCGAAGAAGGCCCCAGCGAAGAAGGCCCCAGCGAAGAAGGCCCCGGCGAAGAAGGCCCCGGCGAAGAAGGCCCCGGCGAAGAAAGCGCCGAGTCGGAAGTAGGGATCAGCGCAGACGGAGTCATCCCGGCTCGACCGCGAAGCCCTCGCGCCGCGCTGCTTCGCCCAGACGCTCGTCGAGGCACACCACTGGAAGCGTGGACGGCCGCTGCCCACTCGCGACCACCGCCGCGGCGAGCTGCAGCGCATCGGCGGCGCGGATCGGATGTG
>CAYNDH010000308.1:0-3796 GCA_964395665.1 uncultured Anaerolineaceae bacterium
TTGGCGTCTCGGTGAGCGTGACTGTCGGCGTGTCCGTCGGTGTATACGTTGGCGTGTCCGTCGGTGTATTGGTTGGCGTCGGGCTTGGGCCGTCAGTGGGTGTGTTCGTCGGTGTGCTGGTCGGCGTACTGGTCGGGCCGTCAGTCAGTGTATAAGACGGGGTCAGGGTTGGTATCTCGGGGGTTGCTGTCGCCGGTACACCGGATACGATCGCGCTGACATCATCCACCCACAGACGCCCCGGGCTGCGGATGATGATTTTGACGACGAGTTTGTTTGCGGTGCCAGTCAGTGCGAGGGTGTTCTGAAACTGCTGATAGCCATAGGTCCCGGCGGGAATGGCGATGGTGGTCTTGGTCCTGGAGCCGTCAGGGTAAACGGCCTTCGCCATCATCTTTGAATCGCTGCCGAAGTTCTTCGCCTCAACCCATAAGCCGTAGGTCAGGGTATCGCCAGCATTCCCGAAGCTGATATTGGATTTCTGCACGAGGGCGCGTTTGACATTGGTCACGCCGACTTTAAATTTAAACGCACAGTTTCCACTGTTTGCGACGATTTTGTCCGGCTTGTTGGGGCGGTTGAGCTTGTTGCAGATCTGCTTGTCGCTTTGCAGCGGGTTTTTTACTTTCCAGTTGGCGGGTGTGCCATCTGCATCTTTGGGCAGTTCAAACCCGCCGTTGAGGATCAGTTCTGTTGACGGAGCTGCATCTACGGGCAGCGGCACGAGATCATCCTGCTGTGCCTGTGTGAGGGCGGCCATCAGCAGGGCGGAGATCATCAGCAGACTGATGAATAGTGAACGAGCATTCAGATAAGATCGGATTTTAGAAGTCATTATTTAGTCAGGTTCCTTATAAAAGGTGAATGATCAGCGAAGTTCCAGAATGCCGCGTCGGGCAGCGGTCGGGGGCAGCCCCCGGAAGATCACGACACCGTATTTGCCTTCGGCATCCGGGCCGATGTTGATCTGAAATTCGCCGCTGGCAAGTGCATACAGCGTGGCCTTGTCAACAGATGCCAGACGGGTATTGGAGGCAGGCGGCGCGTTGAGATATGGCTCGAACAGGGCATACTCGAATTCATCGAAGTACACGCCGCGTTCACCATCCACCTTATAAACATCAATCACCGGTTTGCCGCTCTTGTCGGTCCCGGCATAGAGGACGTTCAGCAGATCTCCGGCATTGGGATTCAGGCGTCCGTCACCGCTGCCGGGTCCATCACCGGTGATGATTTCATAACCCAGTGTGCCGCAGTTGATGCGCAGGACCGGAGACTGGACGGAAGGATCAGCGGTCAGGCTGGCGGTTACTTCAGCCTGGCCGGTGTTTAAGCCGGGAAGATCGACGCCGAACGTCACCGATGTGATCCCCGCTGATGCACTGACACTGAACAGGCTGACAGCGCCTGAAGTGCTGAAACGCAGCGCCAGATCCGATGTGCCGGAGACATCAACGATATTTCCGGCCTGATCGCGCACGCTTAGATCCAGGCGGCCTTCGACGATGTCATTTTCACACTGCGTGATCTGCACCAGATCAAACCGGATGCTTGCCGGGTTGGGAGAAGAGGGCTGTGCACTGACTGAAATAACACTAATAGAAATGATTGCTATTAATAGGAAGGTTGCGATGGTTGCACG
This sequence comes from uncultured Anaerolineaceae bacterium, assembly GCA_964395665.1. Taxonomy (GTDB): domain Bacteria; phylum Chloroflexota; class Anaerolineae; order Aggregatilineales; family Phototrophicaceae; genus JAEZAF01. The sequence goes on from CAYNDH010000308.1 coordinate 1,643, forward strand.
GCGGACTTGTAGAAACATATTAGTGAACGCTCCTCGAAATAATGCCGTAGAAAGGCTGTTTCAGTATAAACGGTTGATGAGAATATAGACATTAAGTCTGGTTTGTTTTACGTAAATAATTTGAGCATGGCGTCTGAAAAAGACAGAATAAAAGCCGAAAAAACCTGCTAGTGGTTAGTTTAACGTCTGATTAGCGTGAGGATAGCGTGAGGATAGGGTGAGGATGACCGATCTTCGGCAGTACACCAGATGCCGTACACAGATCAGACCCGTCATGTGCGCTTCCTGATAAAATTCAGAACAAAATTTCGTAATTTCAGGCTTTTAAGGTACATTATGCAGCATCGAATTCTGTAAGGTGACGGACATCAGGATCGTCCGTTTAGCCGTGGAGTGCCGAGCAGACTGGATGTCTTAAATCTGCCCGTCACCTGCCTGTTCCTGACAACATGAGGAGTCTATTGATGAAAGCACTGAAGACCACACTTGTCGTTTTACTGAGCGCAGCAGCCCTGATCCTGAGTGGATTTGGGGCTTCACAATCCGCTTATGCCCAGGACAGCAGCCGGTTAATTATTGGCACCAATGCTCCTGTCAATCTCGACCCGTCGTCGGGTTCGAATGATCCCGAAGTGCTGTTTAATCACCTGATTTATGATTATCTGCTGGATGTTGCGCCGGATACCAGTGTCGTGCCTAATCTGGCGACGGCATACACCGTCAGTGACGATGGGCTGACGTATACCCTCACGCTGGCTGAGGATGTGACGTTCCATGATGGCTCTCCGCTGACGGCTGAAGATGTGATTTTCACTTACAACCGTCTGAAGGATGTCTCGTCCCCTGCGCTCGGCCTGCTGAGCGGCGGAAATTTCGAAGTCGAAGCGACGGACGAGAACACGGTCGTTTTCACACTCACCACACCGGATGCTGACTTCCTCTATGGGCTGGCGGGGCGCTTTACCGGCATCCTCAAAAGTGGAACTGAGTCCCCGAATACACTGGGCGAAGGTGACGCCGCGTTCGCCAGCTTCAACGGGACCGGGCCGTTTATCCTGACGGAATACAGCGCCGGAGAGCGGGCCGTTTTCACCGCTAACGAGGCTTATTTCAAACCGGATCAGCCGGCACTGGATGCCGTGGAACTGGTGTTCATTGAGGATACACAGGCGCAGATCGACGCGATCCGCACGGGTGCAGTGAACTTCATCTTCAAGGTCCCGGTTGATCAGATCGCGACACTGGAAGACAGTGACGGGATCACGGTGCTGGAACGGGCGACCAGTCAGCACCCGGTGATCCGCCTGCGGACAGATGCCGGTGGCCTGGGTGAGGATGTGCGCATCCGGACGGCGTTCAAGCTGGCGACCAATCGTGATGAGCTGAATGAAGTGCTGCTGGAAGGGCGTGGCATCGTCGCCAACAACGATCCGATCGCGCCGTCGTTCGAAGTCTACTACGATGACAGCATTGCCAAGCCTGCCTATGATCCGGCTGCCGCCTGCGAACTGATCGCGGAAGCGACCGGCGAAGCACGTCTCTCCACCGATTTCTATGTCCCTGAAACACTCGGATACCCGGATCTTGCCACGATCGTCCAGCAGCAATGGGCCGAAGGCTGCATCGACGTCAATATCCTGGTGCGTCCGGAAGGCGTTTACTACAGTGCGGATGAATGGCTGGAAGTTGATCTCGGTATGACTGGCTGGGGCGATCGTCCGATCCCGCAGCAGGTTCTGACCGAAGCCTATATCACTGGCGGTATCTATAACGAAACGCACTGGTCGAATGCTGAACTGGATGCGCTGGTCGCTGAAGCATCCCAGACCGCAGAGACCGAAGCACGCGCCGCGATCTATTCGCAGATTGCGCAGATCTTTGCGGATGAAGGCCCGATTATCGTGCCGTATTTCGCCCCGATGGTCGGCGCAGTGACGGAGAACGTGCAGGGGCTGGAAATGGCAGCATTCCCCGGCCTGACCGATCTGCGCACGGTGTCGATCAGCCAGTAAGATCACACGCGCCATGCGCTAACTCTGATGACTCTCCTTCTATTGAAGCCGGTTATTAAAGCAGATAGAAGGAGAGTTTCATCTGGATTCTGTTGACGTTTCGATCATAATGCGCCTCTGCAAGCCGGTTTTGTGTAGGGGC
>CAYNDH010000309.1:0-3767 GCA_964395665.1 uncultured Anaerolineaceae bacterium
GTCGCTGTACTGGTTGGCGTATAGGTTGCCGTCGGCGGGACAGGTGTGTTGGTCGGTGGGATTTCCTGTTCACCGGTGCAAAGCTGGATATTCGAAATATCCGGCGTGTTGCCGTTTCCGACTGGTGGCAGGCCTGCATTGGAGAAGAGACCTAAATACTGCGCGGGGTCGAATACTTCGACCACTGAAGCAGGGCCGCCTTTGATCACAATCGCGCTGATCGGGACAACCGAAATAAAGATGCCGCCTGTGGCGTCACCCAGGACAACCGCACCGGGGATGCCTTCAGGCAGGTAGATGCCCAGAAAGCTGACGTAATTATACTTCGCGACCAGTGTGGTCCCGGCGGGGCAGTCCTGATTGCCGCCCTTGTTCTTGGTTGCTGCGGGGCTGGCCGTGGCGGTGGTTGCTGCGACGACAGCGGCGAATGTCAGCGCGACGATAAGGCTTACTGGTAAAAAAGTTCTTATAATTCTGTTCATGAATTCTCCAATTGCGTGCTGCGATGTGGTCGGATACAACCGGTAGTCCACACGGCTGCACCGTGGGGATGGTTGTGCAGGTTGATGTGGATATTATAGAATGCAATGAAGGTGAAATTTGTAAATTCGGGGAGATAACAGCCAGTATTACAAAAAATTCGGATTGTGATTTGGCGTGGATCACTTACGTTATCTGTCATGTTTCAGCAAGGATGCTGTACATTACGGTTCCACTGGATGGCGATTGTCTGGTAGCAATTAGGTTACACTGACGAAACCCAGCTTCGTTTATTTTTGTTAATAGGTTTTTACTGGTTATCTGGTGTGGAATCCAGGGACGGGGCCAGCGCATCTCATACTCTACGATGATCATCCGCCCCGCCGGTTTGAGATACGACGCCAGCAGCATCAGCACATCGGCCTGACGCTGTGAGGGGATAAAATGCAGGGCATTTGCCATCACCAGTCCATCCAGCGGGGGAAGCTCCAGCGGGTGTGAGAAATCCTGCGGCCACAGCGTCAGCGGTGCATCCGGATACTGCTGTGCGTGGCGCTGCCGTGTGGTTTGCAGGGCGTCGGCGTCGCGGTCAATCGCATGGAGCATGGCATCCGGCCCCAGAATGCGGCGCAGGGCCAGGGTGAAATTCCCCCAGCCCGCGCCGAAATCCGCCCAGACTGGGGCCGCACGATCCTGCGCGGCCTCTGCTGGCGTTTCTGCTATGCCCGGACGAATCAGCGCTTCGATTTCTTCAGCATTCATCGTGTTATGGTGTCAGGGTGTCAATCAGCCGCGATCAGCCGACGGGACGCGGACGCACCCATGTCCACAGCCGCCCGAAGCTCATATTGGTGATGGCGATCCCGGCGAAAATCAGGGCAGCGCCGACCAGCAGCATGATGTCGATGTGTTCATTCAGCACCAGCCAGCCAAGGACCAGGCCGACGACCGGCACAACATACGTCACCGTTGTGGCACGGGATGCGCCCAGTTCCTGAAGCACATAATAGAAGAACAGGTACGCGATAAAGGTGTTGACAAAGCCCAGCACGAGTACGGCGATCAGGCTGTCACTGGACACGGTGCTGAGGAGTGTGGCAGCGCGTCCGCCCAGCAGCGGTTCGGCAAACATGGTGATCAGGGCGAAGATCGACGCCGGGATGAAGCTGCTGGCGGCGATTGCCAGCGGCTCGATTTTGGGCATACCAGCGGCACGGCGGCGAGCCGTCACGACGCGGCTGAAGATCGAGAAGATCGCATACGACATCGCCCCGCCCAGAATGGACAGCACATGGGGGATGCTGATTTCTTCACCGGGTGTGGCACTGGTCGATGCCAGCACAATCACGCCCATAAAACCCAGGATCACACCGGCCACCTTCGGCAGCGTCATGCGCTCGTCGGCCATCGCGAAATGGGCAATCAGCATGGTAAACAGCGCGGTGGTGGACTGAAGCACGCTGGTCACATTGCTTGGGACCTGCTGCTCGCCAATCCCGATCAGCAGATAGGGGATTGCAGCGTTGCCGATCCCGAGCAGCGTCATATCACGCCAGCCCTGCCAGTCAGACGGCAGGCGCATCCCACGCATGAACAGCACGAGATTCAGGCCGATAGCGGCGATCACGCATCGGATCAGGACCACCTGTGAGGGCGACATCTCACCAACACCGACGCGGATCAGCAGAAAGGACGATCCCCAGATCAAACCCACCAGCCAGAACATCACCCAGGCACGTGAAATCATTACTTGTTTCCTTCTTTGAATGAGCCTTTGAAATAGCAGTGCGGAAAACAGGAGAAACAGACGATAGATGGACAGGCAAACAAAAAAGCGAATGATGGTCCTGTAGGCTTTGATACCATTCGCTAAGGTTCTTTAAAGCTTACCACGTATTGACGCGGTGGACTTCCGGAATCTTGCGCTTCTGTCTGAAAACTGGCCCCTATTTTAGAACAGATGCACCTGTTATACAAAAAGAGTCGTATTTATAACAGGGATGTGACCGCCAATATCCGGAAAGGGAAATCATGGCACTGTATGTTGAGGAAACCGGGACAAAAGGCGCGCCGAGTATCGTCTTTTTGCATGGGGTGGGGGCCAGCGGCTGGATGTGGTGGCAGCAGACCGCCGCGCTCCGTGATTACCACTGCCTGAACGTCGATCTGCCCGGCCACGGAGAAAGCCATCAGATCCCGTGGCTGTCACTGGCCGATACCACGCAGCAGGTGGCAGACCTGCTTCATTCGCGTGCCACAAATGGACGGGCGCATGTGGTCGGGCTGTCGCTGGGCGGCCATGTCGCACTGGAACTGGTGGAACGGCACGCCGGGTTGATCGATCGTGCGGTGATCAGCGGTGTGACTGCCGCCCCGATGCCCAACCGCCATCTGGTCAATCCGCAGGTCTGGATGATGCGTCTGCTGATCAGACGGCGCGGCGCTGCCAACCGACAGGCGCGGGCACTGGGTCTTCCCCCGCAGCAGCAGGCGGATTTTACCGAGAATCTGCTGAAAATGTCGATGCCATCCTACCGCCGCATCGTTGAGGAAGTATCCGGTTATCAGGTTCCGGAGACCTTTCGGCAGGTGGATGTCCCGGCGCTGATTACCGCCGGTGGCCGCGAAACGGAGATCATTTTACAGGCCGTAGCGGTGATTTCGAGACTGATGCCCAATGCGGTGGGCTGCATCGCCCCCGGTGTGCGCCATGGCTGGAATGTCGAAGCGCCTGCCCTGTTCAGCGCGATGATCCGGGCATGGATCACCGACACAGCGCTGCCCGTTGGGTTAAAGATGGTTACATCCTGATGCAAACGTGTCTATAAAAATCGTCGGAGGGATGCCTTATTACTGGGCGTCCCTCCGACGGTTACGAATGACCAGATGCCTCTAGCTCACCCGCTTACTGGCGTGCAGCACGGTATAGCCGATGATGTCTTCTCCCACATAACGGATGATGACATCATCATCGGTCAGTTCGCTGTCGTCTGCTTCACTCGGCTGTCTAAAGTTGACGTACAAAACATCAGCCTCAGCATCATAGGACATCCACACATTCTGCCCTGGAGACTGACTGACAGTTGGAAGAAACGTTAGGTATTGTTCGACGCTGACCATACCAGAGTTCTCCTATCAAGTGAGCGATGCCGACGAGTGAAGAAGGCTGTGATAATCAAGCCATCTTCCTCAAATTCACGATACACCACAACCAGCCATTTGCCTACATCGACTAAACGAACGGCCATAAGTTCACCATTATTGCCAGCAAGGATTCTGTCAGGCTC
>CAYNDH010000310.1:0-3763 GCA_964395665.1 uncultured Anaerolineaceae bacterium
CTTGCTGCCGTAGCCGCTGTTGAGGATATGATAACCGGGTTCGGGGACGAACTCGCCATTTTCCATCGTGCCGGACGGCTGGAACTGATAATCGCTGACATGGCCGATCTCGGTCTGGGTGGCCCATCCGAGCGCACCGCGCACTTCGTCATTTTCCCGCCACAGCAGGCCGAAACCGCGTTCCGGCTGAAGCAGCCCTGCGGGGGGACGGATGCCCGGATCAAATTCCTGATCCCCTTCCTGGAAAGGGTCGTCAAACACCATCCAGATGCCGCTGCGCTTGTCGTCGGTGTTCTGCACCATCACCCAGATCTGTGTGATCGGTTCGATCCAGAACATGCGCCCATTTTCGAAAGTCTGCTCTGCAATATAGACACGGTTAAAGGTCGCAGTCGGGATCAATGATGACGGATCAGTGATCTCACCTGATGTCACTTCAGCAGTGGACAGCACGCCGCCGTTATCCGGCAGCACATCCTCTGTCGTCTGGATTGGCGGCACTTCAACGACCGGTGTCCCCGGCTGCGGCGTGGCCGTCACGACGATGACAGTCACAATCGGGGTCGGGGTGGGCGTTAGTGTTTCCTGCCCGGTGGGGGTATCGGTGATAATCACATAGGCGGTGGGGGGTGGACCATAACAGGCGGTGATCGCCGCAATGACCAGCAGCATCAGCCCAAACCGCATTGCCAGTTTTATCCAGACTGGCCGTCCAGCCAACGCCGAACGTTTTGTTTTCGTTGTCAAAGGGTGGTACAGGTGCATAAATGCTCCGGTATTGGTGGACAGAGATCCGCCGGTCGGGATGCATAGGGCCGGTCGGAAGGTGACATGCATGATCTCCATGCAGCAGATCATTTTAAGCCTGACCAGGTATAGTTTCAAGGCAGGGCAGCACGATTAACAGTCATTTAACAGGCCATTGAGCGAGAGAGGCGGGAAAGCGAAGATCAAAACGGTGGGAAATCGGTGGGGAATGTTTACAAGCGGACAGGGCAGGCGCGGAGCATGCACCGGACATGCAGAGTGTGTAGGGCGTCCCTGCACGATGATTGCAGGTTGGCATTCTTTACCCATGTGTACCACCGACGGACGCCCCGGACATGCAAGCATGTGTGACGTCCCTACATGCATGCAATATAGAGGGAAGGTGACGGCGTTAAATAAAAAGAGCCGTTCTGACTGTCGGGTGATGGTCGAGAATGGCTCAATATTCGATATAGCGCTTCCAGGCATCCGGGCCACTGCCAACGGCAATGACCAGATAGCTGGTGCGGGGGATCTTCGGCTCCCAGTTAAGCCGCATCCCAGCCTCATTGGGCAGGCGATTACCCTTGCGGTGATTACATTGATAGCAGGCGCAGGCGGTATTGGTCCACTGGTCGCGGCCTCCACGAGAGCGCGGCACGATATGATCGACCGTGAAGTCCTGACGGGCCAGCACCTTGTCCCGCGAGAGCGAACCGGGGGCGGCCCCGCAGTAGATGCAGACGTAATTATCACGCAGCAGGACACCCTTACGGCTCCAGTGTGCCTGACGACGCGGCACATTGATATAGGTCCGCAGGGCGATCACGGAAGGGACCGGGAAATGATCCTTCACGGTACGCAGGAATTCCCCAGTCTGCTCGACGACGATCGCTTTACCGGCCAGCAGCAGATTAATGGCACGCGGCAGGGTGATGACTGCCAGCGGCTCCCACGTGCTGCCGTTTAACAGCAAAACGCGGCTGTAAATGATTCCACCAGACACTAAAGAACCTCTTCTAACTCGTCCTGTGGGTTGTAGAAAGTCTTTCAACTTTCCAATTAATGATTATAACGCGATTTTTTTCAGGTGGCTTGATCTGGATCGAAATTCTGTGCGAAGCGTACAAATCATGACGTAAAAATGGGACAATGTGGCGTGGGTTGCAGCGTCTGAAATGCGGAAGTCAGGATTTAAAGTGGCGAAAGCGGGGACGAGCCAACACCCCTATTGGAACGTGTGATGATCGCGATCGTGGCACCGGTCATATGCCTGTGCGCCAGTGATCGTTGATGCATTTCACCGCTTTCGCCTGTGTCTTGCGCCTTACGTGTTGCCTGGTGTGTTACGGTTTTACGCCAGAGTCTCTGGTAATGGTCTGAAGTGCTTGCTACTGGCAGCGGACGACTTCGCCCGTCTGCTGGTCCTGTACTTTCGTCCATGCGATTGAGCCTCGACTGGAACTATCGAGCGCCGGATCTCCGATCTGGTCACATATCCCATCGGATGTCACCACGGTTGGCACCGATGCTGTGACACAATGTGTCGGATAATCCGGGCCGCAGTTCATTCGTACTTATGTGCCTCAACAAATGAGGCTTACCGTGATCAGAGTACATCAGCGCCTCTCTTTCTTTTTGGGTTCTTTTGACAATCCAATACAGTGTCGCGACGTGCTGGTGGTACTGGGTGTAACTGACTTTCTGAATAGCTGGTCATTCTGTTAGGTATGGGTATGACGGTGTTTCACTCTTGAAGTGACGTCTGCTCCAGAGTGACGTCTGACAGGCCTGAAACGTTCCCAACGGCTTCCGCTTTCGTTTCATACTTCCCGTGTGCGTTCCATTTTGCTGCGGATACACAGTGGGTACATCTCAGACCTGATACAACGCGATTGTGATTTCGATCACCCGTTAACCTCGCTGCCCTCTTCAGGCATGGCGTGTGCCGGGGACCACCTGATGCACCTCAGAGGCGGGGGTCTCTTCCGGCTGCACGATATGCTGGCCGAAGTGATCGCTGAACTGGACGATATTGGTGGGCATCACCTGCGAAGCCCGACCGTTTGCGCCAGTGGTTTTACCAGCGACCGCGCCATTCGCTCGTCCGGCGCGCTCGTCTGACGCATGCCGTGTCTGCCGTGCAAATTTGCGCGCTGCACGCTGGGCACGCTGCACGCGGTTGGTTTCGATCTCGCTGATCGTCTCCTGCGCGGTGTAGACGAGTTCCTTCAGCATCCCGAGTACATCCTGCTCGCCGAGAGAAATAAAACGCGGCAGGGTATTGTCACTGGCGGCGGTGTGCAGCTCATCCAGCAGTTCGAGGAGATCGCTAAGGCGATCCCCGTTAACTATCAGTTCGCGGTTGTTATCGTTGGCATTGGTTATGATGTTGTTCACCAGGTTATCCCTCAGCAGATCGCGCAGTGTGCGTGTGATCGTGTCATTCAGCAGTGTTAAGGAAAACAAAAGGGACGTGAGCCTAATTTGATCAGTCTCACGTCCCCGTTTGTGTTTCGCTTGTGCTTTCGCTGTGCGATACCTGGGAACTCGTCTGGGTGCGCTTCGTTTCGCGCCCCGGCCTATACTGGCCTGAGGCGGTCTTTGCAGCGCCCTCTTTTTCGAGACCGATCTATGCGATTGTTAAGCTTCGTCAGTGCGTACCCGGCGTTGATGCGTTCCGGATCTTCCATCCAGAGTGCCGACCATCCGGCGTTAAAAGCGGGATTTTCGGCGTCATAACCAGCGGCGTTCTGCGCGGCGGCAGGTTCGTCAGCGTTACGACTTTCGCCACCAATGACGACATCAATTTCGATCACGATGCCGTTATAGCGGTAGCGGGCGTCTGGCTGGCTGGCCTGATGTGCGTCGCCAAAAGCGCCGTCCTGCTGAGCCGCTGTGCTGCGTTCGGTAAGGAACGGTATTTCGACCCATGCACCAGCGGCATTCGCTGAAGCTTCAGCGGCATTCGCAGCGGCATCAGCGGCGGCGAACGCGGCAGCAGTACCGGTGGCAG
>CAYNDH010000311.1:0-1751 GCA_964395665.1 uncultured Anaerolineaceae bacterium
GAGGTCTCTAATCGCTCTGCTTCACCTGCTTGGCATTGAGGAACGGCATCATCTGACGCAGATCGGTGCCGACCTTTTCCAGCAGCAGATCATGTTCATTCGTGCGGCGCGGCTTGAAATTCGGGCGGCCCTGCTTATTCTCTTCAATCCAGTTCTTCGCGAATTCACCGCTCTGAATACGGGACAGCACACCGGACATCTCTTCCTTCACCAGCCGCTCGAATTCATCACCGACCACATAACCGCCGTATTCCGCCGTATCGCTCACGCTGTACCACATATAGCTCAGGCCGCCCTGATACAGCAGGTCAACGATCAGCTTCAGTTCGTGCAGGCATTCGAAGTAGGCGATCTCCGGCTGATAACCGGCCTTGACCAGCGTCTCAAAGCTGGAGCGGATCAGGGCGGTCACGCCGCCGCACAGCACCACCTGCTCGCCGAAGAGGTCGGTTTCGGTCTCTTCCTTGAAGCTCGTCTCGATCACGCCGGCGCGGGTGCAGCCAATCGCACGGGCATAAGCCAGCGCACGCGCCCTGGCCTCACCAGTCGCATCCTGTGCCACTGCCACCAGTCCGGGGACGCCGCCGCCATCGATGAAGACTTCACGCACGCGATGACCGGGGGCCTTCGGCGCAACCATCGTCACATCAATATCCGCCGGGGGCTTGATCTGGTCAAAATGGACGTTAAAGCCGTGCGCGAACATCAGCATCATGCCGGGGCGCAGATTCGGCGCAATATCGCGATCATAAACTTCGGCCTGTGTGGTATCCGGCGTCAGGATCATGATCACATCCGCCGCCTTCGCCGCGTCCGCTACACTGTGGACCGTGAGACCGTCCGCTTCGGCTTTGGCGCGGCTTTTGCTGCCTTCATGCAGGCCGACAACCACGTTCATCCCGCTTTCCTTCGCGTTCAGCGCGTGAGCGTGGCCCTGGCTGCCATAACCGATAACGGCGATGGTCTTGCCTTCAAGCAAACTTAAATCTGCATCCTGATCGTAGTAAAGAGTTGCCATTGATATGTCATTCTCCCCTTGGGAAAGATAAAACCAGTCGATTTGTTACCTGTTTCGCGCTGATGGCTGATTCTAAACACCGTAGCGCTCTGCACTGCCTTCCATACCGGCGAGTACAGGTTCATAATCGGAGTCAAGGATACGAATGCCCCGACCCATCGCTACCACACCCGTCCGTACCATTTCCTGAATACCAACCGGGCGCAGCAGTTCGATCACATCTTCAACGACATCTTCCGGTGCGCAGATCTCCACAATGCACACCCGCGTCCCCATATCAATGATGCGGGCTGGTGTGCGTTCGCAGATCTCGGTCACACGATTAAACGCATCGGAGTCCTCAGTGCGGACCTTGATCAGCGCCAGGTCGCGGGACACGTGCGGCTCGGCGCTCAGCAGACGGACATCAATCACGTTGATCAGCTTCTGCAGGTTGGCGACCAGTTGATGGGCGTTCGCACGGCTGGCGTCCATCATGATCGTCATGCGCGAGATATGCGGCTTGTGCGTGCGCCCTACCGTGAGGCTGTCGAGATTGAAATTACGGCGGCGGAACATGCTCACCACACGGTTCAGGACACCGGGTTTATTCTCCACCAGCACTGCCACCATATGCTGGCGCGGTTCCTGATTGTGATTTCCATTCGTGTTGTACAGCGGATTACGTAAGGGTGCCATCGGATTCTGCTCCGTCTGCTCGTTTGTCGCTTAAGTCGTTCACTTGTGTAGCTTG
>CAYNDH010000311.1:1851-3750 GCA_964395665.1 uncultured Anaerolineaceae bacterium
TGGGATTTCAGGCTTTTGTGCCGTTTGTGCCATTGACCAGTTCACCCGGTTTCGGTCGGCGGATCATCTGATCGAGATCTGCGCCAGCCGGGACCATCGGATAAACGATGTCTTCCTTCTCCACCACGTATTCGATCAGTACCGGGCCTTCAGTCTCGTGGGCAAAGCGCACCGACTCTTCAATCTGGTCACGGCTGGTGACGCGCATACTCGGAATCCCGTAAGCCTCAGCCAGCTTGCAGAAATCGGGATTGAACATCGGTGTGGCGTGATAGCGTTCGTCATAGAACATCTCCTGCCACTGGCGCACCATCCCCAGAAACGAGTTGTTGATGATCGCGACATTGACCTTCACATTTTCCTGACGCATGGTCGCCAGTTCGCACAGCGTCATCTGAAAGCCACCGTCGCCGACCACCGCCCATACATCCTCATCCGGGCGGCCAAACTTCGCACCAATCGCCGCCGGAACGCCGAAACCCATGGTGCCGAGTCCGCCGCTGGTGATCATGGTTGATGGGCGCTGATGCGGATAATACTGCGCTTCCAGCATCTGATGCTGGCCGACATCGGTCACCGTGATCGCCTCACCGCCGGTGAACTTCCACAGATCATTCAACACTTCAGCCGCCAGCAGCTTTTCGCCGCGATACTGCGTGAGGATGTCGCGCTCGTTCGAGTCTTCCTGCCAGTCCCGGATCGTATTCAGCCACTCCGAATGCTGGCGGTATTCCACACCCGGCATCAACTGTTCCAGCACCGTCCGCAGGTCGCCCACGATGCCGACATCGACCTTCACATTCTTGTTGATCTCACTCGGATCAATATCAACGTGGATCTTCTTCGCGTTGCGGGCATAGGTCTTCAGATTGCCGGTCACACGGTCATCGAAGCGCATCCCCAGCGCGATCAGCAGATCGGCATTCTGGATGGCATGATTACAGGCGGCTTCTCCGTGCATCCCCATCATCCCCAGCGCCAGCGGATGACTCTCCGGCAGGCCGCCCTTACCAAGCAGCGTCGTCGTCACCGGGATGCTGCCGACTTCAGCCAGTTCACGCAGCAGCGCTGATGTACCCGACATCACGATCCCATGACCAGCCAGAATGACCGGGCGCTCGGCCTTGTTGATCAGCTCAATCGCCGCGCTGATCTGATCGTCCGCTGCACGCTCTGGCACACGATAACCCGGCAGCCGGATTTCGCCTTCAGGATAGACGAACTCGATGCTCTCATTCTGCACATCCTTCGGCACATCGATCAGCACCGGGCCGGGACGTCCGCTGCGGGCGATGTAGAAGGCCTCACGGATCACATAAGCCAGTTCATCGATACTCGCCACCAGATAGTTATGCTTGGTGACCGGGATCGTGACGCCGGTCACATCCGTTTCCTGAAAGGCATCCGTCCCAATCGCGCCGCGTGTCACCTGTCCGGTGATCGCGACAACCGGCGAAGAGTCCATCATCGCCGTCGCCAGCCCGGTCACAAGATTGGTCGCGCCGGGGCCGCTGGTGGCAATCACAACACCGACCTTGCCGGTGGCACGAGCATAACCATCCGCCATATGCGATGCGCCCTGCTCATGCCGCACCAGCACATGATGAATCTGCGGATATTTCGTCATCGCATCATAGGCAGGCAGAATGGCCCCACCCGGATACCCAAAAATCACATCCACTCCTTCGCGGAGCAGGCATTCCATGATGATTTCAGCGCCCGTCAGCAGCATAACTGGTTCTCCCTTACACCCTTATTTCCCACGTTGTGTAACTTTTAACGCCCGCTTTTGATCTCACCGTGTCGCACTTTCCCCCTCTCCATCGGCTGGAGAGTGGTTCCTGCTTCGCGATCGGCCCTTGCTTCCCCCCCCATCGGCTGGAGAGTGGTTCCTGCTTC
>CAYNDH010000312.1:0-3689 GCA_964395665.1 uncultured Anaerolineaceae bacterium
TGAGCGTGTTCTTCGCTGCTGCGGTGACGGCCTCATCGCTGAAGGTCATCGGCTTGTAGGTCACATTGCGCCATGCGTCGATCATATTGGCGTAGTACGGGCTGAAGGGATGCCCGCTCTGGCCGGTGGTGTGCATGTTGACGCTGTTATCCAGATCGTTCAGATCAACGATCATGCGGAAGGATGAGGCGGAACGCACGCTGAAATCACCGCCGGCTACATTCCAACTGGCGGCGTTGACTGTCCCGCTGCTGCCGGATGTGGCGACCGGCCCACGATTGAACATGTCTTCAATCATGTTGATACCACTCTGCCCCATCGGATTGCTGACAAAGGTCGTCGTATGGAGTGCGCCCCAGCGCCACGCCTCACGGTCTGCGCCGAGTGCTTCGACATTGGCATTATAGGCAGCGGTGAAGGCGCGGGTCAGGATCTCGTCGCGGGTTTCGGTGACATCGGCGGTGCTGACATCATCCCACCACGCGTCGTCCGGCAGTTCCATCAGGCGGGTGACCGCCCACTGTCCACCGGCGGCGTCGGGTGACTGATCGCTGAAGATGGCCTGCGTAAGCTGCGTCCAGAACTGGCCGAAGAGCGCGGCCTGCGGGCTGTTCATATGCATACTGCCATCCCATGAGACCAGCCAGTCGCGGGCATCGGTGAGGGCAGCGTCTTCGAATTCCAGCGCTTCGAGATGCGGCATGGCTTCCAGCGCAGGCAGGAAGACGTTATCCGCCTGAAGATCTTCGAATTTACCGACATTGAACGGCGCTTCGGATGTCAGGCGATCGACGATGCGGCGGCCACGGTAGCCGTCGTCCCAGTCCATGCTGATCACGACGTTGAGGTCTTCGCCGTATTCGTCCGCAAGCTGTTCAGCCAGCCAGTCGTAATATTCCAGCGGGACCAGCGCTTCGTTGGCGCTGTGGACGTAGCCGTTTTCGGGATTGAGGACACGCGGCAGCAGGTCATAGGGGATGTAACCGAGCCACTCGTTCTCGCTGGTGGAGCCATCGACCGGCACCAGTCCGCTGACGCTGGCGGGGCGGATCGGGATCAGGCCCGGTGTCTGATAGCCGATATTGCCGTCGATGTCGGCATAGACCAGATTCTGCGCCGGAGCATCGAAGGAACTGGCAGCGGCGCGGAATTCTTCCCAGTTCTGGGCGGTATTCAGGCCGAAGATCGCCATGACGGTGCGCGTCGGGTCCAGTGCCGCCCAGCGCAGCGCCATCGGGTTCTCGGTGTTGAAGCCGCTCGGCAGGCCATCGTCACCGAGACGGTTATCATTGATGACCGGGCCGAGATGTGTCTCTCGCACCTGAATGGTCACCGTCTCGTCACTGTCACCGAAGTTGATGATCTCATCACGCACGGTCATATCACGCCATTCGCCGTCCCACTCGTACTGAAGCGGGTTATCGGGATTGACCTTCAGTGCATACAGGTCCATCACATCCGGCGCGACATTGGTGAAGCCCCACGCCACGCGGTCATTATGGCCGATCACGACGCCGGGGAAGGCGCCGAAGGTGAAGCCCTGTACATCCATCGGGCAGGCATCGGTGCGCGGGCGGCAGTGCAGGCCGATCTCGTACCAGATCGACGGCATCTGAATGCCCAGATGCGGGTCATTCGCCAGCAGCGGCTTGCCGCTCTCGGTCAGATCACCGCTCACGGCCCAGTTATTGCTGCCGAGTCCCTCACCCTGTCCGAAGGCGAAGCGCGTGCCGGTGGTCAGATTACCGGCAAAGGTCAGGTCAGCATCAGCGAAGCCGCTGACGGTCTCGGCCCCGGCGGACGCGGCAAGGCTGGCTTCGGTCGGCTCGGCGTTATCGGGATGGACGATGGTTGGATTACGGTCAAACGGATAGGCCGGGCGAATGCCTGCGAACAGGTCTTCGCCGAGTTCTTCGATCAGGCTGGCGCGGCTGACATCATACATGCCGTTGCTTAGGTCCCATGACATGACCTTCTGCCAGACGACGGTATCGCCCGGTGTCCATGGGCGGACGGGGATTGTCACGCCGTTGACTCCCAGCAGGCTGTAATCGAGTGCCAGATCGCCGCCGTCCTTGCCGCCGATGTATGCATTGACGCCATCGGTGAACGCCTGAAGCCGTGCCTTATCCTCTTCGGTGAGGACTTCAGCCAGATCACGTTCCGCCGCCTGACGCCAGCCGATGGTACGGATAAAGGTATCGTTACCCATCAGGGCGTTGTTGCGTCCGGTGAGTTCCTGCAGGCGGCCATTACCCGTTGCGCGGAAGAATTCCATCTGCCACCAGCGGTCCTGTGCCTGTACGTATCCCTGTGCAAACAGCAGATCATGCATACTGCTGGCGTAGATGTGCGGCACGCCCCATTCGTCGCGCTTGATCGTCACGACATCTTCCAGCCCGGGGACGCGCACTTCGCCATCGAGTCTCGGCAGTGGGCCGCGTGTAAGGTCATTAAACAGTACAAAACCCGCCACCAGTACGATGACGATCACCAGCAGCAGCGCCAATAAAATATTTCGTAGAACACGCATCTCAACTCATCCTTGCATTTATACAGGTAGTAAATTTTTAATTCGCCCCTAATGATAGCGTGGATTTGCCTGCTGGATAGGTCCTGTGCAGAGGTAGAGGGTTACGGGGGGATGACACGGCATCGCCGGACAGCCAAAGATGCCGACGAAACCCGCAAAAGTCTCCACCATGCCACCAGTGCCTTACACTCGAAATGAGAGAAATGAATAACGGCTGTAAGAGGAGACGATCTGATGGGAACGGAAACGCTGATCCCGCTGCTTTACTGTAAATCACTGGATGCGACGCTTGCCTTTTATCAGGCACTTGGGTTTGAGGTCACCTACCGGCAGGACTGGCCGTATCCGTATGCGGCGGTACAGCGGGGAAGCATCGCACTGCACTTCGCCAAACGCGCCAAACCGTCAGCGTGTCTGATCTTTGTGTCGGATGTGCATCCCCTGCACCGGGACTTTGCGGATGCACTGCGCGGCCACTACGGGCAGGTCCCGACCGCCGGACAGCCGCGCATCACACGACTGCGACCGGATCAGACACGCTTCAGCCTGTTCGATCCGTCGGGCAACACCCTGCTGTATATCAATCAGGATGAACCGGAGCCGGATTATGGTGCGTCGTCTGACAATCAGTCTGCTGACGGCCAGTCTGCACTGATGCAGGCATTGGAGAATGCGATCTTTCTGCGCGATACCTACACCGATGATAAGGGTGCGGCACGGGTGCTGGATCTTGTGCTGAAGCGGAATCCGTCAGCGGATGGGATTGAACGCACCAGAGTGCTGGCGGCGCGGGCAGAACTGGCGGTCGCGATGGGGGATCTGGCGCTGGCGGATTCGCTACAGACGGAACTGCGTCAGATGGCGCTGCCTGAATCGGAGCGGGCGCGCCATACCGATGAGCTGGAAGCAGCGGCGCGTCTGGCGCGATGGATCGGGCTGGCTGGACAAAAGCGTGAGGGGTGAACCCCCATCCCGGCGCGATAGAACTGCGCCCCCTTCCCCCACTCGCTTCGCTCCGAGGGAAGGGAATGGATCAATGATGACCTGTGTTTCTCCCTTTCCCTCTGAGTGAGATGGCGAAACGGAGTTTCGGCGCGAGCGGAATGGGGGAAAGGGCCGGGGATAGAGTACCACCGACGGACGCCCCGTCGGGCGT
>CAYNDH010000313.1:0-1326 GCA_964395665.1 uncultured Anaerolineaceae bacterium
CCTTGCGTCCGGCGTGAAGACATCCACAGGGCATCCGTACAGCAAACGCCGAGTTCCCGGCCACGGGCACGCCGTTGCGTGTCCCATGTATCTTTGCAGGGGCATCCGCTCTGATACCGCGCTGTCCCCATCAGCACCGTGTACAAAATGAATTCCTCCTGCGCCGGATCAATCGGATACGGGCTGGTCTATCCGATGACAGGTGAAATTCGTCGTCTGCGGTGGTGATATAATAGGATTAATGCAGACAGGATCTTTATGAGTGACGAAACCACCCACGCGGCATCAACAACCGAACCTGCCGCACCTACCCGCCGCCGGATTGTAATCTGCCGTGGTGTACACTGCAATCAAAGCCGCCGTGCGGACAAAATCCTTCAGCAGGTCGAACCGCTGATCGCCGATCTGAATGCCGCCGCGCCCCATCCGCGTTTTAAAGTCGAGATCGCCCAGTGCCTGAGCATGTGCGGCGGTGGTCCGAATGCCATCATCTATCCCGACCGCCGCATCCTCAACGGGCTGACACCCGAAGCGCTCGTCAGCATCATCTGCGACGACTACGCCTGAAATCACCACACTGTATCTGACCGCCCGCCGGTATAATGGCTTTGTCATACCGACGGAAGATTGAAGGAATACAGGCCATGCCACTTTACGACTATCGCTGTCCACAATGTGAAACCCGCTTTGAGGCACGTCACGGGATGAGTGAGGATGCACCGGCGTGTCCAGCCTGCGGTGATGTCGATGTCAAACGCGTCATCACCACCACACCGCGCATCGCTGGCGGCGCCATGACCAATGCCGGAGACAGTCGCGGTGCGACGAAGGAACAGCTCCGCGATAAATGGGCAGAGGAAACGCCGAAACTGCGCGAAAAACTCGTCAGCAAACTCGGTGAGGAAACCGTCAATCAGATGGCCCCCACCCTGAACACCCGCTACGACGACTAAACGGCGAAAAAGCACCTGAAGACCTATCGAAAATGTCGTAGATCAGTCGTAAATCAATGAAAAGGGCCGGAATCTCCGGCCCTGCAGGTCACGTGACACACATTCTCCACCGCACTATTCATCCACGCGCCGGACATCCACCCGCAGCGCCCCACCGCGCCCCAGATAATCCCGCACCGCCAGCCGGTATTCGCCGGAGTCCGTCACCGTGAAATCCGTGATGCGGCTGTCGAAGATATTCAGGTGGAAGTCAGCATTCAGGCTGCGATCCGCGTTCACGCTGCGATCAGCGTTCAGGCTGCGATCCGCGTCCGTGTGATCGTCATTCGCCGCAAGCACCGCCCCATCGCCGTCCAGCACCGCCCCATCGCCG
>CAYNDH010000313.1:1426-3667 GCA_964395665.1 uncultured Anaerolineaceae bacterium
CCAGCACCTGCACCACCGGGTCCAGTATCCCACGCGGATCGCGCACCGTGACGCTATAGGTCTGTCCCGCTTCCAGTGACAGGTCGAGCACGGCAGTCTGCATCCGTCGCAGCGTGACCGTCGCGGTCAGCAAAACGTCGCTATCAGTATCGCGCTCGCTATCAGTATCGCGCTCGTTATCATACTCGATGCGGACCGGCTCAATCATGGTCAGCGTCACCTGGACCTCACCCG
Organism: uncultured Anaerolineaceae bacterium; assembly: GCA_964395665.1. Lineage (GTDB taxonomy): Bacteria > Chloroflexota > Anaerolineae > Aggregatilineales > Phototrophicaceae > JAEZAF01. Next base: position 1,661 of record CAYNDH010000313.1, read on the forward strand.
CCGAGACGCCGTTGAAGCTGTTGACACGCAGCAGGTAATCACCGGGGGCATCGAGTGTCAGCAGCGGGATCACCGCATCCGTCGGCTGAAGATCGAGCGCCGTCACGGTATCCGCCGGGACGAATGCCGCCTGATAATCATCGTTGTACGCCGTCCGCAAACCATCCGGGCCGATGACTTCCAGCACGACATCAGGCGGCGCGGCAGACTCACCGACCGCCTGCGCGATCAGCATCACCGTCTCATCGCCACGCGAGACATAGGTCACCAGCGCCGGATCACGGCCATCCAGTATGACGGTCAGCGGTACATCCGGCTCGATCTGTGTGGGCATCTGAATAGTCGTCGCAGATGATACAGATCGCAGGAACGGGGCCTGCCCTGTCCGCGCCGGTAGCGAATTTTCAAATCCCGTGGCCGGACTCTGCACCAGCCACGACATGATCAGCAGCAGTAGGACTTTAATCGCGTTTTGTCCTTCATCGTAAGCCATTTATAATGTGGGGTGGATTTTTGACATCTGTCAGAAAACGCCGGTCAGATTGTCCGGCAGGATATATCTTCTGTCAACTGAAATCTTACGAAAGCCTGATCCATCAATGAACCTCAAAAAATCTGTATGGCTTATACTGCTGTTGCTCTTCTTCGCTGGATGCGGCGGCCAGCCGGAAGTCGCACAGGTGGAGCCGACCTGGACTCTTTCACCACTCGTCAGCCTGACGCCGCGCTTCACCGCGACGCCCGTCGTCAGCCGTACACCGCTGCCGACCTTCACCTTCACGCCATCCGAAACACCGATCCCGCCCACCGCCACCGATACCCTGACTCCCACCGAAGTCCCACCGGTGATCGGTATCGTCCAGTCGCTGAACAGCGTTAACGTCCGTGAAGGGCCGGGGACGATGTACAACATCATCGCCGCACTTGATCCGGGGACCGGTGTCCGGGTGATTGAGGACCATGAGTCTGGTGACTGGCTGATGATCGAAATGGAAAATCGCGACATCGGCTGGATCTCGGCGCAGTTGCTGCGTGTGGAGGCGTCCGCCACGCCCTTCCCGACCTTCACACCCTCACCAGATCTGACGGCACTGGCACTGGGGACACCGCTGCCCACCGCCGTGATCGGGGGCGGCACGGTCACCGCAACCCCGCCGCGCTCAGTGGTCACGCCGACACCGGACGATAGCGCGGGGACCATCCCAACCGAAACGGCCACATCCGACATCATCAGCCCGGCCATCACCGCCAGCCCGACGACCTCCACCAGCGCCGGTGATGCCTCCACCCCGCTGATCGACACCACCGCCATCGTTCTGACCATCACTGCGCGGGCAGGTGGGCTGGATCTGGTGACACCGACTGCACCAGGGCAGGCCGGCGCGAATACACCGGTCGCGGTCCCGACTGACCGCCTGACACCCGGAGCGACATCCGCGCCGCCATCCGGCACAACCGTCGTCTCATCCGGTGTCGATGTGCTGGCCTACTGCAATAACAACGCCTTCGGCAGTCCGCCGCCGCGCAATCTGGCCGCCGGATCATCAATTGATGTCTTCTGGGGATGGTACGCCCGCACCCGTGAACAGGTGCAGAGTCACATCGACAATGCCGTCTACGAAGTGCGCGTCAACGGCGTGCTGCTCGATGATTATGATCCGTATCGCGGCTCGATCCGGCTGGAAGGGGACGGCAATTATCACGTGTACTGGTTCGTGCCAACTGATCCGCTGGCCTCTGGTCCAGTAAACATCACCTATAAGGTGACATGGCGCAATCAGATCACCGACGGCTATGTCAGCTTCGGCCCCGGCACCTCAAACGAGAGTGAAGAGGGGACCTGTACTTTCACGGTGCAGTAACCTGCGCGTGCAGTAACCTGCGCGTGCAGTTTTGAAAAGTGGACAGGGCGCGATTGCCTGCAATCGCGCCCTGTCCCTACACAACACGTATAGTGCTATTCATGCACCTTGCATTGATGCGTCTTGCATTGATGGGTCTTGCATT
>CAYNDH010000314.1:0-3565 GCA_964395665.1 uncultured Anaerolineaceae bacterium
AATCATAAGTAAGTGTAAATCTTTGGTTTGTGTTGTAAATTCGACGTTATATAACGGTTTATTACGCAGCAAATGAGTTAACCTGTTCGTTTAACGTTAAGTGTCACAGTGACGTTAGAAATGTTCCGCAGGTACTGACCATATCACTGCAACGATTGCAAACACCGCCGCAAAAAGTGCTGAAGGAAGAGTGTGTTGAAAGGAAAAGGGAAATCATGATGTCGACACTCCTGCTGACTCAGGGTGATCCCGATGCTCTTAATCTGCTGCGCCGTGCGATTGCCGCACGTTATTTCGTGTCGCCGCCCGCACTGGAGTCGCTGCGTGTAGATTATAGTGGGCGCGGCCATATCACCCTGGGCCGTGTGCGGTCATGGGTGCCGCTGGAAGCCACCCTGTACTTTCACTTTCCGGATGCCATGCGCTGGAATTACGCGGTCAGGCCGCTTGGGGTGCCGCTGCGCCGGGGGACTGGCTCGTTTGTCAACGGCGTGTTCTACAGCGAACAGCAGCCCACACCCGTCAGTCGCAGCACCATGCTGGAACATCTGCGGCTGTCGATCTGGGCGATGGGCGCATTGATGCTGACGCCGTTAAGCGAGAGTACCATCCATTTACAATCACAGACCAGTCGCAGCTTTATCATCCACAACACCCAGAATGGGGATCAGTTCGAAGTCCTGCTGTATGACGATTATATGATCCGCGCAATCCGCTTTTCCAGCCCGATGATTCCGGACGAGGCGCGTCAGCAGATCTCGATCCTCCCATCTCGCGACCAGACAGTCCTTGATGGGCTGACCGTGCCGCGTAAGGTCGAAGTCCTCCGGGGGGATAATCTGCTCTATGAAGCTGATGTGGTCAATGCCGCTGCAAATCCCAGACTGCCGTCTGCCTTTTTTCGCCCCGATATCATCTCCGCCTGATGATTTTCCGGATGCCGATGACAGCGACAGCGATAAAAATGGAAATAGCGATAACGAAAACTGACCACCTGGCATAAGGCGGTCAGTTTTTTGATCTTCAGGTGATGGATTTGCAGAGCATCAGGCCGGATCGTGGTATTTGTCCGGCATGGGTTCCTCAGTCACCTTGAAGATCGTGAAGCCGCGTTTCAGATAATTTTCCAGCGCGTAAGGCCCATCCAGATTACAGGTGTGCAGCCACACACGCTTCGCGCCATAGGACCATGCCTGCGCGATAGCATAGCTCAGCAGGTGCTTGCCTAATCCCATCCCGAAGAACTGCGGGCGCAGGCCGAAGTACGCGATCTCGGTATCTGTGCCCTGCGGGACCAGCTCGATATAACCACCGGGGATGCCATCAACGTACAGGATGTCGATGATCGCATCTTTCAACGCGACCTCAAGCGCATCATCGGCCATACTGGTGCGATCCCGCCAGCGCCATAAGTCTCCGACCGTGCTGTACAGGAAACGGTAAAACGGCAGATCCATACGCGCCATGCGCTGGATATTGAAGTGATCACCGGAGACATATTCCGGACGGAAGGCGATGCGGCGTGTCATCTCCAGATAGGTGGTAATGAGTGTGTCCGGCAGTTCAGGTGCCGGAAGACCATCAGAGGGGATTGCTGCCATTGGCGGCATCAGGGGCGGTGTGCTGATGGGAGATGTTGAAGACACTGCACTCATTTCAAAACTCCAAACAAACTATTTTCAATCTATTTAAGCGCTGATTGTATCAGATTTTAAGTGTAATCCGTGACAGATTTCCGTAAGAGTCCCTTGTCTGAAAGTGACAGACTCGAACCTGCGACAAACTCGGCATGAGAGGGTCTGAAGGCAGCGTGATATAATCCTCAAAATTTTTAAGTATTCACAAGGAAGAGGAAAACAATGGATTTTGCCCTGAGTGATGAACATATTCAGGTTCGGAAGATGGTGCGCGACTTCACCCATAAGGAAGTGATTCCGGTGATCGGTGAATGGGATCGCAAGCAGGAGATGAACCCCGCCTTCCTGCCCAGAATGGCGGAGTTGGGAATTCTCGGCATCAGCATTCCGGTACGCTATGGGGGACAGGGCTTCGATTACATCACGCTGGGTCTCGTCTGCGAAGAACTGGAACGCGCCGACACCAGCCTGCGTGTGGTGATGTCGGTGCATCACGGCCTGAACAGTATGGCAATCTTGCAGTGGGGGACGGAAGAGCAGAAGCAGAAGTTCCTCACGCCGCAGGCCAAAGGCGAGAAGTATGCCGCCTTCTGCCTGACCGAACCGAACGCTGGCAGTGATGTCGCCGCGATGCAGGCCACGGCCAAACGCAGCGGAGAGACTTATATCCTGAACGGTGAGAAGATGTGGATCAGCCTTGCGACCAAGGCGCATCACTTCCTTGTCGTGGCGAAAACCGATCCGGACGCCGGCCATCGCGGGATGAGCGCCTTCATCGTCACGAATGATATGCCCGGTGTGACGACCGGTGACATCCACGGTAAGCTCGGCGTGCGTGCAGGCTCGACCGGCTGGGTGAAGATGGAAAATGTCGAAGTGCCGGTCGGCAATCGTCTCGGTGAAGAAGGCGAAGGCTTCAAGATCGCCATGTCATGTCTGGATAATGGCCGTTATACAGTGGCAACCGGGGCCACCGGCCTGATCCGTGCCTGTCTGGAAGACAGCGTGAAGTATGCCCACGAACGCGAGACCTTTGGCCGTCCGATTGCCCAGCATCAGCTTGTCAAGCAGAAGATCGGCTTTATGCAGCAGTGGTATGATGCCGCGTGGCTGTTGTGTATGCGTGCTGGCTGGATGAAAAATGCCGGTCTGCGGAATACCCGTGAAACCAGTGTGGCGAAATGGTATGCGACCGATCACAGCGTACAGGCCGCGCTGGAAGCTGTGCAGCTTCATGGTGCCTATGGCTTCAGTGATGAGTATGCGGTCGAGCGCTACATGCGTAACAGCAAGGGCGCGGTGATCTATGAAGGCACCAGCGAGATCCATCAGTTGATGCAGGCCGATTACGCGCTGGATTACCGTCACGATGGCAATCTGCGCTGTGAGATGCCCGCTTATGATGCCGAGTTCTGGCAGAGCGAAGGCGACGCCATCGCCGCTGGAGATTAGATAGGGAACTCTTGTCGAGCGTATACCTGAACTGATTGAGATGCTGAAAAATCTGCCTGTCGATCTTTCAGTGATGGACAGCGCAGAACGGCGGATCGTACAACAGCGATCCGCCGTTTTGTATGACAGGACATGGTGTGGACTTGAGAGTATCCGGTTGATGGTCTAGCATGGATAGTCCACGCTGGACAATCCAAAATGGACTCGTGGTTTAATATCCATCCGCCTGTGAATAGCACCGAAAAGGTGCATAAGCATCTGAGAAGTATCTTAAGATGTGTAACTGGTTCAGGCGTAAAATGGCAATTGGACTTAACGAACCGGCGGATAATCGTATAGGATGGAATACGGATGCACAATGCAGTGTCTGTTAGAACCTGTTTGGAAATTGGTTACCGGTGCGGACAGGGCGCCATTGCAAGCAATGCGGCCCTGTCCCTACATTCAGCATGTGCATTTATGCACCGTGCATTTAT
>CAYNDH010000315.1:0-3522 GCA_964395665.1 uncultured Anaerolineaceae bacterium
CCAACGCATCCGAATGGCTGGCGCAGACCGCCATGCAGATCGGTAATCTGATCGATGCCGTGCGCGATTTCCCGCGTGACCGGCTGCTGCGGGCGGACACGGCGATATATCGCAGGTCCGCCCCTACACAAAACCGGCTTACAGAGTCGCATGATAACCGAAACGTCAACAGAACCTAGCGGAGACTCGCTCTTATGGCGGTAAGCCCGTCCCCCTATCCGATCCATGCCACGGCAGAAGATCACTTCACAACACTCGACCAGATGATCCCGGATGAAGTCGATCACGCACTGGCGCTGCGGTATGCGCCGCGCCTCCGCTTCGACCAGCGCGAACCGTTCCTGCCGTCGGTGGTCGGTTATACCGTCTTTCGGCAGATGGACCGGTCACCATCCTTCCCGCGTGAGATCGTGCTGCCCCCCGGCGCGGCGCTGGCGATTGAATACGCCATCTGGTGGGACTGGGATATCCAGCATCTGTATGAACTGGAACATATCTGGGTCTATGTCAGTGAAGCAGGCGAGATCGTGGCTTCGGATGCAAGCTGGCACGGCGGTTATCACGCCATGCTGGATGAAAACGACACCGTCCCGATGGAAGACGGTCGCGTCACCGTCTACTCCGAACCGGGCAAGCACGCCTTCGCGCCGGTCATCGACTGGCTGCAGGAGCGGCGTCCGACGACCGAAGCCGGATGCACACGCCGCAGCGGTGTGATGGGTGTGCATGTCACGCCGCTGTTTGATGGCCTGATCCCGGACCGCAAACCGCTGAATAACAATGTCGTCCGGGCATGGCTGGAACGTCAGGCTTTTACACCATCCTATGACTTTTCGCAGCGTTTCGATCTGTCGAGCGCGGTCTTTGTGCCATGGAACCAGCTTTTCGCATGGATTCCGTCACGGGTGGCATGGTGGGCGGCCTATCTGCGGGACACGACACCGCCCGACCAGCGCCGCCCCCTGCGGATCGCGCATCGCGGCGCATCAGCTTATGCACAGGAAGGCTCGCAGGCATCGGTCGAACAGGCGGCAAAACTCGGCGCGGATATGATCGAAATCGACCTGCGCGTGACCGCCGACGATGTGGCGATCATCGCACATGATGCCAGTCTTCAGCGCGTGTTCGGCGTGGAAGGCAATATCAGTGAGATGACGGTCGCCGAACTGCGCGCCATCACACCGCCGGACCGTCAGCCGCTGCTGACGTTTGATGAGATGCTCGACCTGTGTTCGTCCCTCGGGCTGGGATTGTATCTTGACATCAAGGACGTCACGCCGACCGCAATGGCGCAGGTGATCGAAAGCCTGCGCAAGCTGGGGATGCTGCGCTATTCGATCTTCGGCTCATTCCGGCCTGATGTGGTGGCCGAGATCAAGGCGCTGCGGCCAGACGCCCCAACCTCGATCCTGTTCGCTTCGGTACATGTCGATCCGGTCGCGCTGGCGGCATCGGTCGGGGCGGATTTCGTCCACCCGTGCTGGGAACGGTTTGAGTCGCCGTCGTCGCTGCTGACCGTCGAATGGATCGAGCGGGTGCGGGCGGCTGATCTGGGGATCATCTGCTGGCATGAGGAACGCCCGGAAGAGATCGCGGCACTGAATGCGCTCGGCGTCGAAGGCATCTGCTCCGACCAGCCAGAACTGCTGATGCGGTAGCCGGTAAACGATTCATCACAAGTGGGCCGGATTCTTCCGGCCCATACATACCCAGATAAACAGGTTCGCACTGGAGCTATACGGTCATCAGATGCGTCGTTATCCTGTAAAATTGCAACTACACGGTGACACGGAGCGCAACATGGACCATTCACTCGCACAGGATCTGCATGATCTGCAATCCCTGCTGGAACAAACGCTGGAAAGCGCCAGCCAGCATCTCAACACACTGGACAAAAAGCCACCCGCGACCGACCGCAGCAAAACTCAGGCCGCACCGCTCCCCGAAAACGGGCTGGGGGCAAAAGAGACACTCCATCGCTTTCAGATGCGCTACGGTGATCATATGGCCGCCAGTGCTGGCCCACGCTACTGGGGATTTGTCACCGGCGGCGTGACACCTGCCGCCCTGCTCGGCGACTGGCTGGCAAGCGTGTATGACATCAACATGTCCCACGGGGAGAACTCGCTGGCCCCGGCGGTCGAGCATGAAGCTATCCACATGCTGCGCGATCTGTTCGACCTGCCGGAGACGTTTCACGGCGTCTTTGTCAGCGGCGCGACCACGGCCAATCTGGTCGGGCTGGCCGCCGGACGCGAATGGGTAAGCCAGAAGCGGCAGATCAATCTCACGCAGGAAGGCATGTACGGCCTTCCCCCGATTCCGGTCTTCTCCGCCGCTGCGCACAGCAGTGTCTTTAAGGTGATGTCGATTCTGGGTATGGGGCGCCGCCATCTGCTGCCGGTGGAGACACTGTCCGGCAACCGTGAGGCGATCAACCCTGCTGCCCTGCGCCGCCAGCTTGAGATGCAGCACGGGCAGCCGTGTATCGTCGTCGCCAATGCCGGGACGGTCAACACAACTGATTTTGACGATCTCGAAGCGATTGCCGCGCTGAAAGACGAATTCCCGTTCTGGCTGCATGTCGATGCCGCGTTCGGTGGATTTGCCGCCTGTTCTCCACAGTATCAGCATCTGATGAAGGGGATCGAACGGGCGGACTCGATCACGATTGATGCGCACAAGTGGCTGAATGTGCCGTATGACTCCGCCATGATCTTCACCCGTCACCCGGCGCATCAGCTTGCGGTCTTTCGCAATCACGCGGCCTATCTCGGTGATCTGGGCGAACAGCCGGACTTTCTGCACCTGACGCCGGAGAATTCGCGGCGCTTCCGCGCACTGGCGGCCTGGTTCAGCCTGATGGCGTATGGGAAATCCGGCTATCAGGACATCGTCGAGCGCAACTGCGAATGTGCGCTGGCGCTGGCGGAAAAGCTCGACGCTGCGCCGATGTTCCAGCTTCTGGCCCCGGTGCGCATGAACACCGTCTGCTTTACCGTCCACACCGGCGACACGCCGCCGACAGCGGAATCGATTGAGCGTTTTCTGCATCTGCTGCGCGATGATGGCCGCGTCTTCATGACAGCAACCGTCTACCGTGGGACGCCTGCCATCCGTGCGTCACTGTGCAACTGGCGCACCGAACGGCGTGATGTCGAGATCGCATGGGAAGCATTACAAGCCGTCGTCGGTCAGGTGGAAGAGTCTATCTGAAAAGGGGCGGGAAGCGGAATCTCACGGCGGAAAAGGCCCCTGTCTTACCTTTTTCCCCTACCCTTGCAAGGGTAGGTATTTTCATTGAACCTTACAGAACCCCCGGACAACGCAGGCATTGTCCCTACACGGTGCATAAATGCACGGTGCATTTATGCACACGCGGAAGGTGGGGACAGGGCTGCATTGCTTGCAATGGCGCCCTGTCCGCCGTGAATATCTCAACCGAAAATTAAGAACCTACCCCTGATAAGGAAATATCGCCCCTTCTCCGGCAAACAAGTTTGCATGGAGAAGGGGCCGGGG
>CAYNDH010000316.1:0-3519 GCA_964395665.1 uncultured Anaerolineaceae bacterium
TTAGCGCACATTCAGATCAGAGCGCGACATCAGCGTGACGGGGATGTCGATCATCTCCCCGCTGCGCAGCACAGTCAGTGTGACCGTCTGCCCCGGCTCGGTATACAGCGCCAGATATGAGATCAGATCATTCATGCCGCCCAGTGTGCTGCCATCAATGGCGGTGACGATGTCGGCGTCGATGACCTGCCGATTACGGGCCTCACGTGCATCACGCAGACCGCCTTCGGCGGCTGGCCCGCCGGGACTCGCCTGATAGACGACGACGCCGCGCTGATTGTTGGCGAGATTCAGCGATTCGATGATGTCAATGCTCACATCATCGCCGGAGATCCCGATCAGGCTGTATTCTACACTGCCATCTTCGATCAATTCCTGCGCGACACGCTCCACCAGTACGCTGGGGATGGCGAAACCGATACCGGAATTCGTACCGGTTTCGGTCACGATCTGGGCATTGACGCCGATCACTTCACCCTTGAGATTGAGCAGGGGGCCGCCGCTGTTACCGGGATTGATAGCTGCATCAGTCTGAATAGCGGAGCCAATCGAGTACCCTGCCAGCCCACTGATCGTGCGTTCCAGTGCGCTGACGACGCCGGTGGTGAGTGTCCATTCCTCACCGAACGGGCTGCCAATCGCCAGCACGGTCTGGCCGACGATCAGATCATCGGATGAGCCGAATGCCAGCGGATACAGGCGATCATCAGGCAGATCGACCTTCAGCACGGCGATGTCGGAGTCCTGATCGCCGCCGACGACTTCCGCACGGGTGATCGTACCGTCAAGGAATTCGACGACGATCTCCTGCGCCTCTCCCGCGACATGGTAATTGGTCACGATATGGCCTTCGGTGTCGATGACGAAGCCCGTCCCACCGCCAGCAGTGCGCCGGTTAGTGACCACAATCGAGACGACAGACGGACTGGCAAAGTCATAGACATCGGCAATCATCTGTTCGCCGGGTGTCAGTGCATTGGTCTGTGCGGCGAGATCAGCCGATGCCTGCTCGTAGGATGCGTTAATTGCGGCGGCTCTGGTCATGGCGGACGCCGGTGCTTCGGGCGTCGCGATGGTGGGGTTCAGGATGGTCCCGATGGCAAATCCGGCCATCAGAAGGAGGACTGCCGTCAGTAGAAGTGAAAATCTTCGCAGCATGCGTTTTCCCTGTCATGGTATGAAGTGCAATGTGTTCGGTGTTTACACTTCCATGACATCACGTATGCGTTAAAAATTTCTGTTACAAAGGTAAAGTTCTTGTAAACTGTAGGTGATAGGCTCATAAGCGGCCCGTCTCCGCCGCAGCCGGACGAACAGCCTTACAACTGAAAGCGGTCTGCGAAGTGCAGCAGCTTGCGAGAGTAATCGTCGGTATAGGAACGCAGCCGTTCTTCCAGGCGATTCCAGCGCGCACTACCCAGAATACGCATCAGCGTTTCGTGATCAGTACAGGCAAACTCGATCAGCCGTTCGGGATAATCACCATATTCGATTTCCCAGACGAACAGCAGGCGCATTCCCAAACTCTGGACGGTGGGCAGATATTCCCCCAGCACAAAGCGATAATACTCTTCAAGGGTATCACGGCGAATGTTATAAGCGATCTGTATCTTGTATTCCAGTGACATACAACCTGTTTCCGCTGATGACAGTTTTCTGAAGATTAAAGCTGCTGATGGCATGCACCCATTTACGAGCGTGCGGGGCGGCGTTTGCCTGATTTGCTCTTACCGCCCTTGCGGCTGGCCTGATCGGATTTACGGGTCTGACCAGCAGAAGCACCCGTCCCAGCGATGGGCGGCGTCAGTGTCCCCGGCTGCGTGGGTGCTTCGAAGATCTCCAGCCATTCGTCGATCTCCGCATCAGACAGCCGGACATCGACCGCTTCATCGACACCGGGTCTGACCGGCGCGGGTGGCCGTTCGATCAGGGCGGCAAATTCGAACGAGCGCAGGGTGTGCATCTTGCGACGACGTGCGGTATTGATCACATCATGGTCGGATGAGACGAGCGTCCATTCCTTCGGGTTTGCGGCATTGGCGATGCGGTTCCGCAGCACCTGATCGGCGGTGGACTGATGTGAGGCAAAGACCACCTGTACACCACGGGTGGACATCTTCGACCGGCCACCGGGCAGCCCATGATCGAAGACCACCGTGCAGCGCTGGCGGGTACGGGCGACAAAGGAAGCGAGCTTCTGCACCAGCAGCGCTTCGTCGTTTGGATCATCCAGTCGGATGTCTGGCAGACAGCCAATCAGATTATGGCCGTCGATCAGATAATGCACGGCAGCGCCTCATAAAATTACAGAACTGGCAATTCATTAATACAACGTGACATATTATAACATAACGACTACAGAGCAGTTACAGAGCCTTATGAGAGTGTGGTGAAATCAGATGAGATCCGTCGTACCGATCAGCGCAGATCGGCGCACAGTCGATCACTTCCAGATCGCCTGCACGAAAGCCTGTTTGGCAAGGAAATGCTCGGTGCCACCGCCTTCATGCTGATTGTACTTGTAAACCATAATCTTCTTTTCCGCCTGTACCCAGTTATAAGCGGCGAACACGGTCGAAGGCGGGCAGATCGTATCCATCAGCGCGGTCGAAAAGAGGGATGTGGCGCGAATGCGTGGCGCAAAGTTCATGCCGTCGAAGTAATCGAGCGTCGCAAGGATCTGGTCTTCCTGTGTGCGGTGGTGGCGCAGATAGTGGACGATCTCGTGATATGGGAATGTATCTACAAGGTCGATGGCACGGCGGAAGTTGCACAGGAACGGCACATCCGGCAAGGCGATCTGTACATCCGGGACCAGCGCCGCCGCTGCAATCGCGATCCCGCCGCCCTGACTGCCACCGCACACCGCAATCCGGCTGGCATCGACATCCTCACGGCTGCGGGCGGCCTCAACTGCCCGCACAGCATCGGTAAATACCCGGCGATAGTAATAGGTTTCCGGCCTGACGATGCCCTGTGTCATGAAGCCGGGATAATGTGGGTTCGCGCCGTCGGGCAGATCGGGGGTGTCGCCCTTGCGCCATGAGGTCCCCTGACCACGGGTATCCATCACAAAAACAGCGTATCCACTCGCCGGCCACGAAAGCCATTCCACCGGATACCCGCGTCCGCCGCCGTAACCGATATATTCCACCACACACGGCAGCGGCGTGCGGACACCGGCAGGCCGCAGATACCAGCCCTTGATCGGCTGGCCGCCATAACCGGAAAATGTCACATCCCATGTATCCACCAGCCGGAGGCCGGTATCGACCGGCTCGAAGACCGCATTCAGCGGGTGCTGGCGTGCTTCATCCAGCGTGCGCTGCCAGAAGGCATCGAAGTCTTCCGGTTCGCTGCGGTCCGGGCGGTATTCCTGAAGGACATCCAGAGGAAAATCGAAAATAGCCATGTGGTGATGCTTCCTTTCGGTCAGTGACACTCTACAGCAGCTAAAGCTGCGCAGCTTCTATTGCACGCATGTCCTTGCCTCTACTGTTCAGTGGAAGCAGCGGGACT
>CAYNDH010000317.1:0-3519 GCA_964395665.1 uncultured Anaerolineaceae bacterium
CTTCGCGATCGGCCCTTGCTTCCCCCCCCATCGGCTGGAGAGTGGTTCCTGCTTCACGATCGGCCCCTGCTCCCCCCCTCTCCATGCAATGGAGAGGGGGTCGGGGGGTGAGGACATTAATCCCCTGATGCCGGTTCGGACTGTCCGACGTAGGTCAGCCAGCCGTACTTGTCTTCAGCCCTGCCGGATGTCACGGCGAAAAAGGCTTCCTGCACCTGCTTCGTGATCGGCCCCGGCTTACCCGCGCCTACCGTGATCCGATCCACCGAGCGCACCGGCGTGATCTCGGCGGCGGTGCCGGTGAAGAAGATCTCATCGGCCAGATACAGCATGTCACGGGCAATCGCCTCAAACCGGATCTCACAGCCCAGATCGCGCAGCAGCGTCAGCACGCTGTCACGGGTGATGCCGAGCAGGATCGAATTCCAGTTCCCCGGCGTATAAACCGTGCCATCCTTGATCACGAAGATATTTTCACCCGCGCCTTCGCTGACATAGCCGTAAACATCGAGTGCGATGCCTTCGGTAAAGCCGTTATCATGCGCCTCCATGCTGATGAACTGGCTGTTGACGTACTGGCCGCCGATCTTCCCCATTGAGGCTGCCGAACCGGGTGCGCTCCGCCGCCATGAACTGACCTGCACATCCACGCCGTTATCAATCGCTTCACTGCCGAGATAGCGGCCCCACTCAAAGGTCATGATCACGAGTTCAGTCGGGTTCTTGCGCCCTTCCAATCCCATCGGCCCGGCCCCACGAAATACCAGCGGACGGATATAGCATGACTCATGGCCGTTGCGCCGGATCGTTTCGACAACGGCGGCATTCAGTGTTTCTTCGTCATACGGCAGGTCGATGCGTGCGATCTTGCAGCTATCGATCATGCGGCGCATGTGCGGCTCAAGCCGGAAGACTGCTGGCCCTTTATCGGTGGCATAAGCGCGGATACCTTCAAATACACTCGATCCATAGTGCAGCGCATGGGTGGTGACATGGACCGTCGCATCTTCCCATTTGACAAATTCCCCATTGCGCCAGATCAGTTCCCCGTAATTCATGATTTCTCCCTGTATTTCTGCTGTCTTATCATCCTGCCGAGCGAAATAAAAACGCGCTTCCGATCTTTTTCATTCAAAGATCACGGGAAGCGCGTCGGTCGATGATAGCCGGTCCGGTGTGACGGCCCGTCACAGCATGAGAGTCAGCCGAAGTGGGCGACATCATGGCCTTTGCCTGAGATGTGAAGTGGGCGCACATACCCGGACGCACAGACTCTGTCGGTGCTGTCGCCGCTGTATCGAATGTGTGGGCGTGCTGCTGTCTCATGCTGTAATCCTGCTTAACCTTTATCATCTGCCAAAGTGAATTTGCAAACAAAAAGCCCCCAGGCCTGGGGGCTTCTATTTACTTCAGTCCGTTAGAACCTACTCACACCGCCCAAGCCAAATCACCCGACCCCAATAATAAGGACGAGAACGAGAACGATGCTAAGAATAACAACCAGTCCGGAGACTGGATCAGGGGCTGGTGGTGTAGGTGGCGTCACAGTTGATACTCATAATCTGATGTTCAGGACACTAGCGTAAAGGTTAGCCGGGAATGCACACCCTGTCAATGAATTGGTCTGCACCTGCAAAAGTTCATAAGATCTGACTAACGCAGATTGTGTAGAAGTTACAAACCACTCACCGACGTCTTTACAAAGGCTTCACATGTGCTTTACAAACGCCTGCATAAACGGCTTCACAGACGTGCTTTGGCAGCACGGATCTGCTCACGAACTGCATCCGGTGCAGGGCCGCCCGGCGCACGTCGCAGGCTGACGGACTTCAGGAAATCGAACACCTCATGCACATCATCCGAGAACAGGTCTGACAGGCCGCGCAGATTTTCCAGTGAAAGCTGCGACAGTGGGATCTGCTGTGCGGCGGCCATCTGCACCGCCCCACCAACCACATGATGCGCCTGACGAAATGGCAGCCCCTTACGCACCAGATAATCGGCCAGATCAGTCGCCAGCATCTCATCCGCCAGCGCTGCCCGCATCTTCTCCGGGTTAAGCTGCAAGGTGACGATGATCGCGGTCACCACCGGCAGCACGATGTCAAGCGTATCGAAGGCATCGAACAGCGGTTCCTTGTCTTCCTGGAGATCCTTGTTATAGGTGCTTGGCAGCCCTTTGAGTGTCGCCAGAAAGCCGGTCAGATGCCCGATCAGCCGCCCGGTTTTCCCACGTGCCAGCTCCATCGGATCAGCGTTGCGCTTCTGCGGCATCAGGCTGGAGCCGGTGCTGTAGCGGTCATTGAGCGTGATAAACCCAAACAGCGGATTGCTGTAGAGGATCACATCTTCCGCCAGTCGGCTGAGATGCGTGCTGAGCAGCGCAGTATCGAACAGGGTTTCAGCCACATAATCGCGATCACTGACCGCATCCAGACTGTTGTGACTATACGAATGAAATCCGAGTTCACGAGTCAGGTATTCGCGGTCGATGTCCAGCGGCGTACCGGCCAGCGCCCCCGATCCCAACGGATTGACATTCACCCGCGCCGCCGTTTCTGACAGCCGCTCGCGGTCACGCGCCAGCATCCAGAAGAAGCTCATCAGCCAGTGGGCGGCGGTGATCGGTTGTGCAGGCTGAACGTGCGTGTATCCCGGCATCAGCGTCTCAAGATGCTGCTCCGCCTGTTCGATCAGTGCGGCCTGAAGCACCTGTACCTGACCGTCAAGCTTTGCCAGCGCATCACGTGTCCACAGCCGCATATCGGTCGCAATCTGATCGTTACGGCTGCGTCCGGTGTGCAGTTTCCCCCCCACCGGCCCGATCAATTCCGTCAGACGGCGCTCCACTGCGGTATGAATATCCTCATCGCCGGTTTCCAGTCCGAATACCCCCTGCTCGAATTCATCCAGCACGGTTTGCAGCCCGCCGACAATCGCTGCGCTTTCCTCACTGGTCAGCATACCCGCGCCGACCAATGCCCTGGCATACGCCATACTGCCTGCGATGTCCTGCGCATACAAGCGCTTATCGAATGAAATGCTGTCATTCAGTGCGCGCAGATCACCATCGCTCGGTTCACTAAACCGACCACCCCATAACCCCATGAACTATCCCTTCTCTGTTGATCTGTATCGATGATTCCCTGTAGAAATCGGCAGCAATCGCAACCAGAATTATCGTAGGGACGCGCTTCTGCGCGTCCGCCCCTGGCCCCTTCCTTACAAGGGTAGGCATTTTCATTGAACCTTACAGAACCCCCGGACAATGC
The DNA here is from genome assembly GCA_964395665.1 of uncultured Anaerolineaceae bacterium. Classification (GTDB taxonomy): domain Bacteria; phylum Chloroflexota; class Anaerolineae; order Aggregatilineales; family Phototrophicaceae; genus JAEZAF01. Next base: position 3,273 of record CAYNDH010000317.1, read on the forward strand.
AGGCATTGTCCCTACAAAACATGTGTAATGTCGGGGTAGGGACGCCACACATGCTTGCATGTCCGGGGCGTCCCTCGGTGATGTATATGGTCGGGAAGAATCCCGACCCTACATCTATCCAATACCTACCCTTGTAAGCTCACCCCCCGCATCATTTGAAAACTCTAACCGCACAAACAGAACATCCGTGCTACACTGTAAAGTCCTTGCACCTTAACATGTTTTGCGGGTAGTGCTCACCGACTTG
>CAYNDH010000318.1:0-3516 GCA_964395665.1 uncultured Anaerolineaceae bacterium
CATCCTATGAACAGGTTTTTAAGGCTGCTTCCGCAGCGCGAAGACCAGCCCACCCTGAAAACCTGCCGCCGCGACCTCACAGTGATTCTGGTCCGCAAACACGTGCTGAGTCAGCGAAAAGCCCTCATATCCCCGCCCTTTCAAAATTGCCGCCATCCGCAGGCTGTCGGTCAGGGTCTGGTCGGTACTCGATTCTTCCAGTTCACCGGCAAACAGATAGACTCTGGCGGACAGCGGACGCCCCGAACTGGCGAAGCGTTCCTCATGCTGGAACATGACGCGATCGCCATAGGACAGCGTCGGGCTGCCGATAATCAGCGTGCTGAACAGCGCCGGTGCTTCGAACATCGCGAAAAGCGCAAACAGCCCGCCATACGAATGCCCCGCCAGAATGCGGCGTGCAGCGTCAGCGCGGTATTCGCTCTCCATCATCGGGACCAGTTCATCGCGGATGAATCGGAGAAAACCAGCGGAGTCACCGGTCGGAGTGGGGCGCTGATGCCGTGCCTGCATCGACTGCTCTTCGGCTTCGTCACGTACCGGCGTTAAATCGGCATTGCGCCGCGTAAATGATTCGCGGAATGCTTCCGTGGGATCAGCCTCTTCCGGATAGCCGATGCCGACGACGATCGCATCCGTCGTGCTGCCGCACCATGCCATCGGACGGATCATGCCTGCAACCATCGCCGCGTACCAGTTGCCGTCCACCACATAGACCACCGGCCAGCGCTCCGGCAGATTGGTGAACGGCCAGAGCGCGTCAGCAGACGCGGCATATCCCAACGGCAGGCTGATCGTGATGCGGTACGTCCGCCCGGTGTGCCGGGACTCCATCATGCGGGTTTCACTGGCAAGCAGGCTCATGGCAGCAGTATCTGAAGACATCGGTTTCTCCTGTGAGGTTTGGGCATCCGTGGGCAGCGTCCCTTATCACGCGCCGCGATGATCGACCTTCGGCTTCTCGTCGGGTGTATCTATCTCGTCATCAAGGTCATCATAGATCAGTTCGCCATCGTCGCCGGTCTGGATCAGGCGGCTGTAATCCGGCTCGGATTCGGCCATCGTTCGCTTCGGCTTCCCACCGTACACCGCCCGCAGATGCTCCACACTTGGCTCCTGCTTCTGGAAGATCACATGAAGCGGCAGCATCGGGATCGACAGCAGCGAGACCGCCGACATCGCAACTAAAAGACTACCTGTGGAGACGAAAGGAAAAAACCCGATGAAAAGCCAGAATAACGCCAGCAACCCGAAGCCGCCTACCCAGCCGATCCCATTCAGCAGACCGTGCACCAGCAGCCGACGGAAGGGCTGCGCGTTCTGCTCGACTTCCTGCGAGACCTTCAGATGCAGATCAACCGAATCATCCTCTTCCAGATTATAGCGCTCGATCACTTCAAGAATCTCACTCTGGATCAACTGTTCGCGGCGGCGGCTCCATGCACCGGACTGCGCGAACAGCCCGATGGCATACAGCGCGGTCAAACCCGCCCAGGCGATAACGCCAAACAGCATCAGGATGAAAACCATGCTGCCATAATAGAGACTGGACCAGTCAGGGGGCATCATGAAGGCAAGCACTCCCAGCGCCGCCGCTGCCAGCGAAAACAGCAGGGCGTTGATCGTCGCATAGCGCGGGGCTTTCGCCAGCCGGTATTCCACCCGCGACCTGATCTTTCTCGTAAGTTCATCATTCATCAGTCGGTCATCCATCAAATCGTTATCAGGGTGCAGCACGAAATATTACAGAATATCTATCACCCTATACACCGCCATGCTGAAAACATCAGCACCACTGTGAGTCACTACGGATGACTGGCGTATAAGGTTCCATGCAGGGCCAGAAGCCGACTACTCATCATCCCCTTCATCATCCACATCTTTCTTCTTCTTCTTGACCATGATCGGATCTTCCAGCGAACGTTTGGCGGCTTCGGCCAGCGCTTCACCGAAAGAATGGTAATCGACCAGCGTAAACGCCAGCGACTCGACCGGCGCTATATCATCTTTGACCGGGGGAATGATTTTAAAACGTGTCACACCATCCTCACCCGGCGCATCCAGACGGCGCAGCGCTTCAATCTGTTGAAGATCTTCCAGCGGCAGCCAGCGCTCGACAAATGCCCCGTCAAAGATCACCAGTTGCAGCGGTGTGATGTACAGGCGGCGCGGCATCGGCAGCACCGTCCACACACCATACAGATCCTGCTCCGCCGGGAATGCCTGCACCGGTCCATAGTGGACATAAGGCCGATGACGGCGGTAAGCTTTGGTCAGGTACGGCGGCGCAACCTGTTTCAGGGCGCGGACCAGCCGCTGCATCTGCGAATAGTTCAGGCGAAGCTGGATCACATGCCACAGGCCGTTGGTCTCCACATGCAGCCAGATCTCGTTCTCGCCCGGTTCGTATTTTGTCGGGCGGCCAAACCAGCGCCAGTCAGAGACGGTCAGCACGCGCTTGACATCCATCAGCGGCGTCTGCGGGTAGATTGTCAGGCCGCTGGCATCCAGCATCGCAATACACCGTCGCCAGCGTTCCGGCTCGGCATTGACCGGTCCAACCGGCACGACACGGTAGGCTACTTCCAGCCCACCACTGGAGAGAAACAGCGGTTTCTGCTTTGCAAGCCGCGTCACCAACTGCCATTCGGGACGGCTCCTGTAATCTTCGGTCAGCCATCGGAACATCATCGCTCCTTTATGTGATCCAGCGATAATCCTCTACTTTATGCCATAATAGTTCAGGGCAAAAGCAATTGCGCACAGATTGCCCACAGATTGGTCTCGACTGGACCGCGCACAACTACACTGGTAACAGGTAGACTGGTCAAAGCGTCCTGACCACAGTGTAAAAGACCTTTAGCCATCATCAGATCAGGGAGACGATATGCAGCAGCATCTGACCATGACCGAACTCGAAGCCCGCATGATAAGTGCCGGACTGTCCCCGCACGATCAGGGCGTACTGGAGATGATCGTATGCCGACCTGATGTTGGTCAGCGTGAAGTCCTCGAAGAAGCCCGGTTGGATACTGAAATCGGGCTGGTCGGGGATAACTGGCTGGTACGTGGCAGCCGTCATACTGAAGATGGCAGCGCGATGCCGGGGGCGCAGATCACGCTGATGAACAGCCGCGTGATCCAGTCGATTACGCCGGATCGCGAACGCTGGCCGCTGGCCGGGGATCAGCTCATTGTTGATCTCGACCTAAGCAGCGAGAATCTGAAGCCGGGGCAGCGCCTGTCACTGGGCAGCGCCGTGCTGGAAATCACCGAAGTGCCGCACAATGGCTGCGCGAAGTTCACCGAGCGCTTCGGCCATGATGCCATCCGCTTCGTGAATTCACCGGAAGGCCGCGCTCTGCACCGCCGTGGCATCTACGCCCGTGTGATTCAGAGCGGCACGATCCGCACCGGGGATGTGGTGAAGAAGATCTCGGTTTAACTCACTTTCGCCGAACTACAAAGAGGCCAAATCGCGACAGATTCGGCCTCTTTTGATTTTACTTAACCACG
>CAYNDH010000319.1:0-3401 GCA_964395665.1 uncultured Anaerolineaceae bacterium
AAGCCGGTTTTGTGTAGGGGCGGACCTGCGATGTATCGCCGTGTCCGCCCGCAGCAGTTAAGCAACCAGCGGGCGGTGACGGCGATCGATCGCGGCATCGCCCCTACACATGAGCGATTTTTGTAAATGTCAACACGCCCTAAGTAGCAGCCTTTGTTTAAGGCTGCTACGACATGTGAGTCTTTAGTAAAATTAAGTAGACCGAAAGATATAGTGATGCTCAGAGCTGAATTAACCCGTGCATTCATCAGTCGAAATTTCCTGATCGCACTCACTTTAGGCGTGATCCTCTTAGGGATCGGTATCGACGACTATTACCCCGGATACTTTACTGATTACTCAAGTCACCTTGAAGCGATTGAAGCAGGAAGATTTGATCCCTATATCGCCAACACATTTGATTTTTTCCTTTGGGCGCGACGAAACTTTATTCTCACCTATACTGTGCCTTTGATTGTGGTGCTGCCGTTTGCCGCTTCGTTTACTTCAGAACGCACCAGTAAGTATCTTCAGCTGATTGTTTCACGCGGCGGTCGCAATCGGTATATCTTTTCTAAATTTATTGCCAACGCATTAGCCGGTGGTACGGTTTTAGCTTTATCTGCCGTCATCATTTATGCTTTTCTCAGCCTTATCCTGCCTGAAGGCTTACCTGCTCCATATCCAGGAACAACGGGAATTCCGCCGCAAAATCCTTTTGATGAACTTTATCGTCAGGATACGGCGCTTTTTGTCTGGACACGCATCGGTATCAGTTTCATCTTCGGAGTGACTTACGCATCAATAGGGATGTTGGCCTCGCTTTTCACCGAAAACCGCTTCGTTGCTTTGGCTGCTCCCTTCGTTTTCTACATTGGCCTGACGTTTATTATGACTCTGCTGAATCTCGTGAGATGGATGCCTGCTGCGGCCTATAACCCTCGACTGGCTGTTTCATCTTCTGCACTGACAGTGTTCGGACAGTTGGGATTGTATTTTGTTCTCAGCGCTATTGGCATCTTCGTAGCTTCAAAATACATCCTGCGGGACATCTGACTCGTGATTCAGCGCATCATTCAACACACCCGGCTGAATTTTGAACTATACATCTTCAAGACAAAATGGCTGCTGCCGATTGTGGGGATATTGTTTTTCGGTTACATCACGCTGGGAAGGGTATGGTCACTAGAGGCAGCTTATGGGTTGAAGGCGAATATCTGGGATGCCATCTTCGCTTTTTTCGGCAACATCTACTTTTTATTGGTTGTGCTGATACTGCCTTTTGTCTATCTGGTCAGTGACCTGACATCGGCTGTGCCGTTCGAGCAGCAGATCCTTCTGAAAGTTGAAAGCCGCCGTGAATGGTGGATAGGTAAAGTGCTGACACTGCTCATCACAGCGCTCATGTATTCGGTGTTGAGTGTCGTCTCTGTTCTCCTCATCATCTCAACCAGTTTTGCGTGGGAACAGGACTGGAGTCAGCTTGCGCAAACCTCACCTCCTGAACTCGCGCAAATATTTTCATTTAGCCTTACCGAGGAAATGCTGATCCATCCTCCTCTAAACTATCTGTTGTTCATGATTTTAGTAGTCATACTCGGTCTGCTTCTGTCAGGGCTTCTTGCTCAGGTGATCGCACTTCTTGCAAAAAATACATTTTTGGGGTTTATGATCAGTGCTGGCTATATTGTCGGTAGTATTTACGCGGTTAATTACGGTTTACCCTATCCTGCACAATCCTTTTTCTTACCAGTTCACTTGCAACCTTTTCTTTATGATGCAATCACGCCTCCTATCTCGGCGATGTATTGGATCATCGGCATCGGGGCGCTGCTGATGATTGGTGCAGTGAAAAGTCGGCGTATTGATTTTTGGTGAGCTTCATGGTTCGTCTGTTGGTCTGGAACTGGCACTTCTGGTTTCGCCCTGTCTCCCTGCCGCTGACGGTCATTGTCGGCATCATGATTGGGTTAAGTGCGGGACAGTTTGCCGTCGCGCTGTCGAATACGCCGAATGTTTCACTGGGTTACTGGGACGGCGTTCTGCTGGCGCTGCTTGGACCTTCCGAAAACGTTGTTCCTGTCGAATTTCTGCGATGGCTGATCGTACCCATAACCTTTCTGGCGATGACCAACACAATTGCTACAGCAGATATGGAGCGCTTTGGCTATACAACTGCTTCAAGGGCAGAAAGTCGCCGTCGCTGGTTCACAGCAAAAGTTCATCTGCTTCCGCTGGCAGGTCTGTTTTATGTGCTTGTGATTCTGTTCGGTATTCTGATCGGCGTACGAGTCTATCTGCCGTTTGATCTGGCAAATGACGCGCTGCTGAATTCACTCCATGTAACATCAGTTGATACGTATTCCGCCATTTTCTGGTGGATACTCCTTACGACGACATCACTGGTTTTGTTCTCATTGTTGCAGCTTGTTTTGTCAATATTTGTTCCGAAATCGTTCTATGCTTTTGTTGCTGTTATCCTGCTCATCCTGTTCTCTGTCTTTGTCAATATAAGTGATCCGCTTGCCATCTGGCTTCCGGGGACTCAGGCCATTCTAAGAGCGCATTACCCGATAAATACGCATCATCCACCGTTCAGTTTTGGATGGTCAGTGGCTTATAACCTGTTTGCCTGTTTCATCGTTTATGTGATAAGCCTGCCCTTCGTAAAGCGTATCAGCTTCCAGTAATTTTCAGCACAAGGAGCCAACATGGATAACGCGATTGAAGTCCGCAATGTATCAAAGCAGATCAAGAACGATATCATTTTAGATGACATCAATTTTACACTGCCGGTCGGCAGCATTTACGGGATTACCGGTCACAACGGCTCCGGCAAAAGTATGCTGCTGCGCATCATCACCGGTCTGGTTCACCCATCCAGCGGCGATGTTGTGGTTTTTGGTCAGCCGCTGGGTAAAGCGGTCGAGTTTGCCCCTGATACAGGTGCATTGATTGACGTACCGGGTTTCCTGCCGCGCTATTCCGGTTTTAGAAATCTGGAGCTTTTAGCCATGATTCGGCGCATCATCGGTAAAGACGAAATCGAAGATGCGCTCCGCAAGGTAGGGCTTGACCCTCATGATAAGCGCCCATTTCGAACCTATTCGACCGGAATGCGTCAGCGGCTGGGGATTGCGCAGGCCATCATGGAACATCCGCGCCTGTTAATTTTGGATGAGCCTACACGCGGTATTGATGAAGAAGGCACCGAAAACATCCGCCAGCTTATTCTTGATCTGCGGAAGCAGGGCATGAGTATTCTCATCACCAGTCATTTCAATGACGAATTGGAAAGTGTATGTGATAATGTTTACATGATGAATCGCGGTCGCCTTACAGTGGGCAGCGAGAAGCGAGTCACATCCGTAGCAACTTAAGGAACTTAAGGCGAAAAAGCCCCTGCTTTTTGGTCCACTTCG
>CAYNDH010000320.1:0-3351 GCA_964395665.1 uncultured Anaerolineaceae bacterium
AGGCCATCCCCTGCAAGGTATTTGATTCTCAGTAGGGACGCCCGACGGGGCGTCCGATGCCCGACGGGGCGTCCGATGCCCGACGGGGCGTCCGCTGTTGTCCCGGCCTGAACCCTGTGTCGCATGATGTGACCGGCCAGCGCACAATGTCTCAGCGACTTCTCAGCCTGTAACGGGCTGCACCGATAGACAGAAAAAACAAGTTTGTGTACAGTAGACTTGTCTACCAATACACCACAAGGATAACCTACCGATGAATCTGTTTCGCAGCACGCAACATCGCTTCATCATCGTCACCCTTGTACTGATCCTTGTCCCTTTTACCATCGTGCTGGCACAGGATGCCCCCGCCGCCCCCGAACTGATCAGTCCGGCAGACGGTGAGGTCTATAACACGCACGCACCGCTGCTTCAGTGGACCAATGTTGAAGCCAATATCTATAAAATTGTCATCAAGAAGGCTGACGGCACCAAATATCTGAAATATAAGCTCAACGGCGCCGATGTCTGCGATGAATTCCTTGGTTGCAGCTATTCGCTTGCCACCAGTGACGACTCGTTTGATGAAAACGGCGATTACACATGGAAGGTCGTCGCCAAGAACGAGTTCGGCAAAGGCAAGAAAACCGCCGCCTTCACCATTGATTTCCCCGGTGCGCCGAAACTGATCTCTCCGCAGCCCGGTGCGACCGTCTCTGGCAATACCAGCTTCAACTTTGAAGAGGTCGTCGCGGCGACACAATACAAGCTGGTCGTCAAGAACACCGCGACCAAGCAGAAGTTCAAGCTGACGGCGGATAATCCGATCTGCCCCAGTGGGATCTGCGCCCTTAGCCTCACAGACACGCTGGCACCCGGCTCGTATTCATGGAAAGTGAAAGCCCACCAGCCGCCGATGCCCAACAAATCAAAGAGTGAGAAGCGGAACTTCACGGTAGGAAACTAACACAGCGCCACCAGACACCACAGGCGGCGCTGGCCCTGGTCAGTGCCGCCCTGCATCACCCGTATCAGCCTACATCGTCATATCAGGAGGAGACTATGAGCGTTGCCATCAATGCGCGTATGTACCGCACGCGCACCGGACGCAGGCAGATCACCGAACTGTATGATATGGCGCTTCAGCGCTTTCCTGTCGCGTATGAAGCCCGCTACGTCGCCACCCGTTTTGGACATACCCATCTGCTGGTCTGCGGACGCGAAGATGCGCCGCCGCTGGTGCTGGTGCATGGTGCCAGTATCAACGCGCTGGTGTGGGCGCCGCAGGTCAAAGCACTGGCGGAACACTTCCGCATCTACATGCCCGACATCCCCGGCGAAGGCGGCAAAAGCCAGCCGGTTCATCTTTCCCGCCGCAATAATGATCACGTCAACTGGCTGGTCGATGTACTGGATGCACTGGGGCTGAAGCGTGCGGACATCGGCGGCATCTCGCTCGGCGGATGGCTGGCGCTGATGATGGGCTTCCGCAAGCCGGAGCGCGTGTCGCGCATTCTGGCGCTGTGCCCCGCCGGGATTTCCCGCGTCAGCCTGCGTTTCATCCTCAACGCCGCACCGCTCTCGGTTTATCCCACCCGCACCACCGCCGAACGCTTCCTGCGCAGCATGACGTACAAGAAAAATCCGTTGAATACCGAATTCGTCGACTGGATTACGACTATTTTCAGCAATGTCCGCATGAACAGCAGCATCCCGCGCCGCTTCAGTGATCGTGAACTGAAGAAGATCAAAGTCCCGACGCTGATTCTGCTGGCGGAACACGAGATCCTGCATCACGCGCATCCGACCGCCGCCCGTGCCCATAAGCTCATCCCACACGCGCAGATCGAAATCGTGCCGGAGTGCAGTCACAGCCTCAACAGCGAACGGACTGAAGTCGTTAATGAGCATATGCTCCAGTTTCTGGCCGCGCCTTCCCCGGCCTGACAATCTGACACAGCCCTGATGCAGATTTTACGCTTCTGGAAGCCTTACGGCGTCCTGACGAAATTCACCGATGCCGAAGGCCGGCCCACGCTGGCCGATTACATCTCAATCCCGGATGTCTACGCCGCTGGCCGCCTTGATATGGACAGTGAAGGGCTGCTGCTGCTGACGGATCATAACCGCCTTAGCCTGCGCCTGACTGATCCGGCCTTCGAGCATCCGCGCACCTATTGGGTGCAGGTCGAGCGCATCCCCGATGCAGCGGCGCTGAAAGCACTGGCTGACGGTGTGCGCGTGCAGGATTATGTCACCCGACCGGCAAAAGTCCGCCTGCTGAATGCGCCGCCAGATCTGCCGGAACGCCGCGTGCCGATCCGTGAGCGTAAAAATATCCCGACTGCGTGGCTGGAACTCACCCTGACCGAAGGCCGTAACCGTCAGGTGCGGCGGATGACAGCGGCGGTCGGCTATCCGACACTGCGGCTGGTGCGCTGCGCCATCGGTGATATTACGCTGGAAGGTTTGCAGCCCGGTGAATGGGAAATGCTGACTGAAGCGCGTGTGGAGTCGATCATGAAGCTGACAGCCAATCCCACCCGGACGCCGCGCACACAGTCGCCGCGCACGCAGTCGCCGCGAAAGCGCCGCCGATGAACACGCCGATAAATCCGCCGCCTGAAGCACGCAATGAAGCCCAACGGCTGGCGGAAGCACTGGATTTCACCGCCGCCGATTTACAGCGCAACCGCGAAGGTTATCTCAGCCCACGCCAGCTTCAGCGGCTGCGGGGACGGCGTCAGCGGCTGGCGATGATCTTCGTGGGCAGCCTGCTGGTGCTGATCCTCATCGGCGTGCTGATGACCGGTGTCATGACTTCTAGCGTAAATCCGTCGATGTTACCGCTGTGGGTGGTTCTGTCTCTGACACCGGTTGGCATACTGATCGTGATCCTGTTCATGATCCCGCTGTGGCTGGTGCATCAGGATGTGCGGAGAGGTGTGATCCATGTGGCGGAGATTGTGGCCCATGTGGAGCATAAGACCAGCCTCTTGGGGCAGGTATTTTATCAGCTCCCACTCCAACACACGGACGATCCGCCTGATGGAACCGCTCCGATCCTTCGCATCACGCAGCAGGTGGCGCAGGCTTTTGATCACAGCCAGCCATATCTGCTCTACTACACGCCCAGCAGCCGCCAGTTGATGTCCGGGGAGCCGCTTGATCTGGAACAAAAAGCCCGGATTTACAAGGCGTAAACCGGGCGGTCGTCTCTTACGTGTATTGGAGCAGCCAGTGTAGGGCCGCCGTGTCCGCCCACCATAACCCACAGTCGGCGGGCGATGACACAGCATCGCCCCTACAAATGAGCGATTTTTGCAAATGTCAACACAAGCCAGCAGCTAACCGCTTAATCGGCGGTCAGAT
>CAYNDH010000321.1:0-3317 GCA_964395665.1 uncultured Anaerolineaceae bacterium
TTCAGGCTCCATCCAATGGCCTAGAGAAGCCTTAAGCCCCATGTCTGAATAAAACTTCATCCCTGCGGTTGACGTATAGATTTCCGGTTTGCGGTTAAATGATGTCATCTTCAACGACCGACAATCAAACAACCAACAGATCCAAAAAGGGGAAATGCCATGTCAACCGATACACTCGTGCAACGCTTCAACACCGCCGACAAACAGATTACGCGCCTGCTGGCCCGTCACAGCCTGACGCTGCTGCGCATCTCGATCGGCCTGGTCTTTGTCTGGTTTGGTGCGCTGAAACTGTTCCCCGGCATGAGTCCGGCTGAACCGCTGATCCGCGCTGCAATCACCTTCCTGCCGATGGACCTGTTCCTGCCGTTTCTGGCGCTGCTGGAGATGACCATCGGCCTTGGCTTCATCACGGGCAAGTTCATGCGCCTGACCGTGATCCTGCTGCTGGGCCAGATGGCCGGTGCGATGTCACCGATCATCCTTGCACCGGATCGTATCTGGGCGACCTTCCCGTTCGTTTTCACGCTCGAAGGTCAGTATGTCGTCAAGGACATCATCCTGATCAGCGCCGGTCTGGTGATCGGTGCGACGGTGCGCGGTGGTGGTCTGATCAGCAGCCCGGTGCTGCTGAAGGAAAGCCTGAACCGCCGCACGCAGGAAATCCGTGCGATCTTCAGCGGCCATAACGAGTAATCGCACTGGCGCTGTGGTATCAACACGCGGCGGCCTGAAACCATCTGCTCTGGCTATACGCTCTCTGACTCGATAGTCTCTCTCTACACCCGCAAATACATCATCCTTCGCCGTCAGCACGAACAGCCCACCGGATTGGTGGGCTGTTCTGTTTTCTATCCGACAGGTGCGATGTGCGTGGCGGGCGGCGACACAGCACCGCCCCTACACCGGACGCACAGACAGGCGGGCGGACAGGGCAGGCCCTGTCCCTACACCGGACGCACAGACAGATGGCGATGTAGGGAGCGCCTGCGTGCGCTCCTACGGCCAATATCAACCCACGTTCAGCGTGCGGATGTAATTGACCAGATCCCAGCGCTGGGCGGTGTTGAGTTCGCCGGCGCAGGCCGGGAGTCCGCGTCCGCCGGATTGGGTGATCGCAAACAGCGTATCATCCCGCAGGTGATCAAGCTGGACTTTAAATCCACTCAAACTGGATGCGGCTTCCGGAACCGTCCATGCCGCGCAGTGCTGCTCGAACAATCCCTGTCCGCTGGCAACGGATGCCGCCGTCGGAAGCTGTGTATTGACCACGGTCGGCGGCGGGTTGATGGCTTGCAGATACAGGCGCTCCTGTTCCTGCCATAAGACCGTGCCGAAGACGATCAGCACGGTGACCAGAATGACCGAGCCAACACCGATGCCCACCATCGTCGGGCTGAGGTCGAGACGGCGCATCAGCCGCCGGAAGGCGGGCAGCATCATCCATATGAGGGTCACAATGACCAGTCCAATCGCAATCCAGTGCTGAAGTTTCGGCGGCTGAAACTGGATCACAGCGGCGTCGGAACTGATGTCCCATTCGAAGGCGGTATGCGTGATCTGTCCATCCGGGGTGCGCAGACTGATCAGCGTCCACCACTGGCCCGGCTGATCGATCACGGCATCGGCGGCGACATACAGACCAGCATCGACCGGATCGGCGGTCTGTTCTTCGCCGCGCAGTTCACGTGTCGGGGATACCTGCCGCATCTCGATGTCGATATTCTCCACCGGCTGACCGTCACGCGAGATCAGCAGATCGTAGCTGTTGACTCCTGGACCACCGGGCGTGATGCTCTGCGTCAGAGTGTAGCCGTCAGCGGTTTGAGTCGCGGTCGGGGCGGGAAGCTGATTGCGGGTGTATTCCGGTGTCGGGGTCGGCGTTGCCGTCAGCAGGGCAGCGGCGAATACGACCACCAGCGCCAGCACGCTTTCCAGCCGCAGGGTGGAGAGAAAGCGCAGGTTTTGCAGACGCGCTCCGATGGCCTCAAAGCGCTGCGGATTGAGCGCGAGGAAATGCACCGCACCCACCGCCAGCAGCGCCGCGACCAGTGCCAGCTTGACCAGCAGCGACAGCCCGAAGCGGGTATCCGTCAGCTCGGCAGGGCGCTCGATCCAGTTGAGTGTGCTGTAGATGCCGCTGGCGATGACGATCATCGACGCGGCCAGCGCCACCCGCGAAAAGCGCCGCATCACAGCCAGCAGCGCCAGCCGCCGCGAATCGCCGCTGTAGGGCTTCAGCGCGACCGGCAGCACCAGTGTCAGGACCGCCAGCCCACCGGCCCAGAAGCCGACCGCGATCACGTGCAGCCAGTCCATGGTGATGCCGACCCACGGCATCAGCAGCGAACCTGCGGCATGACTTCCCGCACTGAAGACGCCCAGCAGCAGGGCCATTCCCCATACGCTGGCTGTCCAGCAGGCACGCACGGCGCGGGGCTGGGTCTCGCGGAAGTAGATCGACGCGCCGAACAGCGCGATGATGATCACCAGCAGCAGGGTGCGGAAATTCCACAGATCGCCGAAGCGTGAACCGACACGCACGACGCTCCACAGGTTCTGACTGATGACCCGATCGAGGCCGGTATTAAAGAACGCCATGGACTGCTGCAACAGCGACAGCCCCTGTCCGATGACGGCCACCACCAGCGCCGCACCGACGATCCGGTTCAGGATACGCATCACACGCGGCGGCAGCATTCCGGCGGGATGGTCTGCGCTGCCCCATGCCGGAAGCAATACCACGCTGTACAGGCTGAACGCGCCGAACAGCAGCAGGGTGGATGAGAACAGCAGCGTCCGCCAGATGACTTCCAGCGGGATCACATCGTTAAATGTGCTGCTGCCTTCAACTGTGCTGCCAGCCGTCGGAGTGCCGACCGTGAACACGCGTGTTTCGGTGATCACATGGCCGTCACTGGCAAAGGCGATTCGCAGTTCGGCGATATACGTGCCTTCGGGCAGGTTAGGCGGAAGCTGGGCACGCATCAGGGCGGTGTTTTCGCTGTCCACGCCGCCGGTGGCGATGATATTGCCGTTCGAGTCGCGGACCTTGATCGAGCTGTAGTCCGGTTCCAATCCTTCGCTGAACCAGTATTGCAGGCGTGTAGGCGAACGCTGAAGGACGGCCTGATTTTCGGGCACGGCGCGGACGATAAAGCCATGAGCCTGTGCGGGTTGAACGGAGAGGAGGACGAGAGTAAAGAGGGAAAGTACCAACAGAAAAAAGCGACGCATGGAGATTTCACTCAAACACTACGACACAAAGAGGCTATTGTACCTCATTCGGCAGGATTTGTGCAGATTTTCACGAGAAA
>CAYNDH010000322.1:0-3316 GCA_964395665.1 uncultured Anaerolineaceae bacterium
GGCAGGAACTCGTTATCCGGGTTATCCCATGCGAACTGAAGGATCTTCATACCGGGCAGGTTGAGATCGTCGCGTAACTGCTCGACCGCTTCCGTAAGCTGGCCGAGATCTTCAGCGATAATCGGCAGATCGCCGAGTTCTTCCGAAAGCACATTGAAGAAGTCGATATTCGGCCCCTTGCGCCACACACCTTTGACCGCTGTTTCCTCTTCCGCCGGGATTTCCCAGTAATCCTCAAAGCCCCGGAAGTGATCAATGCGTACCAGATCGACCAGTTCCAGCGTGGCACGCACACGATCCACCCACCAGCGATAGCGGTCGGCCTTCAGTACATCCCACTTGTACAGCGGATTGCCCCAGCGCTGGCCGGTCTCGCTGAAGTAATCCGGCGGGACTCCGGCGATTACGGTCGGGTGACCTTTTTCGTCCAGTGAGAAGTAATCGCGATTCGCCCACACATCGGCGCTGTCATGCGCGACGAAGATCGGGATATCGCCGATGATCTGAATGCCGCGCTCGTTGGCGTAGGCTTTCAGTTCGCCCCATTGGGTGAAAAACACCCACTGACGGAAGCGGGACATGGCGATCGGTTCGGAGAGGCGTTCACGGGCGGCGGCCAGTGCGTCCGGCTGATGCAGCGCTTCGCCCTCATTTTCCCACTCCACCCACGCCTTACCGCCGTTCTCGTTCTTGAGCGCGATGAACAGCGTATAATCATCCAGCCAGCCAGACTGTGCCGTGCACCAGCTCTCAAACGCCTGCTTTTCGGCATCCGAAGCGGCGCTTGTGAAATGCTGGTATGCCACATCCAGAATCCGATTGTGATATTCGATCACACCGCCAAAATCGACGGTATGCGTGGAGAAATCCGGCAGATCCACCAGATCGGAGTCATTCAGCCAGCCTTTACGCAGCAGCCAGTCGAAGCTGATCAGGTTGGCATTTCCGGCAAACGCGGAGAGGCACTGGTAAGGCGAGTCGCCATAGCTGGTGGGGCCAAGTGGCAGCACCTGCCAGTAGGTCTGGCTGGCGGCCTGAAGCCAATCGACAAACTGATATGCGGCCACGCCGAGATCTCCGATCCCGTAGCGACCCGGCAGCGATGTTGGATGAAGGAGTACACCGCTTGCGCGTGGGAAATCCATAATGCTTCCCTTCCTGATATAAAAGCAAAAGTACAGGCAACAGTATCATCTGAAGCGCTGTATGGGCTATAGCAGACAGATGTTAGCTGAGGCTGAATGCCGTTTCAATAGCCCCTGAGCGGTGGACGGTATCAGTCATCCTGATACGGTGTTGCCGTCAGCGGAGGAGGTACAGTCGGAACAGGTATTGATGTGCCAGTTACCAGCCAGCACGGTGACCAACTGTTTACGGCTGGATCGGTCAATAACTGCACGTTATTGCCATCTGTGTCCATCACGTAAATTGCAGTCGTCTCGTTATGATGTCGATTAGAAACAAATGCAATCTTCGTTCCGTCTGGTGACCATGAAGGCTTATCGTCATAAGCACTATTTTTCGTCAGGCGCACGACATTGGTCCCATCTGCATCCATGATATAAATTTCATTGTTGCCATGTCGGTCGGAGCTAAATGCAATTTTTGTTCCGTCTGGTGACCACGCGGGACTCGTGTCGGAACTCAGGGAATTTGTAATACGCTTTACTTGAGTGCCATCGGGATTTATGACGAAAATCTCTGGGTTGAGATCATCTACACCAACACGTAATGTGGACACAAATGCAATTCTTGTCCCGTCAGGTGACCACGCGGGTTCACTTTCAGCATAGTCGTTATCCAGCAGATGAATAACGCCTGAACCATCATCATTTATGACATAAAGATCTGAACCCTCACTGACAATTGTCCCCTCATGATTAGCGGTAAAAGCGATTTGGTTACCGTCTGGTGACCATGATGGCCCACTGCTAAAGGATGTCTCATCAGTGAGGGTTATGCGGTTTGAGCCATCCGCATTCATTACATCAATGCGCCAATTCCCGATAAAGCTGTTCGCAAAAGCAATACGCGTGCCGTCAGGCGAACATGCAGGGACAACATTGTATTGATCGCTTAGTTCCAGCGTATGCACATTACTTCCATCCGCGTCCATAACGTGGATATTCGTGGTCCCTCTCAAGTCAGATGAAAAGACAATTCGAGGATCAGGAGAGGAATGCTGCCCGAATAGACCTGATCCTGACAGAGTAAGGATCACAAACAGGGCTATCATTTCTGGTATTTGTCTTTTCACGGTACTCGCTTCATAGGCTTATGTGACGACTAGGCTATGCGCTCTGCCCGAAATCTGACATGAGGACGAACAGCGTCGTCAGCGCCCATAGTAGACTATAGCGCAGCGGGCGTTTCAGTCGGTGCGAGGCACTGTAAGCAATCAGCGCGATCTGCAAACCGGCGATGAAGCGCAGGATGCCGAGCGGCTCACGGTACGTCGAGAAGGGGACGAATAGCATCACCGCGCAGGCCGCCAGCAGTACCCATGTAAACAGATCAGCGCGTTCTGCCAGCACATCGCGCACACTGCGCCATAATCCCCACAGGGTTGGGATCAGCACAAACGGGATCAGTATCGCCAGCATGACCGCGAAGATCGCCGGTGTGCCTTCGGTCAGGATACGGAGTATCCCGGCAAAGGGGATGATCTCGAACGGCGTCGCCAGCCGTCCGCCGGAGCCGATGCCGAATTCGCCCAGCCATGCGCGAAGATATAACTGCCACAGGACAAACGGTGTCAGGGCGATGAGGCCAAAGCTCACCGCACGCCGCAGCCAGACTCCGCGCTGACCGGCATCACTCACACTCTGCCACAGCAGCCAGAGGCCAGCGCCACCCGCGATCAACAGTGTCGTCTCTTTTGCCAGTGCCGCCAGTGCGAAGACGACCGCGCTCCACAACCAGCGCCTTTGAGTCAGCAGCCAGAGCGCATATGCCGCCAGACCATAGGCCAGCGGTTCGGCCAGACTAAGCCGCACCGATGCGATCCCGGCCAGTGACAGCGCCCATCCAAGGCTGTACCACGGTGAGACACGGTGTTCGATCAGTATCCGGGAAAGCGCCCACGTCCCCAGACCGATCCCTGCCAGATTGACCGCCAGCAGCGCCCACGGGATCAGCGCCGCCTGTCCGCCGAGTGAGAACAGCCAGCCGAGCGCGGGTAAAAGTATCCGCTGATAGCGATAGGCGGGGAAGTCCTCACCCTGTGCGATGAAGGCCGGTGCGCCTGCCGGATCACGGGCGATGAAGTAATTAAACTGACCGTCATAGCCTTCTTCAGTGGTATTAAAGACGGTCG
>CAYNDH010000323.1:0-3235 GCA_964395665.1 uncultured Anaerolineaceae bacterium
GCCTCATCGCTTGCCCATCTATAGAACGCATGTTAACATGCGGAAAATAATTGAGTTGTAGTTTGAAACGTGAATGGCAACCACCACTCTCCAGAAACACTGGAAGCTGCGCGAACAGGTCAGCCCTGAACTCCTGCGTCAGTATCGGGGGATGAGTCCCATCCTGGCGCAGGTGCTGTATAACCGGGGCTTTGAACATCCGAACGATGCAGCAGAATTCCTCTATATCAAAACCTGTTCTCACAACCCGTTCGCCATGCAGGATATGCACAAGCTGGTCGGGCGGGTGCGGCAGGCCATCAAAATGCAGGAGCGGATTGTCGTCTATGGCGACTTCGACGCCGACGGTGTGACCTCTACCACGCTGCTGGTGCAGGCCCTGAAGGCACTGGGCGCACGGGCACAGCCCTACATCCCACACCGCGTCGATGAAGGCTACGGCCTCAACAACGAAGCGCTGGAACGCATGGCACGCGCCGGGATCAAACTGGTCATCACCGTGGACTGCGGCATCCGCTCGGTGGACGAAGTGAAATACGGTCGCAGCCTTGGACTCGATGTGATCGTCACCGATCATCACTCGCTGGGCGATGAGATCCCGGAAGCCTACGCCGTCGTCAATCCCAAGCGCGAAGGCTATCCCGAAGATATGCTGGCCGGTGTCGGCGTGGCCTATAAAGTCGTCGAAGCACTCTTACAGGCTGACATCAGGAACAGCAGCAGCAAAAACAGGCGTCCGCGTCTCGATCTCGACAGTCTGGTTGATCTGGTCGCCATCGGCACGGTGGCGGATCTCATGCCGCTTAATCGACCGGAAAATCGGGCACTCGTCCGCCGCGGGCTGGAACAGCTCAACCGGGCGCAGCGTCCCGGCATCCGCGCCCTGCTGGATGTGTGCGGCGTCAGACCGGGCAGCGCATCCGCCATGAGCATCGGCTTCGGCATCGGCCCGCGCATCAATGCCGCCGGTCGCCTGGAAGATGCGATGCAGGCTTACAGGCTGCTGGACGCCAGAACCGATGAAGAAGCAAAGATGTGGGCAGACAAACTGAATGACCTCAACATCCGTCGGCAGGAGATCACCCGCGCCGCACAGGAGAAGATCCGCACCAAACTGGATGTCGGTGACGAGCCGCTGATCTTCACCTCCGATTCGTCATTCGAGCCGGGGATCGTCGGGCTGGTGGCCGGTCGGCTGGTCGAAGAATACTACATGCCGACGATTGTCATGGAAGAAGGCGAGACCGAAAGCCGCGCATCCTGCCGCAGCATCCCGCAGTTCGACATCACCCGTGCGCTGGACGAATGCGCCGATCTGCTCGTGCGTCACGGCGGGCATACGCTGGCGGCGGGTTTCACCGTGCTGAATGAGAATATCCCACTGCTGCGCGACCGCCTGACCGGACTGGCACGCGACGCCCTGCACGGTCAGTCACTGGTCCCCACCCTTGACATCGACGTGCATCTGGATGTGCATCAGATCAGCGATGAGCTGTGCCGGGAACTCGACAGCCTGGAGCCGACCGGCCATTCCAACCCACGCCCGACGTTCATGGTCGAGAAGGCGCGCATCATCGAGACGCGCACCGTCGGCAAGGAAGATCAGCATCTGCGCCTGAAGATTGCGCGGGCTGGTCAGCCGCCGCTGGATGCGATTGGGTTTAGTCTGGGGCACTGGGCCAGCCGTGGACTGGAATATGCTGATCTCGCGTTTCAGCTTGAGATGAACGAGTGGCACGGGCGGCAGAATCTCCAGCTCCGCTTACAGGATCTCCGCCCGCCGCAGTGATTAAATACCCAAAGCCACAGAGGCGGGAAGCATCCCGCCCACCATAAAACGCGCTGAATTTTCAGGACGCGCTAGAAGCCGTAATCGTCTTCGTAGAAGTCTTCGTCCTCGTCTTCATCGTCGTAATCGTCGTCATCATCACCGTAGAGGTCGATCTCCAGATCGTCCTCGTCCTCAAGGTCATAACCTTCATCATCGACTTCGGCATCATCGACGATCACCGGGATGTTGATCAGATCGTCCTCAATCTCAAATTCTTCCGGTTCGATCTCATCCTCATCAATATCATCGAGATCGTCCAGATCATCATCATCCTCATCGTCTTCATCGAGATCAGCACCAAAATCGTCATTCAGACCGGCATCAATCACCGGGTCATCGACCTCGAGTTCTTCATCCAGATCGAGATCATCTGCCTCGCCCGGCCCCAGAAAAACCTGCGTTTTCAGGATGTCCTGCTCTAACTTCATCACTTGGCCCCCAGATTAGCCTTATATCCTAGTGTTCGAAAATCGGCGGGATTATAACAATGCCCTGCGTCCTTGTGAACTATGATTTGGCTTCTGTGTCATTCCCATCTGCCGCACCCGCTTCACGCGCCATCTGCAGGAAGTAGGCGTGCAGCCGTGAATCCGCTGACAGCTCTGGATGAAAAGCAGTCGCCAGCCAGTGTCCCTGACGGGCAGCCACAATCCGGCCATCGTCAAGCTGGCTCAGGATCTCGACATCCTCACCGACCGCTGTCGCAACGGGTGCGCGGATAAAGACCGCCGGAAATGGCTCGTCCAGCCCTTTCACCGGCAGATCAGCCTCAAAGCTGTCGATCTGGCGGCCAAATGCATTGCGATTTACGGTTATATCCATTAAACCGAGAATAGGCTGACGGTCAAGCCCTATCTCTGTGGCGAGAAAAATCATCCCGGCGCAGGTGCCCCACGTCGGCTTTTCCTGTGCAAATTCGCGCAGCGGCTCGATCAGATCATACTGGACAGCCAGCTTGCCGATGGTGGTGCTTTCGCCGCCGGGGATGATGAGCGCATCCAGCCCTGCCAGATGCTGCGGAAGGCGCACCTGTACCGTCTCCACGCCCAGATCGCGCAGCATTTTCTCATGTTCGATAAACGCGCCCTGAAGCGCCAAAACGCCGACTTTCATGTTGATAAATCCCTTCCTCAATCCGGCACACGCTGGTTACAGCAGTAACATACAGCGTGATACGGGTTGTCTGATCTTCAGATGACGGTCTGATGGGTCACCGGATTGTCACCGTTGCCTCAATCCGATATTGCCGCTATCTTTGCGCCGGATGGCGTCAGGGTCAAGGGAGTGATGAGTCCAAGTGTTGAAGCCGTCACTCACATAGGGAATGATTATTAAAAACGGATTGTTAGAAACAGGTGGATCAGAATCTGATGCGTAAGCGATGGCAGTGGATCGCGGCGGGAG
>CAYNDH010000324.1:0-3227 GCA_964395665.1 uncultured Anaerolineaceae bacterium
GGCGCGAAGGATTCATCGAATCCTAATATAGTGCGGGCTGGCGGGTCCGCGCCGCTGGCGGCAGCGTGGGGGAGACGGCCGCGACGGCGCGGCCGCCGACGTGCAGGCGCCCCTCACCGCCACCCCTGCGCTCATGCTCGAGGATCTCCGCCACGCGCTGCGCGGCCTCCGCCGCGCCCGCCTCGTCTCCGTCGTCGTCGTGCTGATCCTCGCGCTCGGCATCGGCGCGCTCACGACGATCTTCAGCTTCGTGGACTCGCTGCTGCTGCGCCCCGTGCCGTACCCGGAGCCGTCGCGGCTGGTGTCGCTGGCCGAGGAGGATGGGCGGTCGTACCCGTTCAACAGCATGCGGTGGGCGGCGTACGAGGCGGTTCGCGACCGCGCGCGCTCGTTCGAAACTGTGGCGGCGTTCCGCGAGACGTGGGTGAATCTGTACGCCGACGGCATGGCGGAGCAGGTGGTGGTCTCCGAGATGTCGACCGGGGCGTTCGCGGCGCTGCGCGCGCGACCGCAGCTCGGCCGGTTGCTCGGTGCGGAGGATCTCCGTCCGGGTGCGCCAGCCGTCGTGGTCATCGGGCATGGGCTGTGGCAGTCGCGCTTCGGTGGCCGGGCCGACATCCTGGGCCGGAGCGTGGTGGTGGCGGGCGTGCCGGCCACGATCGTGGGCGTGATGCCGCGCGACTTCGGCTTCTACGAGCGATCCACGCTCTGGCGACCGCTCGTGGTCTCCGATGCGACGGAGGAGGTGCAGGTGATGGCGCGCCTGCGCGATGGCGCCACGCTGGAGGCGGCGCGCGCGGAGGTGGCGGCCATCGGCGCGGCGCTCGCGGCGGGCGACCTGGTGGCCGACGGCGAGCGCTACGCGCTTCGCGTGCGCGACGGGATCGCGGACCGCGGCCGCGGCGGCCTGCCGCCGCAGATGGTGGTGCTGCTGTTCGGTGCCGCGGCGTTCGTACTGCTGGTGGCGTGCGCCAACGTGGCCAACCTGCTGCTCGCGCGGAACGTGGCACGCAGACGGGAGACGGCGATCCGCGGCGCGCTGGGCGCTGGCCGCGGCCGGCTGCTGCGCCAGGGGCTGACGGAGAGCGTCGTGCTGGCCGCCGTGGGCACCGCACTCGGTGTGGCGATCGCGGTGGTGGGCGTGCACCTCATGAGCCGCATCGCGGTGCCGAACGCGCCCACCTGGGTGCGCTTCGGGGTGGAGTGGCGCGCGCTGCTGGTGGCGATCGCGGCGGCGGTGACGACCGTGCTCGTGTTCGGGGTGCCGGCCGCGCTGGACGGCAGCCGCGCGAACCTCGTGGCGGCGCTCGGCACCGGCGGCGTTGGAGCGGGGGGCGCGGTGCACCGTGCGCGGCTGCGCCGCCTGCTGGTGGGCGCCGAGATGGCGATGGCGGTGGTGCTGGTGGCCGGCACATTCATGCTGGCGCGCAGCCAGGCAAACGTGGCGGCGGTGGATCCCGGCATTCCCGCGGAGCAGCTGCTGCGGGTTCGGGTGTCGCTCGACGAGGTGGGGTATCCCACCGCGGAGTCGCAGCGGGCGTACCGCGAGGCTGCCGTGGCCCGGCTGGCGGCGACGCCGGGCGTGGAGGATGCGGCGTGGAGCGGGCAGCCGAGGCACTGGATCGGCGGCGACACCACCGGCGGCATGTACCGGCTGGCCACCGATGCCACGCCGGCGGGCAAGCAGGAGTTCGTGCACCTGCTGGACTTCCAGGCGACCAGCGCGAACTACCTCGCCACGAAGGGGCTGCGCCTCGTGGCTGGCCGCGCCTTCGCGAGCGACGACCGCGCCGGCGCGCCGCCCGTGGCGGTCGTGAGCGAGGCACTCGGCCGCCGGCTGTGGCCCGATGCGTCGTCGCCGGTGGGGCAGCGGATACGCCTGGGGAGCGATGCGCAGCCATGGGCCACGGTGGTTGGCGTGGTGAGCGACGAGCGCACCGTGCACACCGGCTTTCCCCGCGCGGGCATCTCGGGCCTGCCGGTCGTGTACCTGCACGCGGAGCAGGTGGCCGCCGCGGAGCCGGAGTACCTGGTTCGCATGCGGGGAGCGGCGGAGGCGGGCATCCCGGCAGTGCACGCCGCGATCGCGTCACTCGATCCGATGCAGCCGGCGACGCTGGTGAGGCCGGTGATCGAGGAGCTGCGAAGCGACGCGCGGCTCCAGCGCTGGATGACGGGGGTGTTCGGCGCGCTGGCCGCGACGGCGCTCTGCCTGGCGGTGCTCGGCCTGTACGGCGTGGTGGCGTACGGCGTGGCGCAGCGGGTGCCGGAGATCGGCGTGCGCCTGGCGCTCGGCGCGCGGCCGGCCGACGTGGCGCGGATGGTGGTGCGCGAGACGCTCCGGCTGGCCGTGTGGGGGCTGGCGATCGGGGTGGCGCTGCACCTGGTGGCCGGCCGGATGCTCCGCTTCTTCGCGGTGGGGGTGAGCCCGTCCGACCCGGCGACGCTCGTGGCGGTGGTGCTCTTCTTCGGCGCGCTGGCGACCGCGGTGAGCTGGGTGCCCGCTCGCCGCGCCACGCGCGTGGACCCGGCGATGGCGCTCAGGAGCGACTGAGGTCGGCTAACGCTCCGTGGTGCGCGGCAGCGTGAGGAGCAGCGTCGCGCCCGGCGTGTCGACCGGCTCGACGAGGAGGTCGCCACCCATCGTCCGCGCGAGGTCGCGGCTGATCGCGAGCCCGAGCCCGGTGCCCTCGTGGCCCGTGGTGAGCGTGCGGCCCAGCTGCACGAAGGGCTCGAAGATGGCGTCGCGCTTGTCCGGAGGCACGCCCGGGCCGCTGTCGTGCACGCGAAGCTCCAGCATGTCGTCCACGATGGTGCAGCCGACGGAGATGCGGCCGTGCTCCGGCGTGAACTTGACGGCGTTGGAGAGCACGTTGAGGAGGATCTGCTCCACCTTGAGGGCATCGGCCCAGGCCACCGCCTCGGGCGGACAGGGCTGGCGCTCGATGGTGATGGACTTCTCGAGCGCCTGCGGCTCCACCATCTCCATCACCGCGTCGGTGGCGTGCTCAACCCGGACCGCCGTGAAGTCGTAGTGCACCTGCCCCGCCTCGATGCGGCTGTAGTTGAGCAGGTCGTTGATGACGGCGAGCAGGTGCTGCTGGCTGCGGCGGATGCGCTCGAGCGCGCCGAGCTGGCTCTCGCTCACGGGGCCGTGGAGGCCCATCGAGAGCAGGTCCACGTAGCCGCCGATGGCGTTGAGCGGCGTGCGCAGCTCGTGCGACATC
>CAYNDH010000325.1:0-3201 GCA_964395665.1 uncultured Anaerolineaceae bacterium
CCGACCGGCCCGCTGCGGCGCCGGCGCCGGCCGCGGGGGCGGGGACCTGGCAGGGTCGGTCCCGTCCCACGCGGCAGGCGTGCTCGTTCGCGCACAGCCGCGTAAGAATAGGCGGCGGACCGCGCTGGCGCCATGGAGGGGACGAGGCCGGTAGGACCGACCGGGTGGCGAGTGCTCGAAAACGGTACGGTCGAGGGCGGCGCCATTGTGGACGCGCACGGCAACACCTAACTTGGCGCCGCCTCAATATGATGCGGCGCCCCGCCGCGTCCGGACGCCTGCCCGTCAGGTGCTCCGAGCCGATAGGACGTCGACTGCCCCGTCAGAGACCGCCTCCGGCGACCTCGATGGCCGGTGTGGTCGGCATCCGTCACCGTCTGTGGAGAGACTCGATGCGGTTCAAATTCGTTCGAGAAGCCCGGCTGCTGGCGGCGCTGACGGCGCTGTCGCTGGCCCTGCCGGGCAGCCTGGCCGCCCAGACCAACGGCGTCGTCCGTGGCCGGGTGATGGATGCGGGGGCGCAACAGCCCCTCACCGGCGTCCAGGTCACCATCACCGGCACCACCCTCGGCGCGCTCACCAACGCGACCGGCGACTTCGTCATCACCGCCGTGCCGGCCGGCGAGCGGCAGGTGCAGGCGCGGCGCATCGGCTACGGCGCCCAGACCCGGAACATCACCGTCGCCGGCGGCGACACGGTGCGGGTGGACTTCTCCCTCTCGACCTCGGCGACGCAGCTCTCGCAGGTGGTCGTCACGGGCACGGCCGGCGCGGTGGAGCGGCGCACGGTGGGCAACTCGATCACCCAGGTGGACGTGGCCGAGCTCACCGAGCGGAACTCGATCATGAACGTGAGCGAGGTGCTCCAGGGCAAGAGCCCCGGCGTCACCATCCTCCCCGGCTCCGGCGCGGCCGGCACGGCGGGCGAGATCCGCATCCGCGGCTCGGGCTCCACCAGCGGCTACCAGCCGGTCGTCTTCATCGACGGCATCCGCTACAACATCTCCGACCTCGGCGGCTTCAGCGCCACGGGCGGCTGCACGGCCTGGCTGGCGCAGTCCACCCAGGTCACGTCGGCGCTCAACTGGCTGAACCCGAACGACATCGAGAGCATCGAGATCATCAAGGGCCCCGCCGCCTCCACGCTCTACGGCGCCGAGGCGGCCAACGGCGTGATCCAGATCATCACCAAGCGCGGCAGCCGCGGTGAGCAGGCGCTGCAGTGGGGCTTCCGCGCCGAGCGCGGCCAGACCGAGTGGCACCTGGCGCCGGCCGACAACTACACCACCTGCGACGCGGTGAAGCGCGCGCAGACGGTCTCGGCCACCGACCCGACCCCGCTCTGGCCCGGTTGCCATGAGCCGAACGTGCCGCTGAACGGCATCATCACCGACAACCCGATCATGCGCGACCCGAACGCCCTCCGCACGGGCGACCTGTCGCGCTTCTCGGCCTCGGTGCGCGGCGGCGGCACCAACTACTCGCTCTACGTCTCGGCCGACCGCGACGTCGAGCAGGGCGTCTTCCTCAACAACGACGTCAACCGCACCTCGATCCGCACCAACTTCTCCTTCATCCCGTCGGACCAGCTCAACCTCGACGTCTCGGTGAACTGGTCGGACGGCCGCATCCGGCTGCCGATCCAGGACGAGTCGGTGAACGGGCTCCTCCTCAGCTCCACGCGCGGGCTGCCGGGGCGCCGTCCGTTCGTGGGTGAGGGCAACGAGGGGTGGCGCACGATCGCGCCCGAGGGCGCCAACAAGTACCGCAACTTCACGAACTCCAACCGCCTCACGCTGAGCGGCACGGCGCGCTACACGCCCTTCTCGTGGTTCCGCAACACGATCACGGCGGGCGTGGACAACACGACCACCCAGGCGCAGCTCCTCTTCCTGCCGAACGAGATCGCGACGGCCCAGGACCCTGACGCGGCCGCCGGCGCCAACCTGCGCCGCACGCCCACGGCCGAGCTGATCACGGTCAACTACAACGGCGACCTGCTCTGGGAGCCCAGCCCCAGCGTGCAGTCCACGACCTCGTTCGGTGCGCAGGTGACGAGCGACCGTCGCGAGACGATCTCCGCCACCGGCATCGGCCTCGGCGCGCCCGACGTGACGCTGGTCAACCTGGCCCAGCGCAGCACCGGCGCCGAGGGGTACAGCGAGAACAACTCGCTCGGCTACTACATCCAGCAGCAGCTCGGCTGGGGCGAGCGCCTGTACGTGACGGGCGCCGTCCGCGCCGACGACCACTCCTCGTTCGGTACGGACTTCGACCTCATCGTCTACCCCAAGTTCTCCGTGTCGTACGTGGTCTCCGACGAGCCGGGCGCGCGCGGGTTCATCGAGTCGCTCCGCCTGAGCAGCCTCAAGCTGCGCGGCGCGTGGGGCCAGGCCGGCCGGGCCCCGTCGGCCTTCTCGGCTCCGCAGACGTACACCGTCGACCGCGTCACGCTCGGCACCACGACGGGCTCCGCGGCGCTCACGTCGGCCTACGGCAACCCGAACCTCAAGCCGGAGAAGGGCGAGGAGATCGAGCTCGGCTTCGAGGCGAGCGCGTTCGACGACCGCGTGGGCGCGGACTTCACCTGGTACGACAAGCGCACCACCGACATGCTCCAGCTGGTGGCCAACGCGCCGTCCACGGGCTTCACGGGCTCGCGCTGGTCCAACCTGGGCGAGGTGCGCAACAGCGGCTTCGAGATCGGGCTGTTCGGTACGCCGCTCGACATGCCCAACCTGCGCTGGGACACGCGGCTCAACTTCGCGGCCAACGCGAACGAGCTGGTGAGCTTCGGCATCGCCGACAAGACCCTCGAGACGCCGGGCGGCCAGGCCTACGGCGCGGTCCAGCAGCATCGCGTGGGGTATCCCCTCGGCGGCTTCTGGGTGACGCCCCCCCTCCGCTGCGGCGTCGACGAGCTCGCGTCCAACGCCGCGACGACGGGCCCGAACGCCTGCATCTACAACGCGGGCGAGCCGCAGCTGACCACGGCCGGCGCCGCCATCTTCCCCGCCGGCGACGCCGCGAAGCAGTTCATCGGCTCGTCGATCCCCACGCGCGAGATCGGCTTCTCCAACACGATCACCTTCTTCCGCCACTTCCACCTGTACGGGCTGCTGGACTACAAGGGCGGCTTCTACGTCTTCAACGCGCAGGAGCGCAGCCGCTGCCAGACGGCGAACGACAACTGCTGGCGCA
>CAYNDH010000326.1:0-3178 GCA_964395665.1 uncultured Anaerolineaceae bacterium
GACAGCGGTCAGGGGGGCGTCGGTATGGGCGCTGGATGTTCCGACCGTGATGGATTTGGCTGCAATGGCGATGGCTTCCAGAAGCGTCGATTTTCCAGAACCGTTTTCGCCCACCAGAAAGGTGACAGGTGACTCAAAGTGCAGCGATTGCAGGGTGCGGATCACCGGCACTGTGAAGGGGAAGCGGTCGGCGGCGGCGGGTGAACGATATTCCACAGCACGCAGCGGCAGGGCGGAGTTGAGCGGCATGTCAGCGTGTTTCCTGTCGGTTGTCCATCGGTTGCAGCACAGAGACGATAACACAAAACAGCGCGAGAGGTCCATAAGACGTCCCGCGCTGTCTGATTACTTCGACTGGATGCTGTGCCGCGATGCCGTGATGCTGCGGCTATCCGTTTATCCGTTTATCCGTTTATCCGCCTTCGCCTTCAGCTTCAACCGTGTCGAAGATGATCTCACCCGTCGGGCTGAGGACGTACCAGACCTGCTGGAACTCCTGACCGGTGACATCACCAGGGACCACATCGCGCCACCAGTAATACAGCGGCATGTTGTTGATCGTCGCCTGTGTCGTGCCGTCATCGCGTACTGTCGTGCCGATTGCCCCGGTTACGCCTTCCCCGACGACAATTTCTTCACCTTCACCGACCAGCAGCGGCGGCCATGCGATCTCGCACTGATTGTAGCAGGCGCTCACACCGTCAAAATCTTCGGTGAACATGTAGAGCGTCATGCCGTTTGGCCCGACCAGCACATCACCCAGCGCGGTGGCCGCAACGCTGACGGTCGGCGGTTTCACCACCCACCAGATATCGCCCACGCCATGGCCGGTGGCATCACCGGGGGCGGCATCCTGTGCCCAGTAGTACAGCGGCATTCCATCGAATGTGACCTGAACTGTGCCGTCGGTGCGTTCGATCGTGCCGACTTCGCCAATCAGACCGGGCTGGATGGTGGCTTCCTGACCGTCACCGAGGGTCAGCGGGGGCCAGTTGGCCGCGCAGCCGTCATAGCAGGCTGATGTGCCGTCCGTGTCATTATCGAAGCGGTAGAGCGTCATGCCATTTGATCCGACGAGAATTTCACCGAATTGTGCATTGCCGCTTAATGAGACCAGCGGCGGGCTGACCACCCACCAGATATCGCCCACACCCTGACCGTTGGTGTCACCGGGGGCGGCGTCCTGCGCCCAGTGGTAGAGCGGCATTCCGTTGTAAACGACCTGGCGGCTTCCGTCTTCACGGGTGATGGTATTCAGTGCGCCGGGGACGCCTTCAGCCAGTACCGGTGTCTCGTCTTCGCCCACGGTCAGCGGCGGCCAGTTGGTCGCGCAGTCGCCGGAACAGCTGCTGGCACCGGGCGCGTCGTTGGTGAACATGTAGAGGGTCATACCGTCCGGGCCGACGAGGAAGCTGCCGAGTTCCTCGCTGCTGCCGAGCGATACGGTTGCGGCTGCCGCTTCTTCGGTGGCGTCCTGTGCCAGCGCAATTGCCGAGCCTGAAAGCAGTAATATCAATACAACCAGTAGTGTGATGGTTCTGCGGTTCATGGCGCTTCTACTCCTTGCTTGCTTTGAAGGAAGAGTAAGATGGGGTTTCATTCAAATAACGGCCTTGCCGTGACTTTGGATGAAACGGACACTGTTGCTTATCTGACTCTCATTTTTTAACCCCATCACCTTTGCGCTTGTGGTCTGCGTCAAGCCCTGTACAATCAACACAGCATTCGTTTAACTGATCATCAAATGGATTTACCGCTTGCGATTCTATTTTCGCCCCCGGTTCTCACCACTTCTGCTGCTAAGTGTGTCTTTGCTGACGGTGGCACTCGCTGCCTGTCAACCGCGTAATCCCGGCCCGCCGCCGACCCAGATTTCAGAAGATCTCAGCTATGAAGCGACCGCCGTGGTACTGACGCAGAACGCCCCGCCGACGCCATTTCACGAACAGATCGCGCTGGCAGAACTCAGCAGCGGCACCGATAACCTGCCTTCGTGGAGAGCGCTGGTCACGCTGCGCTTTGATGGTGTGTTCGCCGGGACGAGTCGTCAGGCGGGGGCGTTCACTGAAGCGGCGATTCAGTACGGGCTGCTGGGATCACAGCGCCGGGTGGTGCTGACGGTGGACGGGGCGCTGCTGGATCAGGATGAGCCGCTGACCACCGAAGGCGTGCGCCTGGGGCCGGATACCTTTCTGGTGCGTGATAATGTGTGCGCCGTGACAACCAACCGCGACGCGTCAGCGATTGCTGATCTGGGCGTCGATGAACTGGTCGGTGGTGTGGTACGGGCGGTCCCGGATGGGACAAAGGCCGTGATCAATGGCGAAGCGGTCTGGCGTTATGCCTTCACCACCGATGACCTGCGCCTGATGAATCTGGTGATTGCGGATGAGGGTCGCATTCTCGATAGTCAGGGTGAATTGTGGTTTTCGCCTTCAAGAAGGGCGGTGATCCGCTTCTATCTCAGCATGGATGTCGAAAATGCCTATGTATTCGGTTCGCAGGTTCCGGTGACCGGGCAGGCCGTCATGCAGTATGATCTGCTGGATGTGGGATCAGAACAGAATATCAGCGTGCCATTTGGATGTTAGCCGGCGGCTATGACTGGCAGCTTATGACAGACCTTTATAACAGGCGGCTGACGGGGCGGTCGATGATGAGAACAGATGGGTGAATATTTCGATGAATGGTGACAGGGATGAGCCGCAGCACAATCCGCGCCGCCCAACGGGATACTGGCGCTGTCCGAACTGTGGACAGATGAACTTCAGTGATGAGCCGCCGGATATGTGTGATTTCTGTCAGGATTTTACGACGTGGCAGCCGGTCGCTGATAATCATTGCCTGGACTCGAAGAAATCAGGCAAGGGTAGAGATGATTAACATCAGCGGTCATTTACGGACAGGAAAAAGAAAACAAAAATCCCGCTGGTTTCAGCGGGATTTTTAATCACAGTCGGGGCGACGGGATTCGAACCCATGACCTCTTCGACCCGAACGAAGCGCGCTACCGGGCTGCGCCACGCCCCGAATCATCTGCTGGTTTCAATATAGCAGACAGTCCGGCTGGATGCAACCCTTTTTTTCTCGCAGCGGGTGGTGAAAGCTAGGGTATGTTGTGTTGACATTTACAAAAATCGCTCATGTGTAGGGGTGATGCTGTGTCATCGCCCGCTAG
>CAYNDH010000327.1:0-3169 GCA_964395665.1 uncultured Anaerolineaceae bacterium
GCGGACAGGGCGCCATTGCAAGCAATGCGGCCCCTGTCCCTACATTCAGCATGTGTATTTATGCACCGTGCATAAATGCACCGTGCATAGATGCACCTTGTAGGGACAACGCCTGAACATGCCTGCCTGAACATGCTTGCATGTCGTTGTCCGCTGTTTCCATAACATTCAGAGCAGGTTTTCTGAATATTCAAACAGATTCTAAAATGGACATATCAGGGCTGCGTGATGCGTCGGGCAGGGTCGCCTCATCACGCTGACCTGTACGGACAGGTCAGAAAAAGCAAACCGTCAAAACGCCCTCTGATCTTAAAACACTCTTAAATCTGATTTTTTTGTTGCTTAATCTGATTTGTGCTATATTCTTACTTGTACGGACAGGTTGATCCATGCTTGATATTCATCTCATTAAGGAAAGTTCTTTACCACTTCACCTGCAACTGCTGGATGAGCTGCGGCATCGAATTAAGTCAGGCTCGCTAAAACCACATGATCGCTTACCCGGAGAATGGGAATTGGTAGCAGCACTAGACATCAGTCGAGCAACGATCCAGCGCGCATGGCAGGCCGGGCAGGAAGAAGGTCTGATCTATCGCATCGCTGGCAAAGGCACATTCGTTGCCGAACCGCCAGCGATCCCAGGCTCGAACACGGTCGGCTTTCTGATCCCGGAGTATCGCGGCACGTTTGCCGTGCAGATGCTCAACGGAGCCGAACGCGTGCTGCGCCGCAGTGGGATGCGCGTCCAGTTCGCCAGCACCGACCGCAATCCCAGTGAAGAGCGCCGCCAGCTTCAGGATCTGGCAGCGGCCAACGCCGGCGGATGCATCATCGTCCCGTCCAATGAGAGTGTGCAGCACGGGCTGGACATCGCGGCGGGGATCGACTTCCCGATTGTGCTGATGGATCGGCCTGTGAACGGTGTTTCCCTGCCGTGTGTCACCAGCAACAATTACGAAGGCGGCGTACAGGCGACGCAGCATCTGATCGGCTTGGGGCACGAGCGCATCCTGTTTGTCGCACGGCCTCACCTCAACCTGTATCCGGTGGCGGAGCGATACCGCGCCTATCATGACACCATGGTCAGCGCCGGATTAAAGGCCATGCCGCCATTTCTGCTGAAAAGCACCCGCGAGATGAGTTCCTACGAAGCCTATCTTCAGCAGAACGACTCCGAATTCGAAGCCCTGATCACTCTCCTGCGCTCCAGTGACCGTGAGCGCCCCACCGCGATCTTCGCCGTCAATGACTGGATCGCGATCAAAGTACAGCGTGCTATTACGTCCGCGGGACTGCGCAACCCGGATGATATTTCCCTCGTCGGCTTTGACGACCTTGACATTGCGCAGTATCAGACACCGCCGCTTACCACCGTCGCGCAGAACGCCGCATCAATCGGCGCTGAAGCTGCCCGGCGTCTCATTACGATGATCGAAGGAGAACAATATGAGAGTATTCTGACACTGATCCCCACCCAACTGGTTATACGTGAATCCACTGCACCACCGAAATAAACTTATAGCGATTGTCCGACAGTTCCACCGTCAGGCCGATGTTAAGAACGGCTCAATCGCCCAGTAACGGTCATACTCAGGAATGAACTTTTAGGAGCGACAGATGTTTAAGCGCCACACCCTTTACACTCTTGTTAGCCTGCTGCTCGTGATCATGATTAGCTCGGTCGCGCTGGCACAGGACGAAGAAATCACGATAACAATCGGCGGTGTTTCCAGCGGCGCAGAGTTCGACTGGATCAACGACTTCGTCATCCCCAACTTCGAAGCACAGATGGAAGAAGCCGGCAGGAACGTCAGCGTCCAGACCGTTGAATTCACCGGCACAGGTGAAGATCAGCGTCAGCAGCTCGTGCTGGATCTCGGCGTCGGCGCCGGCACCGACATCTTCGCATTTGACGGCTTCTGGCTGCCGGAATTCGTCGAAGGCGGCCTGCTGACCCCGCTGACCGAACTGGTTGGCGAAGAAGTCCTCGAATGGGAAGGCTGGAGCGAAACACCCGAATCACTTCAGAGCATTCTCGGCTATAACGGTGAACTGTACGGTATCGCCCGTGGCACCGATGCCCGCGTGATCTGGTACCGCACCGACCTGTTCGAGCAGGCAGGTCTGCCCGCTGACTGGCAGCCGACAAGCTGGGAAGAAATGCTGGAAGCCGCCCGCACTATCAAGGAAGCACTGCCCGACGTGACCCCGATCCAGATCAACGCCGGGACCGCGATGGGCGAAGCGACCACCATGCAGGGTTATCTGATGGTGCTGCTCGGTGCTGGTCATCACATCTATTCTTTCGAAGATAGCAAGTGGATCGTCAGCAGCCCGGCTATTCTGAACACGCTGAACCTCTACAACTCGATCTATATCGAAGAAGAACTGGGTAACGCCCGCTATCAGCTCACCGCCAATGGCCGCGAAGAATCCTTCGAAGCCTTCAGCAATGGCGAAGTCGCGATGCTGGTTGAAGGTGACTTCCTGTGGCGCGGCCCGATTGCCCCCGAAGGCGGTAACTATCCGCTGGAAAACCGCGATGAAGTCGTCGATTTCGCGCTGATGCCCGCCATCGAACCCGGCGCTGGTAACAACGGTCAGGACTTCGTCACCATCTCCGGTGGTACTGGTCTGGTGGTCAACCCGAACAGTGAACACCCAGCCGAAGCATGGGAACTGCTGACCTACATGTTCAGCAAGGAAGCACTGGACGAACTTCAGACTCGTCAGCCCCGTATCCGCGCCCGTCTGGACGTGCCGGTGACCGGTGACGAGACCATGAGCCGCATCGTTGAAGAAGCCCTGCCGCTGACCGTCATCCGCCCCTACCTGCCGGAATACAATCAGGTATCGGCTGAAGCACAGCTCATGACCGAGCGCGTGGTCTCTGGTGAAATGACACCGGAAGAAGCAATGGCCGCCTACGACGAAGCCGTGACTGCGATTGTGGGCGAAGAAAATGTCCTGCGTATCGAAGTCGCTGAAGCGACCGAGTAAGCAGTCCGATATATAGCGATCGGTAAGTAATACCAACCCTCACCCCTGAGAAACTGCGTTTCTCCATCCCCTCTCCGGCAAAACGTGTTTTGCATGGAGAGGGGGCTGGGGGTGCTTTCAGGGGTAGGTATTTGCTTTTCGGTTGAGATATTTACGGCGGACAGGGCGC
>CAYNDH010000328.1:0-3086 GCA_964395665.1 uncultured Anaerolineaceae bacterium
GTGGTATGATACAGGTCAGATGATTTGGAGATTTAACCTATGGTGACCTATCGACAGCTTCCACCCAGTGAGCGTGAGTCCCGGCTTGCGAGGACTTCAAAACAGGTACTTTCCCGTTATGCCCGGTCAGATCAACCGCTGACGGTGCGAGTGATTGATGCTGATCATGATGAGCCGATTGAACTTCCGGCGGGTGCTGTTGCGCTGCTCATGGATATTCTCGGCGCGATGGCATCCGGGCAGGGCGTCACGCTTATCCCGGAAAATGCCGAACTGACAACGGTACAGGCGGCGGACATCCTCAACGTGTCGCGTCCGTTTCTGATCAGGCTGCTTGAGGAAGGCAAAATCCCTCATCGCAAGGTGGGCAGGCACCGGCGTATCCGCATGGAAGATGTCATGAGTTACAAGCAGGCTATTGACCGGGAACGAGAGGCGATCCTTGACCAGTTAGCAGCAGACGCCCAGGATCAGGATATGGGATACGAGTAGGATGAGCCAGTAAATCAGGTGAGAAGGCAGACTTTTGATGGCGCACTGCTCATCCAACCAAAAACACCCCATCCGATTAGATACGGGCGGGGTGTTTTTGGTTATTCAGTGACGCGGAGTAGTTTTTTACCCCTCGTCCGGTGTAAATGTCACCGGGTGAACTTCAAGGCCGGTTTCGGCGGCCACATAGACCCGATCACCGGCGGGTGACACCGCTACACCTGCTCCGACCTGCCCATCCAGCCGGAAATCGATTTGGCCGGTGGTCAGGTTAAACAACGCCAGTTCACAACGGTAGCTGACGCCGACCATATAAGCCTCGTCAGTGGGAAGCGAAAAGTCCAGCAAGTAGCACAGGCTATCACCGAGGGCAGTCGGTTCTTCATCATCCAGCGAGGCCTTCACCCAGTGCTGGTAGACACGCACTTCATCATCGTTGCGGTACGACCTTTGGTACGCATAAAAACCGTCGCCATCGTGGCTCAGGCGCCCCACGAAATCCTCGTTCAGGAGCTGCGAGAGGTCGGCACTGTCCCACTCGAAGATTTGGCTCACAGTACCTTCCTCAAAAAATAAAATCCCAACCAATACCCCGTCTTCCTCACGTAGGTTCAGATAGGGTGGCGTGTAGTTGGCCGCCTCGATAGCTTCAGTTTCGGCAGCGAAGGTCAGGGTCTCCAGGTCGAGTTTGACCAGTGTATAAGTAGATGCTTCGTCGCTGCGGGACGTCCCATAGAAATAGGCCGACTCGCTGTCGGTCACCAGATGGTTGATAGAATCGAATGCGGGTTGGAAGCGACCTTGCAGCGCCATCGTCTCGGCGTCGAAGACAGCAATTTCGGTGCTTTCCAGGTCGGAGTCGTAGATGAAAGCCACCAGCAAGCGCCCATCCGAAGTATAAGCAATTTCATCCGTCAGAGCGCCACCCTCATAGCGCCCGATTTCGCTGAAGTCCTCGGTGTTGTAGGCGATAATCAGACTATCGAAGCCAGAAATGGCCGCGACCTTATCCCCTTCCGGACTAACGGCCACCCCTGCAAATCCGGGACCCGGCGTCAGGGTGAGCGGTGCCTCCAGGCTGTAAACCCCCGCGACGGGTTTAGCCTCAGTTTCGTCCTGGGCTACGACCATCATAGTGGTAGATACAATATACAGGACAACCAGCAGTAAGCCACTTAAACGATGCACAGTGACGCCTTTCTGACCACTTTGTGTGATCTTCTGATTCTACAAAGATAAATGTTCATTTCGTTAACTGAGCGCACGCCGTCTCCGGATCGCCATATTGAGCGCGGAGATCGCCAGCACTGCGTCATGACGCGAAAGAGCTGCTCGACTGGCGCCCTTCGCGCTTATACGCTTCGCTAAACAACCTCTGTCGTCCGATCTTCTCCTTGTGATGATCTACAGTTCATTCACCCGGGCCAAGGCTGCGCTATTTTATTGGGACAACATCAACTGATCTACCCCTATAAATTGGGCTAATAGTTTCCATGCCGAGTACAATCCACGAGCTAAGGGCGACTGGAAAATGGCGAGACGATCACTGTCCGTGCTGGAACCCGGCCAAACGGTGACCGGCGAAGTCCGGCTGGGTTTCAAGGCGATCACGGCTTAAACACGTGAAGTATTTAGCTGTAGAATATGAGAAAACAAGGTAGTTGAAGGATCACTTCAATGGAACGCTATTCACTCAAGGAAGCACAGGAACAGCTTCAACAACTGATTGAAGATGCACAAAACGGCAAGACGGTACTGATCAGTGATGAGCATAAAGGTGCAGTTCAGCTTGACGATTTCGCCGAGTATATGGAATAACCCGGTATTGGTAGTGAACTCATGTGATACCGGGCCAGCAAACTATTGCTGATATGAAGCCTGCCTAATCAAAATGCCAGATCACAATCGCTCTGCCGAGTGGTGTGGCGAGAAAAGCCACGAGTGCGGTACTCAGCACGACGGCAGATACCGCCAGTGACCGTGTGGTGGCCTGTAACCGATGCCAGTTCCGCTTCAGATCACCGACCAGCCAGAGGCCCAGCGCGACCGCCAGAATCGGAGTCAGCGGCAGCGCGATCAGTGCAAGGATGTGGAGCCAGCCGCCTGCAAATGCGTCACTGAAAATCGCATAACCCTTCGGATCGAAATATCCGCTGGTGACGTGAGTCAGATTCTCCTGATGCAGGCCATAAGCGAAGAACGGCAGGATAATCAGCAGCAGATTAACGGCAATAACTATGCCTAACACGATGAGGACCATTCGACGATGGGTGCTGCGGTTGAGTGCAGTAAACAAGGTCATGAGTCTGCTCCTTTGAATAACCCTTATTTCGATTGCAGGCTGCCCTTAGTCACAAGGCAAATCTCAATGAATAGGTCGTCAATGGTTGAGACAGGGTTCCATTTTGTGTGGATTACAGCGATTTACAACCGGATTTTGACGATCATGCAGAGACAGGTTTAAACGAGCATAGCGCGAAGCGCGACCAGAATCAAAAAGGACGGCATTTCTGCCGCCCTTCGCATTTCAGACTGTGCTTATTCCTTCTTGTACGGCGTCCCGGATGCTCTCGGCGCGACCGCACGCCCCACCA
>CAYNDH010000329.1:0-3076 GCA_964395665.1 uncultured Anaerolineaceae bacterium
TGCGGCGGACGTGCCGGACATGCAAGCATGTATAACGTTCCTACGCCAGATATGGCGGATAGTGGATAGATGTGAAACAAAAAAAGACGCCGCAGTGCGAAACCGGGCGTCTTTTTGATTGGTGAATTCGTGTTAGCTCTGGCGGTCGCTGCTGAACTGCGGACCTTTATTCCCCGCAGAGCGACGGCGGCGTGAGCGTGATGGATTGCGCTTGCTGCCGTCACTGCTGCCAGTGCTACCGCTGCCAGTGCCACCGCTGTTTGAACTGCGTTCGCCGGAGCGGTTATTCTGGCTGCGGGCCTGACCACGATTGCCCTGCTGACCGGCGCGACCGTTATTCGATGCGCTGCGCGGCGGACGTTCGTCGCTGACATTGTCGGTCAGGGCGGCGAATTCCGGCGTGGCGCTGACGGGCACGCGCAGGCGGATCAGCTTCTCGATGGCGTTCAGCAGCTTGCGCTCTTCACCATCACAGAACGAGAAGGCGCTGCCCGATGCACCGGCACGGGCGGTGCGGCCAATGCGGTGGACGTAGCTCTCCGGCTCGTAGGGCAGATCGTAGTTGATGACGTGCGTCACATCGTCTACGTCGATGCCGCGAGAGGCGATGTCGGTGGCGACCAGCACACGGGTGCGGCCATTCTTGAAATTCGCCAGCGCACGCTCACGGGCAGTCTGGGACTTGTTGCCGTGGATGGCTTCGGCCTGAATGCGGGCGCGTTCCAGCTTTTCGACCACCTTGTTCGCGCCATGCTTGGTGCGGGTGAAGACCAGCACGCGGCGGATGTCGCGGTTGGTATTCAGCAGGTGGACCAGCAGTGCCGGTTTGTCCTTCTTGCCGACGAAATAGACCGACTGATCGATCTTCTCGACGGTGGTGGAATGCGGCGTGACTTCGACCAGCGCCGGTGAGCGCAGAATCTGGTGGGCCAACTGCTGAATCTCCTGCGGCATGGTGGCCGAGAACAACAGCGTCTGACGCTCTCTCGGCAGGGCCTTGATCACGCGGCGCACATCATGGATGAAGCCCATGTCGAGCATCCGGTCGGCTTCGTCTAAAACGAAGATCTCAAGGTCATTGAGGCGGACATGCCCCTGCCCCATCAGATCGAGCAGGCGTCCGGGCGTGGCGACGAGAATATCGACGCCGTTACGCAGCGCGGTCACCTGCGGGTTTTGCCCAACACCGCCGAAGATCACAGCATGCTTAATCTTCAGATAGCGGCCATAGGTGGCGATATTGTCCCCGATCTGGGATGCCAGCTCGCGAGTCGGCGTCAGGATCAGGGCGCGGATGGGGACGCGGCGTCCGGGATAGGGACGCTCGGCCAGCTTTTGCAGCATCGGCAGCGAGAAGGCGGCGGTCTTGCCGGTCCCGGTCTGCGCTGCGCCGATCAGGTCTTTCCCCTGTAACAGAATGGGGATGGCCTGCTGCTGGATCGGTGTGGCTGTTTCGTAGCCCGCTTCGCGCACGGCGCGCAGCAGGGGATCGATCAGTTTTAAGTCGTGAAACTGCATTATCGTTTGGTGCCTCTTATTGTGTGTTTGATATGGTTAGCGAGAAAACAGAGTGATGCTGTCTGCTGTCGCACACTAGAGACACACAGCACCATGAATTGGATCAGGGAAGAACAGGTGAAAGAATCAACTGGGGAGATCGAACTCGGACTCGTTTCGTTCAGTATAACACAGAAAATGTTAACAACGTGATAGAGGGGAATTTTTGCCCTCAATTTGTTTGTCGTGGTGGGGTTGAGGGAGAATATCGCCCAGATATGTGATTGTAGGGTCGGGAAGAATCCCGACCCTACAATCACATGAGCGCCTAAATCCCGCGACAAGTGCGAGGACGGCGGACGGTGTTAGCGGACGCCGAGCAGCAGTTCGATCGTCAGTTGATCGAGTTCTTCATACGGCAGGCGGCGCACGGCGGTGCGATCGAAGGTGACGCCGCGCAGCTTCTGGACGGCATCCGCGCTGTAACCCTGATTCAGATAATCATACTGGCTGTCTGCCGCCGTGACCTCGGACAGCAGCGCCTGAATCTCGCTGTCGGCGTTGAAGCGTTCGGCCTTCTCTTTCAGGATCATGTAAGTGCGCATACAGCCGCGTGCAAAGGCCTTCACATCCTGATAGTCACTGCTGCGGAAGGCGTGCGCGTCGAAGTGGCGGATGCTGTCGTAACCGATATCCTCAAGGAATTTCACCAGGTAGAACGCCTGCTTGAGCATCACACTGCCGAAGCGGAAGTCCTGATCGTAACGGCCAAAGAGCTGATCGTTGAGGTCGATGTGAAACAGCTTTCCGGCGTCCCATGCCATGGCGACGGCGTGCAGGAAGTTCAGGCCGGCCATGTGTTCGTGCGCGACTTCGGGATTGAGGCCGACCATTTCCGGATGATCCAGCGTACTGATGAATCCGAGCGCATCGCCGACGGTCGGCAGGAAGATGTGACCGCGCGGTTCGTTGGGCTTGGGTTCGAGCGCGAATTTGAGGTCATAACCCTGTTCGCGGACATATTCTGACAGGAAGTTGAGCGAGTCACGGAACCACTTGAGCGCATCCAGCGGACTCTTGCTGCTGTCGGTTTCCGTCCCTTCGCGACCGCCCCAGAAGACGTAGATCTTCGCGCCCATCTCGACGCCGAGATCAATGGAATTGATCGTCTTTTGCAGTGCATAGGCGCGCACGGTCGGATCGTTGCTGGTGAACGCGCCATCCTTAAAGATCGGATCGAAGAACAGGTTGGTGGTCGCCATCGAGCAGACCAGCCCGGTTTCGTCCATTGCCTTGCGGAAATCAGAGACGATCTGATCGCGCTCGCTGCGGGTGGCATCAATCGGGACGAGGTCGTTATCGTGGAACGAAACACCATACGCGCCAACTTCCGCCAGCATGTGGACGATCTCGACCGGTGAGATCGTCTTGCGTGTGGCATCCCCGAACGGATCGCGGCCTGTGTTGCCCACGGTCCATAAACCGAAGGAAAACTTTTTATCGGGGGTGGGTGTGTAATCTGCCATGTAATGAGTGCTCCTTTGATCAGCAATAAATAACTTCAGTATGGGACAAACGC
>CAYNDH010000330.1:0-3049 GCA_964395665.1 uncultured Anaerolineaceae bacterium
GCGGACTTAATGCCAGAAGCTGGCTCAATCGTTATACCGGCATCCGCAATCGCGGCGTCAACCCGCAGGGCTTCCACGTCAGCCAGATCAAGTTCTATGTGATCCTGCTGCCGCTGGCCTTTATCATGCTGCTGCCCATCGTGTTTATCTTCTCCAGCGCTTTCAAGCCACCGGAAGAACTGTTTGCCTTTCCGCCGCGCTTCCTTGTCACCCAGCCCACAATGCGGAACTTCACGGATCTGTTTTCCAGAGTGCCGACGTCAGGCATCCCGGTCAGCCGCTATCTGTTTAACAGCATCCTGATCACGGCGATCACCGTCATCCTGTCGATCTTCGTCTCCAGCACGGCGGCCTATTCATTATCAAAGAAGCGTTTCAGGCTCAAGCAGACGCTGTTCGCCATCAACACCGTCGCGCTGATGTTCGTCCCGATCGCTGTTACGATCCCGCGCTTTCTGGTGATCGAACGGCTGAACCTGCTCAATACGCTCTGGGTGCATATCCTGCCGGTGCTGGCGCTGCCGGTCGGATTATTCCTGATCAAACAGTTCATCGACGGCATCCCGGATGAAGTGATTGAGGCTGCACAGATCGACGGCGCGTCGGACTGGTGGATTTACTGGGCGATCATCCTGCCGATGATCCGCCCGGCGATTGCCACCATCGGCATCCTGACCTTTCAGGCCTCATGGAACAACGCCGACATCTCGACGCTCTATGTCAACAACGAAAGCCTGAGGACGCTGGCCTTCTATCTGGGTACGCTGTCCGCAAGCAGCGCGACCACCGGTGCAGCAACCGGGACCGGTGCCGGAGTCAATACCGTGGCAGGACAGGGCATCGCCGCCGCCGCCGCCCTGATCATGTTCCTGCCTAACCTCATCATCTTCATCCTGCTGCAAGGTCAGGTCATGAGTACGATGTCACATTCGGGGATCAAATGAAAAAGCTTCTGGTGACACTGACGCTCGTCATCGGATTTACGCTGGCGAGCGCACCGGGGAAAGCGATTTCCCCCTACACCACATGGACACTCGGCCCCGGCGGGTCGGCGGTCCCCACGCAGGACGCCTATACGCCGCTGAACGAGATCGACCTGCCGGTATCCGGGCCGGAAGATATGTTTCTCGCACCGGATGGCTCGCTCTATATCGCCGATACCGGCAACCGGCGCATCATCCGGCTGGATTCGGCCTATGAGGTGCTGGCGGAGTTCGGCGGGGATTATCTGCAATCACCGACCGGCCTCTTCGTGGACGAAGACGGCACGATGTACGTGGCCGATGCTGGCCGGAATATGGTCGTCATCATCGACCGCAACGGCGATCTGGTCAGTGAATTCGGGCGGCCATCGGAGCCGCTGTTCGGCGCGAACCGCGATTTCAGGCCGCGCAAGATCGAAGTCGATGCGCGCCAGAATCTGTATGTCGTCAGCGAAGGCTCGGTCGATGGCCTGGTGATGATGAATACCAACGGCAGTTTCATTGGCTACTTCGGCGCAAACTCGGCGGAGATGTCGCTTAAGATGGTATTACAGCGCATGTTCCTGACCGACGAGCAGCTTGCCCAGTTCATCCGCAATGAAGCCGCTTCGCCCAACAACATCACGATTGATCATCGGTCGCTGGTGTATACCCTCACCGCTGGCACCAATCCGGGCCAGAGCATTCGCAAGTTCACCGTCTCCGGCAAAAACCTGTTCGACCGCACCTACGGTTCCAACAGCTTCCGCGACATCACCATCAGCGAGAACGGTCTGATGGCCGTCGTCGATGCCGAAGGCAGTATTTTCGAATATGACCTTGACGGCACGCTGCTGTTTGTCTTTGGCGCGCAGGATCGGGGCGATCAGCGCCTGGGGCTGCTGGCGAACCCGACGGCCATCGAGCGCGTGGGCGATGATCTCTTTGTACTGGACAAGGACAAGAACGCCATCGTCACCTACCGCGTCACCGATTTCGCACAGCGCCTGCACCAGGGCGTCAGCCTCTATATGGAAGGCTTTTACACCGAGGCACGGCCCTACTTCGACGAAGTGCTGAGCTATAACGGGCTGGTGATCATGGCATATCAGGCCATCGCGGATGCTGAATACGACGATGGGGATTATGCGGGTGCGCTGGAATATTACCGCTACGCCGAAGATCGCGACGGCTATTCGCAGGCCTTCTGGGAAATGCGGAACGCGGTCTTGCAGCGTCATCTCGGCAGTGCGCTCGGATTCATGCTCGTCGCATGGACCAGTTTCAACGTCGCCAGCCGACTGGAACGGCGCGGTAAATGGCTGGACCCGGTGCGGAATCAGCTTCAGGCGCTGCGACGCTTCCGGCTGGTGGATGATTTCCTGTTCATGTTTCGCTTCATCCGGCAGCCAGCAGACAGTTTTTATTACATCAAATGGAACCTGCGCGGCAGTCTGCTGTTCGCGTTTCTCATTTTCGCGTGGATTCTGATCGTCCGCATCCTGACGATTTACGTGACAGGCTTCCTGTTCCGCTCGCATACCGTCTGGTGGCAGATCAGCATTGAAACCGAGATCGTGTATACGCTGCTGCCCATCGCGCTGTGGATCACGGCCAGCTATCTGGTTGCCACGATCAGCGACGGCGAAGGCAGCCTGCGCCATGTGATCATCGGCACGGCCTACAGCCTGTTTCCGTATGCGCTGTTCGCCCTGCCGATTGCCCTGTTCTCCAACCTGCTCACGCTCAATGAGGTGTTCATCTACAGCTTCAGCAACCAGCTCATGTTCTTCTGGTGCGCGGTGATGCTGGTGATCATGGTCAAGGAGATTCACAATTACAATTTCTCCGAAACCGTGCGGAATATCCTCACCACGCTGTTCACCATGGCGATGTTCATGCTGACCGGTTATATCCTCTATGTGCTGTTCAATCAGCTTTATGAGTTCGGTCTCGCGATTATTCAGGAGGTCGGTCTGCGTGTCTGATTTCGGCGTGCTTTCCTCAAACCTTCACCGGCAGCGCTTCACATGGGCGGCCTGCCTGCTCATGACGGTGCTGCTGTCATTCACCCTGATGCCTGCCGA
>CAYNDH010000331.1:0-2985 GCA_964395665.1 uncultured Anaerolineaceae bacterium
CCTTGCAGGGACGCCACACATGCTTGCATATCCGGGGCGTCCGTCGGTGGTACACCGGGTCGGGAAGAATCCCGACCCTACATCTATCCAATACCTAAGGGGCCAGCGAGGGGTCAAAAAAGCAAAAACCCACCCCTGTAAGGGAAAGGGCCGGGGATAGGGGGTGCTTTTCCTCCCTGCAAAATGACGGAATGATCGCCCATTTTTCCCGAATATACCCTCTACCCCGCCAGCAGCACCGCCCGCAGGACTGCGAACATGCCCAGCCCGACATGCGCCGCGATCGCCGAGCGTGTCGAGCCGGTATTGGCCCGCACCGCACCCAGAAACAGCGCATCCAGCAGGGGCAGGATCAAGGTATACCAGAAGAACGGCAGCGTATTCTGGGGCTGTGTGGTATATGCCAGCAGATGGAACACAGCGTTGAAAACCGCCGTCATGATGAAGCCCATCCACGCGCCCAGCCCCTGACGCAGCGCCGGATAGATCACACCGCGAAAGACCAGTTCTTCGC
This sequence comes from uncultured Anaerolineaceae bacterium, assembly GCA_964395665.1. Classification (GTDB taxonomy): domain Bacteria; phylum Chloroflexota; class Anaerolineae; order Aggregatilineales; family Phototrophicaceae; genus JAEZAF01. Next base: position 515 of record CAYNDH010000331.1, read on the forward strand.
CAATCGGCTGGAAGATCACCAACAGCAGGATGGCGACAAACCACGCCGGGATGTCTGCCGTGAAAGGTGTCGTGGTCGGCCCGCCCGGTGTCCCACCAAAGAACACCAGCAGTTCCGCCACCGGCGAAGCCGTCCCCGTGACCACCAGGCCGAGCAGGTCAAATGTGATCGCGACCGCGATACCCAGCAGGACGACCAGAATCAGCCGCGCCGGATCACCGATCAGGCCCAGCGCCGCACCGTCTTCCGGTGTGCGATTGCGCACCACCGTAACGATCAGTGCCATCAGCACCGAACCCATTGCCCATCCGCCAACCGTTGCCAGCGTGGTCTGCCCGAAGACCAGTCCGGTGATCGTCGTGCTGACCACCATCAGCGCAAATGATGCGATCAGAAAGCCCAGCGCCGTGACGATGCCCCACGGGGGTGCGGGTTCCAGTGTGCCAATCCGTCGGAAGAGTGCGGCCATAACGATCCAGAATTCTCCATGACTATCAGGTTACTTCAACAATGGCTGAAATGTAGCGTATATTGAGAGCGAAGTATAGATGACGCAGGGGATACAGCATGCATTTAAAAGACCTGGTTGAGCTTTTATACACCGCCCACCGACGCTATAGCTCCATTCAGGTGAGATGGACCTATCGCTACAGCCCGGCAGTGATGCAGGTTGCTCAGGAACGCTGGCAGGAGATGATGGGCGGAGGCAGTGCGGTCGCATTTCTTGTTTCGTCATCGGATAGTAATGACGAAAACGCCTCATCCGATATCGCTCAGAAGCAGATGGACGAAGTTCGCCGTCAGGTATGGTGGCAAAAGCCATCGTGCTGGCGTGAAGAACGGACGTGGTCCCGGGCGAGTGATAACGGCTACATCTCTTGTGATGGACAGTGGTGGCTGTTCTCAAAGAATCACGTCACAACCAATGCCACTGATATAGATACAGAGCGCTGGTTGCAGGCCGGTATCCACGTTCAAAAGTCCCAGGGGACGAATGGGATGTCAGATCCCACATTTAGTGTCCCACTTCTTGATCCGTCCTTTTTGCTTCCCACGCATGAACTGGAGCCGGTGTCTGAGACTGTTCATGCCGGTCGTCCAGCGATTGAGGTTCGAGGCACATGGCAAAAGCGGATCGAGACACTCCATGAGGGGTTCTTCTGGGCGACGGCTGATGAATACCGCCTGCTGGTCGATAAGGAATACGGCATTCTGCTGCGCTACGCGGCGGTGATCGACGGCGAAGAATACGCCGTCTCATCGGTCGAAGAGGTCATCTATGATCAGCCAATCCCGCCAGAGACGTTTGTGTTCTCTCCACCCTCAAGTCAAGGCAATCAGAATTCTGAGAAGTAGGTTGTTTTGAGCGCAGACTATAGGTTGATGATAGCTATACCTGATTAATGCAAATAGGAGTCTCAAAACTTTACTTTAGTTATATGACTATTAAGTTATGATTGGCTTATCGTATCAGGCGATTTTTATCTTGAGTGAGCCATCTCACTATGAATAAATCGTTTGGCGCAATATCGCGTAGTGGATCTTGTAAGGAAGTAAGTTGCTATGTCAGATGTAAAAGCACAGTTAGAAATTGCCGCCAAACTGATACGTTCGCGTCAGTATGATACAGCACGAGAATTACTTAAAACCATTGATCATCCAAAAGCAAGAGAATGGCTAAACCGGTTAGACGAAATAGCACCAGAAGTCAAGTCAGATACCCCTTCGACACTCAGTCCGAAACTTGAGTCGACATGGGCGCCAAAATCTGAGTTGAAAGTCGTACCAGAAGTTGCACCAGAGAAGAAACGGTCTCGTTCTGGTGCAACTGGTTGTTTATTTTTCTTGGTTTTTGTAGTCCTATGTACTGGTCTTCCAAGGCTTTTTAGTGATGGTTCACCATTGAGCTACCGATCAACAACAACCGATATTATTGATCTACATGATACAGGCATTCCGGAAAAGTTTCTTGCAGCGCTGCAGCGGGAAATTTCAGCCTATGGATATGTAGACTTCTACGATGCTGCTATGTTATCCAGAGGGCGATTAGTAGCTCATGTAGAAGTGCAGCTTACTGCTAGCAATCCGACTTATAAAACTGCCTATACAACTATGGAAAAAATACTTCGGTTCTATGCAAGCGAATTTCCTGGGAAAACAGCGGCAAAAATTAGTGCAATAGTCTCTTGGGAAGAGGGTGGTACTCTATGCAGTGGTGGTGTAGGGATGGGGTCCAGAGTGCAGAATAGTATTAACTGGAGTACCTATTCATGGGATGAAATCGTCTCAGCTTTAGATCAGGGTAGATACACGGATAACACCTCAAACATTGCTGATATCGCATGGCGACCGACTATTACAGGTTTATCAACGTGTCGCAATTGATTAAAACATCTACATTTCTCCGTTAAGTAGGAATGTGCTTCTATGCCCCATGTTTTCCAGCGCGGACAATGCAGGCATTGTCCCTG
>CAYNDH010000332.1:0-2980 GCA_964395665.1 uncultured Anaerolineaceae bacterium
CATTGCTTGCAATGGCGCCCTGTCCGCACCGGTAACCAATTTCCAAACAGGTTCTTATGCATCAACCCCAAGCGCCCTGACACAATACCAGGGCGCTTTTTTTGTCCCCTGCTGCACTAAATCCCCGACTCATGCGGATCAGGCGCTATAATCCGGCTTTATCCGTCGCGTCATCCAATCATCCAATGGTGCATTCATGCCTGATTTATTCCGCCGCGTTAAATCCCGACTCCTGACCACCTTTGCCCACCAGATCCCGAAACTGCTGGACCGCACCGGCACTCGTCCGCATTTCGCCACATGGGAAGCCGCAGGCTATCACATCACGCCGGTGCATTTCTATCAACCGATCCCGAATACCGGCGAACTGGCACAGCAGTATCCGCAGCGCACCACACTCACCGGCATTGACTGGAATGCAGATGCACAGCTTGCCCTGCTCGATCAGCTTGCCCAATTCGCGCCGGAGACTGCTGCTTTTCCCGGCCCGCGCCCTGCTGATGCAACCGATGAGGTCTTTTATCTCGATAACGGGCTGTTCGTCGGCATTGATCCACACATCTACTACTGCATGATCCGGCATTTTCAGCCGCGCCGGATTATCGAAGTCGGGGCCGGGTTCTCAACACTGATCGCGGCACAGGCTGTTCAGCAGAACACCGCACATGCCACACAGCTTATCGCTGTCGAACCGTATCCCCGCGATTTCATCCGGCGCGGCGCTTTCGGGATTGAGCATCACCAGCAGCGGGCAGAGGTACTCGGCGCGGATTTCTTCGATCAGCTTGAAGCCGGTGATCTGCTGTTCATCGACAGTTCGCATGTCGTGCGGACCGGCGGCGATGTCAACTTCCTGATGCTGGAAGTGCTGCCGCGTCTCGCCCCCGGTGTGATCGTCCATCTGCATGACATCTTCCTGCCCTATGAATATCCGCAGGAATGGCTGCTGGAAAAACGGTGGTTCTGGACCGAGCAGTATCTGCTTCAGGCCTTTCTGATCCACAATCCGAAGGCCACCGTGCTGCTGGGCAACCACTTTCTGGAACGCGATCATCCGCAGCGGCTGAAAGCGCTTTTCCCACAGGCATTAGGCTGGACGGGCGGGAGCTTCTGGTTCACAACGAATGCTTAAAGGATCATAAGGGTTCAACTGCCCCTTGTATCGTGTGATGATCTGGCCGACAATAGCCATAACGTCAATTCAGTGGAGAACACACAACCAATCATGAACCCTGCAACCCAGACCCTCATCGAGCAGCTTCAGCACCCGGACCGCAATGTGCGCAGTCACGCCGCCCTGACGCTGGGCCGCCAGCCCGACGTGGACGCGATGCCTGCACTGCTCGACGCGCTTTCCACCGACCCGGACTTTTTCGTCCGTGAAGATATTACGTGGGCACTGCTGCGTCTGGGTGAAGCGGCGGTTGATCCGCTGATGGATCTGCTGCAAAGTGACAGCGCCGATGCCCGCCATCACGCCGCCCATACGCTCGGCAAAATCGGGGCCAGACGTGCAGTCGATGCGCTGATCGGCGTCCTGAATGATCCGCATCCGATGGTGGTGATGAAAGCGGCCTTCACACTTGGACAGATCAGGGACACGAAGGCGATCCCGGCACTGGTCGCCCTGCTCGGCCATGAGGACCGCGAAGTGCAGACATCGGTCACGCGGGCGATGGAGTCCTTTGCGCCGGAGTCGATTCCGTACCTGATCGACGCGCTGCGGGATGAGCGCTGGCAGTCCCGTGTACACGCAGCGGATATTCTCGGCTGGATTGAGGCTGAAGACGCAGTCCCGGCGCTGATAAATGTGCTGGATGACCCGCACTGGGAAGTCCGGTTTGCAGCGGGGACAGCGCTGAACGAGATCGGCGGACCAGATGCAGTGGCCGCGCTGATGCGGCTGCAAGGTGACGAGCATCCGAAGGTGAGCGAACTGGCCGCGATTGTCCTGTCGCGCATGTGATCGCGCCGCGTGGCTGCAAGGTCATACCGGTCGCCCATACAATGAGGATATGTGGTGTGTATTGATGTAGCCGCGTGGCAGGTTCTACGTCGATGATGTCGCGCTGACGGTCAGGCCAGAGGCTATACTCGCTCTGCCTTAACACGCACCACATCCTCAATCAAAAGGTGCACGCTGTAAAAGCCTGCACCTTTTTGATTCCACGCGACAACCCACATAAGTTTTCTTTTAATTGAAGTTAATCAGTTATTCATCTAATGCATGTTAGAGTTAACGATTATTTCTGAACGATCTGCTGCACTATTCGCCTCACCTTCATAAAGGAAAAGTGCCTATGCTACCCTTGCAGGACATTAATCCAACCCGACGCTTCCCTATCGTCACCTATATCCTGATTGCAATCAACGTCGTCGTCTTCCTGTGGGAAATGTCACTGGGCGAACAGGCGCTGCAGCAGGCGTTTATCGATCTGGCAGTCGTCCCGGAGACCTTCAGCCCCGCGCCGCTGTCCCCCGAATCCTTGATGGATGTGCTGCGCAGCATGTTCATGCACGGCGGCTTCGAGCATATTCTGGGCAATATGCTGTATCTGTACCTGTTTGGAGACAATATCGAAGACCGCTTCGGCATCCCGCTCTATCTGGTGCTGTATTTTGTCTCCGGTTATGCGGCGGCCTTCGCCCAGAGCATGATCGATCCCACCTCTCCGATCCCGATGGTCGGTGCATCCGGTGCCATTGCTGGTGTGCTGGGGGCCTATCTGGTGCTGTATCCGTCCGTAAAAGTGCGCGGCATCATCCCATTGGGGCGCGTCAGTCAGATGAGGGAACTGCCAGCCATCATCGTGCTCGGATTCTGGTTTGTGCTGCAATTATTCAACGGGATTACCTCACTCGGTGCGGTTTATCAGGGTGGCGGCGGCGGAGTCGCCTTCTTCGCCCACATCGGCGGATTCGTGGCCGGTGTCGTGCTGGCATTCATCTTCCGCATTCTCGTGCCGGAGCATCAGTCCGA
>CAYNDH010000333.1:0-2977 GCA_964395665.1 uncultured Anaerolineaceae bacterium
CGCTGGAACCTTGACTATAATGAAGCCGTGATGTTAAGGCTGTTACGCCGCCGATCTGCTCCAAACACTTAAGGTAAGCGATGATGACAGATTTACCCTACCACCTTAAAACGCTGGAACCACTGCCCGGCGCACTGGAGATCCTGCGTTATCTTGCGAGTCTCGATGAGCCAAGCGCCGACGCTGACGAAATCTGTGATGCGCTGGACCTGACGGAGCGCACATTCGGTAAGGCGATTCGCCGCCTTGTCACCCGAAATTATGTGCAGATGGACGGCACACTGTTCTACCGCCTCACACGTCAGGGAGAAGAAGCCGCCCGTGATCTGGAACAGTACGAAGTGGAAAATCCCGGCGCAGTTGAGACAAAACGCTCGACCTCATCGCTCGTCAGTCGGCGTCTGGTGGTCGTGCTGCCTTCGCCGCTGCTGTACCACCATCGCAATCCGATTATAGTCGGATTAGAAGGCGCAACCGATGAGGACAACCGGGGGTTATATCAACCGGCGGAGATGGTGATCCGTGTGTCGATCATCAATGGTGAGCCAGAGAAACCACAGGAAACCCTCTTCCAGCTGGAAAATGACCCCGTCAAACACACCTTCGAAGTGCAACCGGAGGCCTATCAGGAAGCGCGGGTACGGGTGGAAGTCTTCCAGCTTGGCCCAAATCCAGATGACATCACTGCCAGCGGTGGGCTGTATATTGATACGTCCATCGCTGTCCTGAATGGGGACGGCACTCAGGCACTGACGCCCATTCATATCGCTTACGGTGCTGATATCGCTATACAGGTACAAGAGTAATCCATGAGACAAAGACTGCAATACCCCCGCAGAGTGTTCGTTCGTTCTGCCCTGAAGTCGATTGGCCGTCTGATCGGCTCCACGCTCGCACAGCCCGACATCAAAGGGCTGGAAAATCTACCCGAAAAAGGCCCCCTGATTCTGGTCGGCAATCATGTCGCTATCGTTGAAGCCGGACTGATGGCCGCCTATACACCCTATCCGCTGGAGATCATGGCGGCGGGTGACATCCCGCTGGACCCACGCTTCGGCTGGATGGCCGACCTCTATGGCATCATCCCGATCAAGCGCGGCAGTATGGACCGCGCCGGGATGGATATGGCGCTGGACGTCCTCAGTCAGGGCGGCGTGCTGGGGCTGTTCCCTGAAGGCGGCATCTGGGAAACGAGTATCAAACAGGCGCGTGCTGGTGTCGCATGGCTCAGCAACAAGTCACAGGCCCCGGTAGTACCGATTGGTTTCGGTGGCGTCGAAGGTGCGCTCGGCGCGATGGGGCGTTTTCGCCGTCCGCGTCTGGTGATGAATATCGGCACGATGATCCCACCGGTGAATCTGGATATCCCCGGCAAGACCCGCAAGCAGCTGCTGGCCGAAAATGCCAATATGATCATGGAACAGGTGACGCAGCTCATCCCTGAAGAAGAGCGCGGTATCCGCCTGCTGCCGTATATCCACGAGCGCTTTGAATTCCATCTGAAAGTGCGTGATGCATCCGGTTCAGAAGTTGAACCACCTGCCGAGATGGAGATCACAGAAGGCTGGGCGCTGAGCAAGTTCTTCCATCGTCCGGTGATGATGGATGTCTTTACGCGCAACCTGCGCCTGCCAGTCCGCCCACTGAATCAGCTCCGCCGGTTCCATGAACCGTATGAGATCACAACCGCGACACAGGCCATCCTGAATTATCTGGATACGAACGAATATTTCTTCCACTATCGCTTCGGCCATGCTGAAGGTGAGGGGATGAATCGCGGCATTCAGCAGCTTCATCAGGCTGCGGTCTGGCTGGCGGAAAATCATCCCGGATGGACGATGAAACTGCGTCCGATCCGGCGCTACACCCTGCGTGATACCAATCAGGAAGTGGAAGAAGAAGAACCGGCCCCGATGCAGGATATGTGAAGAGGTCGGTGGTAGAACCACCACTCGGATCTGAAAGAGTATTGCAAAACACAAGGCTGAGCAGAATAAATGCTCAGTCTTTGCTTTTTACGCAGATTCTGCTTTTTTGCGTAATCTTTTCCTGGCTTATGCGGTTGTCGGGTTAACATAGAGAAATACGCTTTAACAATCAGCCATCATTCGTCTGCCAGATTTATGAAAGTGACTGTCTTATGGTGATCCGTCCCCAACCTGATGAATATGCCCCTTTTTATACCGGATATATCGACCGTGTGCCCGAAGATGCCAATGTCTTTGATGTGCTGGATCGTCAGCCCGGTGAGCTGCGCCGCCTGCTGCTGAACACGCCTGACTCCGAAGCAAGCTTTCGGCCTGCGCCGGGTGAGTGGAGTATCAAGGAAGTGCTTGGGCATTTGTGCGATACCGAGCGGATTTTCAGTTATCGCGCCCTGCGGATTTCGCGGGGGGATACCACGCCTATGAACGGCTTCGAGCAGGATGAATACGTGCGTGCGACCGATTTCAATGCGCGTTCGCTGAAGGATCTGCTCGACGAATTCGAGATGCGCCGCCGCGCCAATATCCTGTCCTTCAGGCCGCTGCCAGAAGAAGAACTGGCACGGCGTGGAGTCGCAAATAAGGCAGAGATCACCGTCCGTGCCCTGTTATATGCGATGGCCGGTCATGTGGCGCATCATGTGGAGAGCCTGCAAGAAGTGTACGCCGTCGGAGAAACATCCGGCTGAAAGGGGGTACGCATCGCCCCGATAGATATCGGGTAGGGACGCGGCACTGTCGTACCCGCCTTGCTTTACTGAAGTTTCAAATTGCATCATCCCCTGCCAACCAGAAATAGACCGGTCGGCAGAGGATCTGAATGAGATGTGAATTACTTCTCGATCGGGACGCCGACCGAATTGCCCCATTCCGTCCAGCTTCCATCGTAGTTGCGGACATTGTTATAACCGAGCAGATACTTCAGCACAAACCAGCTATGGCTGCTGCGCTCACCGATGCGGCAGTAGGCGATCACATCATCGTCCGGCTTG
>CAYNDH010000334.1:0-2083 GCA_964395665.1 uncultured Anaerolineaceae bacterium
AACAGGCCAGAACGGATGAGCAGGGATAAGGGGGGGCGCAATATATTGCGCCCCTACGGGATGTGATACACAGTGGCGGCGGGGATTGATCAGATAATGCCCGTTCCTGAGATCAATGGGTGATTTCAGCCGCCGGTGGTGGGTGGGGTGAGAGTCATCGAGTCGGTTGACGATGCTGACGATGTATCGCCGCTCTGCTGCTGGACGACGGCACGGGCGGCCTGATCTGCGCGGCGTTCGGCGGTCCGCAGGAACTGCTCGAGCTGCGGTGGGGTACGGATGGACTGTCCCCACTGCGCTGTCTCGTCACTCATGACAGAGAGTGTGCCTTCGGCATAGGCCATGAGCGCGGCGCGGTAGCGTGCCTCATCGGGCTGCACGTCATTCGAAAATTGTGCGTCCGCCAGTTCGATGTTCTCGCTGGCTTCCTTATAAATCGCGATCAGGCGATTCCATTGATAGAGATCAGCCAGCGTGTTGAACATGGCGGCGAAGGCGGGCAGGATGATCGCCAGCACGGTCAGGATATTGATGACGACCTGCGTGCGAATGCACCAATCGGGAAGCTGGCCGACGGTTGCTTCATGGCAGGCGCCACCTGTGCCGAAGGAAGTGGCGACCAATAAGGCAGCGGCGGCGGCGGCTACACCAGTCAGCACCGCGAGTAATGCGCGCAGACGGTTCACCTGATTGGCGGCGCGGCGGTGCCTCTGCCGGACGCTGTTGTAGTAATTGCGCTGGTCATCGAGCGCAAATTTATCGAAGATATAATAGCGGAGTTCAAGATCCTTACGGGAAAGTGGCATGATCGGCGCTCTCCTTATCTGCTAGCGGCGGCTAGCGTCCGGCGGTTGAAGGGTTATTGGGATTGAGCGGTGTTTCGGCGCTGGGGCCAGATGCATCTCGTGGAATGAAACCGCCAAAAGCGGGCATCGGGTCCGTGGTGGTTTCCAGCACGCCGCGATTAATGTTGGCGACGTTCAGCGACAGCCTGCGCCGACGATCAAATTCATCTAACCCGTCATAAGGCGGAAGATCCATCAGAAAGCGGAAATATTCGCGGCGCATCTGTTCAGCCTTGCGCCGATTCTCCAGCCAGAGCGGTAAAGCGGGTTCATTGGAGCTGATCGTGGCAAGGAAGGTGGTCATGACGGCGATGATCGTCTCGATAAAGCCGAGAACTGGCACCAGATCGGGATTGGAATTGAGCGAGACGGCCAGAAACGATCCGACAAGCGTCGCCGACGTCGCCAGAATCATGTAGCCGATCTGGTAGGCGCGATACCGGTTCTGATGATACTTGGCCTCAAAATCGCGCTGACGAAAGAGGCGCATCAACTCGCGGTCAAGAAAGGCAAGATCGCTTTTAAGACGCTCAATCGTTTCCGGTGAGGCGCTCGCCGCAGCGATGATGCGCTCAAGTTCGGCAGGTTCAAGCAGCTCGAAATTTTCATTCGGTTCTTCAGGGAAGCGCGGCTGTGGAAGCTGTTTCATCCATTCCGGCAGACGGTGACGGAATCCCTGTTTTTCCTGCGTAATTGGTTGGTCAGTCTTGCTCGAAGGGGCCGCTTCACCGGTGTGAGGCAGATCCTTCAGGGGTGTGGTCGTCATATGCTCTCTCCGATCTGGTACGACGAAAACACAACAGCGCGTTCAGCGGTTAGCTGCAAGCGGTTAGCCGAGCGGCAGCAAACAGCGAGAAACAGCAGCAAATAACATCACATTACGTTTGCATTTGGTTAAGCGTATCATAGTTTGGGAAGATCAGAGGTGCAAATGTCCGGCATTTCGGACGGCATTCTGGCTGGCCGGATGGCCGGGGATGTTCATTTGTGGTGGGTCGGGTAGAGGATACCGCTGTATAGAGAGGAAATTAAAGATTCACAGTGGAATCGCATCCTCCAGGGCTGTGGGGCGTACATGCGGGCGAAGTGACTTCTCCTGTACGAGATCCACATTATGACCTAACAGGTTACGCAGTTCATCCATCAGGACGAGACGATCCAATAGTGAATGCGGTTTAAAATCGACCAACAGATCAACATCACTGTCGGGGGATGCTTCGCCACGGGCGACGCTGCCG
>CAYNDH010000334.1:2183-2970 GCA_964395665.1 uncultured Anaerolineaceae bacterium
GTTCGGCCAGCGCGATGATCTCATCACGGTGGGCGCGGAGTTCATCCAGTGTGGGGGGTGATTTCAACTGATCGGTCATAGCAGACCACCTTTCAGTCTTCTTCAGGTGGCACGGCAGCTAATAAAGCTTCGACGGCAGCCCGAAGTAGTGGCAGTTTTACAACTGAAGCCCAAACAATATTTAAATCCACGTTGTCATATTGATGGATTAAAATATCCCGAAACCCTTTGATTGCTTTCCATTCGATCTCAGGTTGTTGATCGAGCATCTCCTGCGGCAGGCGCTTTACAATTTCTCCTATGACTTCGTAAGCACGCATCACTGCAAGCTGTGTTTTTGGATCGTCCCTGAATTTGGCTTCACCATCTCGTGTGAATGTCTCAATATAGGTTATATGTTTGAGAATGTCGCTTAAATAATCACCAGTAGGTTTTGTCATAATATAACCAAGTCAGGCTGTATACGCTTATGGAAGCGGTCGCGCAAGCCACCTTCGCTGATGATATTCACCTTGCAGCCGAGTAATTCCTGCATTTCCTGCCACAAACCAGACAGATCATAGAGACTGGCATCTTCTCTGAAGCTGACCAACAGATCAACATCACTGTCGGGGGATGCTTCGCCACGGGCGACGCTGCCGAAGACGCGGATGTTGTACGCACCGTAACGTTCGGCCAGCGCGATGATCTCATCACGGTGGGCGCGGAGTTCATCCAGTGTGGGCGGTGGTTTCAACTGATCGGTCATGTGCGGTTTTCCGTCTTTTCAAAGGCAGGTGTTTGTAAA
>CAYNDH010000335.1:0-2962 GCA_964395665.1 uncultured Anaerolineaceae bacterium
TCCTCGCCTTCATCTTCTCGGCGCTGGTGGGCGTGGTGTTCGGCGTGTGGCCGGCGCGGCGCGCGGCGACGCTCGATCCGATCGTGGCGTTGCGGTACGAGTGAGACGATCGCGGTGATTCCCGCGACGCAGAAGGGACCAGGGAGCTTTCCCTGGTCCCTTCTGCGTATGCGCACCGTGCTCGGTCAGCGCGGCGGCGCGGCGGGCGTCAGCACGAGGCGGTGCGCCGCCACGCGATCCACCGCGGCGCGGGAGAAGGCCAGCGGGAAGTACTCGCCGCGCCCGTAAGACTCGACGAGGTTGCGATAGAACGGGCTCCCCGGCTGGCCGGACTGCCCCGGCGCGTTGGTGACGAGCGCGGAGTCCAGGTTGCCCAGGTCGACGATCTCGCGGAAGGTCGCGCCCACCGCCGCCACGAAGCCGGCGCCGCCGTGCCGCTCCACGCCGGGGATGTCGTAGGCGCGTACGAGCGGGTGAGGCAGCTCGCTGCGGTTGATGCGGCCCCAGCGCCACGCCGAGGGGTCGTCACCCTGCGTCGCGCGGAGCGAGTCGATGGCCGTGGCGATCGCGGCCTCGAGCAGCTGGCGCCGCCGAGCCGAGTCGGTGTCGGGCGCGCGGGCTTCGGCGGGGATGGCGCGCGAGGCGTAGCGATGGAGCGCCGCCGCCATGCTCTCGCGACGGTACTGGGCGTCCCAGTCGGCCAGCGCCCGGCGGCCGGCCTCGACGGCCGGGTCGCGCGCCGTCCAGCCGGAGAAGAGCGCCACATCCGCGGCGCCCTGCACCGAGTGCGCGTCGTGCTGGAGCGCGGCCATGTCGGCCATCGTGAACCGGCGCGGCTGCGAGAGCACCGACGCGATGCGGTCGAACCGTGCGCGCGCCGGCCCCTGCTTGAAGAAGAGCGGCGGGTCGTAGCCCTCGGGGTGGATGTCGTGGTTGGCGGTGGCTACCCAACCGCGCTCGGGGTTCAGCTCGCGCGGAAGGTCGGTGCGGAGCCCGTCCCACTCGTAGGCGCCCGTGCCGGGCACGGGGAGCCGGCCATGCCAGTTCGGCCGCCGGGGCGCGGCGGCGGACGCCTGCCAGGCGATGTTCCCGCGTGTGTCGCCGCACACCATGTTCTCCGTGGGCGCCAGGAAGTACCGCTGCGCGTCCAGGAACTCGTGGCAGTCGCGCAGCGCATGATAGCGGAGCGCGCTCAGGTAGCCCGCGCTGCCCGGCAGGTGCGCGGTGGTGCGCATGGCGTAGGCGAGGTGGTGCACCGTGTCCAGGTGGAACACCGGGCCGTGCCGCGAGAAGCGGTGCGTCACGATCACCGGCTCCGCGCCCCGCACGCGCACGGTGTCGAGCACCGTGCGCAGCGGCTCCCACGCGCCGCTAAAGCGCACCTCGCCGTGATTGGCGGGGTTGAGCTCCTCCACGTACACGTCGGCCTGGTCGGTGCCAACGATGGTGAGCCCCCAGGCGATGTGTTCCGTGTGGCCGATCATCACCCCGGGCAGCACCGCCTCCGTGGCGCCGGCCACCCGCCACCCCGGCGCCTCGAGGTGCACGAGGTAGCGGATGGACGGGTTGGCGACGACCCGATGCGGGTCGTTGGCGACGATGACGTTGCCACTCGCGGTGCGCGCGCCACTCAGCGCCCAGTTGTTGCTACCGGGTGAGTTCTCCTGCACGCCGCGGTTCTCCGACGGCAGGGCGTCGTGCAGCGCGCGGTACTGCGGCAGCAGTGGCGGCCGCACGGTGCCGGTGCGGAGCGCCGACAGCGACTCGATCACCTCGGGCCCGATGATGGAGAGATCCACGCTGTCGGGAACGACGAGCGCCCGGAAGGGCGACGGATTGGCCGCGCGGTTCGCCGCGTCCACCCCCAGCCGGGCCACCGAGCGCGCCAGCCGCAGCTCGGCCAGCGCGTCGCTCGTGGGCATCGCGGTCGTGGTGCGGAGCAGCGCCACCTCCGGCGTCCACGGTTGCGGCGTGATGCCGGTGAGCCGGAACTCCACCGGCAGGCGATCACCCGCCTGCGCGATGTAGGCGTTCACCCCCGCCGCGAAGGCCGCGAAGATGCGCCGGCCCTCGGGGTGGTAGCTCTGCCACTCGCGATCGTCGAAGGGGCCACGGAACTTCAGCAGGCGCGCCAGCCGGTCGTGGTCCACGTACGACGGCCCCATGATCTCCGCCAGCGTGCCCTCGAAGGTGCGCCGGTACATCTCCATCTGCCACAGCCGATCCTGCGCCTGCACGAACCCCTGCGCGAAGAAGAGGTCGTCCAGGTTGCGCGCGTAGATGTGCGGCACGCCCCAACGGTCGCGCACGACCTCCACGCTGTCGCGGAGCCCGGGGAGCGCGAGGCGGCCATCGAGCTGCGCGAGCGAAGCGCGGGCGAGGGAGTCGAAGGAGGCAGCGGCCGGTGGCTGCGCGCGCACGGTGGACACCGAGAGCGCGACGAGGGCGGCCGCGAGCCGCATCGGGCGGGCGAGGGCGACGAGCTGGCGAATGGTCATGACCAAAGAGACATCGCGGCGATCGCCGCCGGTAGACGCTCCGGGGTTCTGTCGGCCGGTGCACGGCCGTATGTTCGGATGGTCCGGCGTCAGCTCCTCCGCCGGCGGCCGACGCGCCCATGCTGGGCCGTGCCGGCTGCTCCTGGCTTCCAGTCCCTGGTTCCCGGTGCCACGCTCGATGCCCAACCGTCGCGACTTCCTCAAGACCACCGCCGCCGCGTCGCTCGCCGCCGCGGTCGCCCGGCCCGCCTCCGCGCAGCCGGGCCCCACCCTCCTCACCCCCGCGCTCACCCGTGCGCCCGAGGAGCTCGCGCTCGAGGCGCTGCAGGCCGCGCGCGACGCCGGCGCCAGCTACGCCGACGCGCGCGTGGGCCGCTACAGGCGGCAGTTCATCGGCACCCGCGAACGACAGGTCACCGGGGTGAGCGACAACGAGTCGTTCGGCGTGGGTGTGCGCGTGCTCG
>CAYNDH010000336.1:0-2950 GCA_964395665.1 uncultured Anaerolineaceae bacterium
AGGAAAACCCGCGATCACCAGCGCAAACAGGAGAATTCGGAGAAAAGCGGTTAAGTAACGGTCACGGCGCATCGGGTTCTCCATACGTTAGGATCGCAGTAACAGACAAACGAAGATCAAACCCGATTTTAACCTGTTTCGAATGAAATTGAATTGGCCTTGGTCAACATAGCGTACACGGCGATCTGTTTTTCTCCCTTTCCCGCTATGGACACGGCGTGTTCAGTATGGAGGAAAGGGCCGGGGATAGGGGGCTTTTAGCCGACCCCAACCGGCGCAGGCTGCGGCGTCTCGCTGACGGTTTGACAGGTTGTACAGTCGCGGATGATCTCCAGAAAGGCCTGTGTCGCCGGGGAAACCGCCCGAAGATTGCTGACCATCGCCCGCAGTTCACGGTAGCGCGGCGGATCAAAGCTTAGCGCGTGCAGCCCGCTCATCGAATCCGGCAGGCTCATCTCTGGCAGCAGCGTGACGCCCAACCCTTCCTTCACCATCGTCAGCACCGAATGCCCGTCGGTGATTTCCAGCGCCACATTCAGCGCATGATCGGTCTCTGCGAACAGATCACGGATTACACCGGCGCACCCGAATTTCGACATCACAAACGGTTCCTGCGCGAAATCATGGATATTCACACTGTCCCGTTCCGCCAGCGGATGCGATGCCGCGACCACAAGCTGCATCTCGTCCTGTGCGATCGGGACGGAATTGCTGGTGTCACCGGAATGCGCCACCAGCCCGACATCGATCACGCCCTGTTGAAGCATCGACAGGATATCGGACTCGACGCCTTCCACCACGACCGTCTCAATACCGGGATAGCGCTGGCGGAAGGTCGCGACGAATTGTGACAGCAGCTTCGGGGCCATGGTGTGAATACTGCCGATCCGCAGTTTGCCGGTCGCCAGCCCGCGATGTGCCGCCGCTTCCTGCCGGATGTATTCCGCCCCGCTCAGGATCTCATAAATCGCAGGCAGCAGGCGCTCGCCAGCCTCGGTCAGTGTCACACCCTGCCGGTGACGGTGGACCAGCGTCACGCCGAGTTCGTCTTCTAACGTCGAGAGCGCACGGCTGGCCGCCGATTGCGTGAATCCGACCGCATCCGCCGCCGCCGTGATGCTGCCTTTTTCGTGGATGGCCTGAATCAGTTCCAATTGTGAAAAATTCATATGAGTTTTACTCATACCTCACTTTGCATACTTGCATTTTACTCATTCAGGCGATTGTACTACACTTCGCTCATTCAGTAATGACTGAATTTTGTATGCACATTAATCTCAATTGGCTATTGTGATCCAACGAACAGAGGATAGGGAAGCATCCGATGCTAACACTACAGATTATCACCGTCAGCACCCGCGAAGGCCGCAAGGGGCCAGCAGTGGCCGAATGGTTTGCTGACTACGCACGCAGCACAGGTCATTTCAACATTGAAATCGTCGATCTGGCAGAACTTGATTTACCGCTGTATGACGAAGAGGTGCATCCGCGCCTTGGACAGTACGAGCATGAACACACCCGCCGCTGGGCCAGCATCGCCAGCCGCGCTGATGCCTATGTCTTCGTGACACCGGAATATAATCACGTGGCCCCGGCATCACTCGTCAACGCCCTGACCTATCTCAATCAGGAATGGGCCTATAAGCCGGTCGGATTTGTCAGCTACGGCGGTGTTTCCGCCGGGACGCGGAGCGTCCAGGTCGCCAAGCAGATGGTCGTCGGCCTGCGGATGATGCCCGTGCCGGAAGCGGTGAATATCCCGTTCTTCGCGCAGTATATTGATGAGGAAACTGGCGTATTCAATCCGCCGGATGTACAGGAACAGGCCGCCGATATGATGCTGGACGAGCTGCTCAAGTGGTCAACCGCGCTCAAGCACCTCCGCCCCGATGCGGAGATGACGCAGGAAGCACCAGCACCCGCAGCGGCAGCGGCAGCGGCAGCGGCAGCACGGAATTAGAGCGCCTGTGAAAATGGGCCGGAAGAATCCGGCCCCTGCATTTCAGACATTCCGCCGGGATGCGTTTCTGCACGTCCCGCTGTTTTTATTCCACATTCAGATTGTCATTCTTCATGCGCGAATTCTCGGCGAGGCGCTGCTTGTAGGCGATCATGCGCTCCAGCAGCGTACCGTCGGACGTCGCCAGAATCTGGACTGCTACCAGAAAGTCATTGGACTTGCACAATATATAGTTTAGAGCAAATCTTACATAAATTACACATTGTAAATGTTACTTAATATTACTTAACAATCTTTAATTCAATGTTACAGATGATTACTTAACACAAATTTAACTTGACGGGGGGGGGCAAATGTCTCATAAAGTGTTGAAGGTGATGCCGCAGCTCCAGATAAAATCAACACATGAGGACAACAACATTGGACACGTTGAAAAGAATGTCAAAATTCGTACTATTGTTTATCGCACTCCTGAGCATTGCACAAATTAGCGTCGCACAGGACAGACCGAAACCGCCGCCCATACCTCCGATGCCTACTATTGATGATCCACGTTATGTCCCCGGCCCAGTCCACAGGTTTGTGGGATCAGTGATTGTTGATAAAGATGGCAATACTGTTCACTTACCAACCCGTGATATTACGCGAGGTTGGTATCTTCCCACTCCGTCAAACGGCTCACGAGGTCCATACATCAATGGACAATGGCTTGGTGAAGCTAATCTCTGGTTTAGCGGAAATTGGGCCTTTGCTTATGCATCTAGCGCCTTAACCAACTCTTCAACGCAAGCTAAATACATTTGCGCGAGGGTTGATCACTTTTACATCAATGGGATCTCCCAAGGTCATGGGTCAAACTATTACTGTGACTGGCGAACGGCAGCCTATAGTTATGTGACCTCTCCTGAGTTTAGCGGGTGGTCTGGCTGCTTTACACTAGTAGATGAAAACCCGAATCAGTTGGCGAGCAACGACAGTGCTCACAAATTT
>CAYNDH010000337.1:0-2942 GCA_964395665.1 uncultured Anaerolineaceae bacterium
AGTGAGATCTTCTGATCGAGATAATCTTCGGCCAGTGTGAACTGCGGCGTGGACGGATAGCGCCAGCCGGTTGCTGTCGGCATCTGGATCAGCGGGAGTTTGGTGCGGATGGTGTAACGCACTGCGCCGGGATCGGCATCCGGCATGAAGTGTGCGAAATGTGCGGTGATCTCGGCGAAGGTACGCGGCTGATCTTTCAGCAGGCGGCGGCCTTCCTTCAGCACGGCATCGAAATCAACCGAGTCGTCGCGACGTTTGGCGATACTTTCCTGTGCGGCATCCAGCACGGGTTGGATCGTCCCGCGCAGCCGCAGATAGTCGTCACTGGTCACCAGATGCAGCGTGGCACGCATCATCGTTGCCCGGACCACCTGACGCGCTTCAATCAGCCCCGCCAGATCCTCACGCTGGAAGTCGCGCAGGCGCGTCCACAGCCCGACATACGGCGGCATCGGAAGCTGGGCCTGCATCCCGACCAGCCGTTCGAGCGCTTCAGGGGCCGAGATCACTGCGCGTTCCAGCAGCATCTGGCGCGACAGGGTGGCGCGGTTCAGGTCTCGGCGCGTCAGCGTGTGGGATGTGCGGTCAGCCATCACATGATCCTTCTGTGGTCGGCGTGTATCAGACTTCGATGGTGTAATTCAGGTGGAGTTCATCACCGGGGCGGCCACGAATGCCCCAGTTGGCACGGGGAGTCTCGAAAAGGGTAATCTCGACATCATTCGGCTCGATCCCGACGCTGGCCTTCAGGCGGGTGAACAGCAGGGTAATCAGCCGCTTCTTCGCCTCGGCTGACCGGCCTTCAAACATTGAGATCTCGATGATCGTATAGCGTTCGCTGCGGTCATCGGGATAGATGAAATCAGCCGCGTCCAGCGCGATGAAACGGTGAAAGCGCTTTTCCGGCGGAGTTTCCAGCGCATCCATCACGCAGGCGTGAACAGCATCGGACAGAGCCTGACGGTGGACGTCAAGCTGTGAGCGCAGGCCGTAGATTTTGATCTGTGCCATTATGCGCGCACAATCGACAGCTTCTGCCACAGCGTGCTGATCTCGTCCAGCGTCGCTTCGACATCCTGATAGGTCGTATCGATCTCATGAATGCCCAGCTTCCCCCGGATTGCCCATTCGCGTTTGAGGTTGCCGAGTTCCAGCGCACGTTCTTCGGGATTGTAATAGCGTGCACCCATCGCCATGTGCAGACGCTGGAGCATCGCGTCCAGCGTGGTCACCAGACAGATGATCGGGCCGGTTTCACTCAGGCGGGCCAGTGTATCCCCGTGCAGCAATGTGCGCGCACTGACGCGAATCAGGCTGCGGCGGCGCAGACAGGCTTCATTCACAAATTCCGCTTCGATGCTCTTGAGGCGGGTTTCGCCGTAATACACGCGGATCTCGTCCACCGACAGGCCGACGCGATCCGCAATCTGCGTCTCGATGTTGATATAGGGCAGCTTCAGCCGTTCGGAAAGCTGCTGGCCGATGCGCGGCTGATTCGGACCCAGATAGCCAGTCAGGATCAGGTTGCGGTCAGTAAGAGGTAATGGGATGACCATCGACGGCGACTAACCTGCGTGTTCTTCAGAAGTTGAGGCCGGTTCCGGTGGAAACAGCCGGTCGAGGATCTCCGGCAGTTCGACCAGTGAATAAATCACGGCATCCGGCACGACTAATCCGCTGGTGGCCGGGATGCGTCCCCGCACCCGACGCTGGATGGCATACATCCCTGCGCCCTGTGCCCCGGCAATATCTGCCACGGCGTTATCACCGACGAACACGGCTTCTTCAGGTTTCACACCCAGTTTCCTGAGCGCATATTCGAAGATTTCAGGGTGCGGCTTGAGATAACCGACATCCGCCGCTGTCACACGGCAGTCGGGGAAGAATTCGGCCAGACCGTGCGCCGTGATTTCGAGATCGCGCACCGTGATCGGGTGGAAGGAATTGGTGACGATCCCCATCTTCAGGCCGCGATCCCGGAAGACCTGAAGCATATCCAGCACTTCGGGAAACAGCAGGGTGTCCTGCACCATATTCCAGCCATAGGCTTCCAGACAGCCGGCCATGTCGATGCTGTCGATCCCCGCGCCAATTGCCACAGCGGAGTCAATCAGCAGGCGGCCAAGATGCGGCGCACGCAGCGAGTTGCGGGCTTCTACCCATGCATCACGGACGCGGCGCGTGTATTCTTCGTTATAAAGCTGAAATTCGCATTCCAGTTTCAGGTAATCGAACACATTACGCAGGTGACGCGACTCCAGTGTTTCCCATTCAAGGGTGAAGCCGCTCCAGTCGATCAGGGTATCATCAAGGTCGAATAAGATCGCTTTCAACATAGTCTTTTATCCACATGGTCTATATGATCTGTTATCAGGGTGAGCAGCCTGCTGTTTGCCGCTTTTAAACTGACGCTGTTCACCCTCATCATGTTCCCCTGTTTTGTGATAGCAGGTATCGACAGAATCGAAGGCAGTCAGCGTTGTGTTCAGGGCTTGCACCCCTACTAACTCAGTATTATAAGGTGAACGTTCTCATAGCAGCAAGAGATATGCACACTGGATACAACGTCTATACAGCATAGATGAACCCGCCGGAATAGTCCACGATGCGAACATGACCGTATGAGCATAACCATGCAAACAGACATAATACAACTCACCATCAACCGGAGAACAATCTCATGACAGCGCCCACAGTTCCCAATATCCCTGACCCGACTTTCGATTTTTCGAGCTTTCCCGAACTGCGAACCGACCGGCTGAAGCTGCGTGACCTGCGCTCCGACGATGCCGAAGCACTATCCGCGCTGCACCGTGCGCCGGATGTCATGCGCTTTCTGAACCATGAACCCGCCGACACCGTCGAAAAAGCCCATGATGTGCTGGCATGGTTTCAGGAAGCCTACCTGCGGCGCGAAGCCATCCACTGGGCGATCACGCTGC
>CAYNDH010000338.1:0-2928 GCA_964395665.1 uncultured Anaerolineaceae bacterium
TCAGCGACTCAGGCGAACGTGCCCGCGTTGAGCGCGTAGAGCACGCCCGTCACGCGATCCACGTGCCCCTCGAGGATGAGCGACCGCGGCGTGGCGTCACGGAAGGCGGGGGCAGCGCGGTCCACCCATGCCGCCGCGTCGTCCCAGCGTCGGAAGGTGCGCCGCAGCTCGTCCATGAAAGTCTGCAGGGCGGCGAGCCGGGCCAGGTAGACTGGCGACGGCGCGGCCCCGCCCCCCTTCCGCCACCGGTGCAGCGTGGCTTCGTCCGCGTGGATGGCGCCGGCGAGCTCCCGGTAGGTGAAGCCGAGCCGGTCGTGAAGCTCCTCGATCACCTCGAGTGCGTGAGCGTGTCGGGCGGGGCTGGCCATCCGTCCTCCGGGTGCAGGGTCGTGCCGTAGGTTAGCTCCCTGGGGCTCGCATATGCAAGTACCCGACTGTCAGGAGCCTGCGCCCTGATACAGCCGCTCGATGTCGATGAGCTCGACGTCCGACCGCTGTTGCGCCGCCGCCTGCACGGTTGCGGGTGAAGCTCCCCCAGAAGGCCAGCAGCCTGGCGTTTGCGGCGCGGGGTCCCGGACGGCGGCGTAGAACCCGCCCAGCTCGTCGACCAGCGACCCGAGGACGTACAGCCATCGCGCTCATACGCCTGCGTCGCCTCCTCGAACGCCCGCTGGAGCCAGCGCGCTCGCAGTAGCGATCAGTCGCTCTGACGCATGATCTGCATCCCGACCACTGCCCAGCCATCAGCACCACGCCGCAGGTGGACGCGCCTGATCACGGTCTGGGACTGCGGAAAGGCGGCGTCCGTGTTCCGCTCGGCCGAGACCACGATCGTGGCGGCATCCCCATGCATCTCGGGCTCCGCCGCCACGATCAGCGCATCGATGCCGACGAGGCGACAGAAGGCTGGATGCGAGCCATCGTCGCGCGCGCACGGCTTCACCGCGGGCATGTCGACGACTGGCACCTGCCCCTGGTCGCGCTGAGACACGGCTCGCTCGAGTGTCTCCTGCCGTGGGCCGTAGGGCGCTGCGGCGGCTCCGATCCACGAGGCCATGCGGACGTCCAGGTCAGCCGGCAGCCCGGCACGCACGTGACCGACGGCCGCGACGATCACGTCGGTCTGCGCTCGCAGCTCGCTGCTCGACTCCTGCGCCGACGCGAATGCGACCGGTGGTGAGAGCAGCACCACGATGAATGGCAGCCAGGCGAGACGAGGCATCGAATACGCTCCGGACGTTGAGGTGATCTGGTGCCAGGCGTCGCGTAGTCGAGCCCCACGCGCGGTCGCCGGTCTTTCGCGGCTATCAGATGATACGTCCGAATGGGGTAGCCGAATCGGCTGTCGCTGCTGAAGTAGAAGGAGTCCCCCGAGGCAGCCCGGAGGGGCGAGAGCAGCGCGACCGGCTCGTCGACTACCTGGAGCACGGCGTGCCGCCCGGTTGCCGGCCAGACGGCGATCAGGTAGGCCGCATCCCGGTACTCCGACTCGGGATCCTTCCGGTACGACCAGGAGAATAGCGCGACGGAGTCGCTACAGGCGCCTCTGAGCACACCGGTCGTAGACCACCGCTTCCTGCCTGGTCCGGTGAACAGGTGCGGCCGCAGGGGCACATCCTCGAAGAGGATGTTGAGATCCGGCGAGTTGGAGCCATCCAGCGGTACCGACACGACCTGCGGCGCCCACTGACTCATCGCCACGAAGCGAGCCGGCGCACCCTCGGACCTGTCGCGCAGGACGCAACCGGCCACCTCCCGGACAGTCTCATGCTCGTGTCGCACGACGGCCGGGCCGTCTCGCAGGAACTGCGTACTGCCGCCCCCGGATCGGGTGGACACCAGGGTGACGTAGTGATCGGGATACCTGCGCCCCGCCTGCGCCGGGTCCTGCGGTTCGGAGACCGGTGGCAGGCCGGCGCTGACGAGCACCGCGCTGTCGCCGAGGAGCGAGGCGTAGTGATAGAAGATGCCGACCGGCAGGCCGGCCGCGACCAGATCGAGGCGCCAGCGTTCCTCCCCCTCCAGCGAGATCAGCCGCGCGCGTCGCCCCCGCTCGTCGAGGACGAGCAGGCCGTCGCCGTGGAGCTCCACCGACATGATCCGGTTGAACTCGCCCGGGCCGCCGCCGCAGCCACCGAGACGACGGAGCACGTTTCCGCTGCCGCGCGCGAAGACGATGAGCTCGCACGAGATCCCATCCACCACCACGACGTGATAGGACGAGGCGGCGACCGCGTCGACCCGGCCGATGGACGCCTCGCCGTCGAGGGTGCCGTACCGCGCCGACTCCACGAGCGCGATGCTCACCGGGCTCTCCGTGGTGACGGCGCCGGGAGCCGGCAGGTCGGCGAAGGCCCACTCGGACTTCCGGTCGTCCCCAGGCTGCGTGCACCCCACCAGCATGATCGCCACGCACGTGCCGGCAGCGAGTCGTCGCGTGACTCCGCACCGAAGCCGACATGTCATCAGCATGCGGCAGAAGGTGTGGCTCCGGACGTTCGTCCGCTACCCGAGCCACCGGTGAGTTGCGTTCGTCCTTCATCGCGCGTATCTTCCCATACGCAACCCCGGAGGCACCCATGGACGACGCCATCACCTTCCCGCCCCTCCTCGCCGGCCAGAGCCGCGAGCGGGCCAGCGTGACCGAGCCCCTCGCCGCCCGCATCCAGGAGGCCGTTGCGCGCCTCCTCGCCGGCGCCCCGCTCGACGTCCTCAAGGCCGCCGCCGCCGCGCCCACCGGCGCCGGCAGCCTGGCCACGCTGGTGAGCCACCTCCCCGAGGCCGACCCCGCCCTCGCCGCCGTGGACCCCGAGGCCGCCGCCGTGGCGCGCGCGGCGGGGGAGAAGCGACGGCTCATGGAGACCATCCCCACACTCACCGCCGCCGAGGCGGCCCACCGGCTCGGCCTCACCCAGGCCGCGATCCGCA
>CAYNDH010000339.1:0-2913 GCA_964395665.1 uncultured Anaerolineaceae bacterium
CGGTAGAGCCTCACGCTTTGCAGATCTTCTATCTGGATTGGATCTTGTGGTGCAGACTGTAAATCAACGCCAACCCACTGACATAATTCCGCTTCACTCGGCATTCGGTATTGTTTACGCGGACGATGTGCGGAGCGAATCTGTGAGGTTGAATGACTTATGGGCGGTTTTTGCCGATCAACAAAGCATTTTGTTGCTCTGCTTTTAAGCGGTTCCGGATCGGTGGCGTTGTGGTCTCCGGGTGTGGTGATGCGTGGCAGCAGCGACTGGCCGTTGGGTGATGCGGCAGCGAGTGCGCGTTTGATAGAGTGCTCGCCGACGATCCCACGCAGCCGCGAGAACACCTCTGGCCGCGTGATGATCTGCCCCGGTTGGACACCTTTCAGACGCAGCCCTTCGTAAGTCCGTAGAAACGCGGTCCCGTCAGACTGCTGCAGCAGTCGTTCACGCAAGCGATTGCTCAGGCGGCTGGCGTGTTCGTGTGGATCGACTTGACCGGCAGCATCCGCGGCCGGTGCTGCCGGTGCTTGTATTGGTCGCGCAGCCTGCGGTGGACGTGTATAGACGCTGTCAATCGTTCGCAGGGCTTCACGATAGCGTCGTTCGTACGGCTCATTCGCTTGTGGATCATGGGCGGTTTGATGAGCGTGTAGATCAGCGAGCTGCTGGATCACATCAGCTTTGCTATGTCCTGTGTCGCGCATCTGCCGTCCGACATTAAACAGGGTGTTATTGCGCTCACCTGTTTGCTGCATAGCGCGACGATAGCGCTCAGCAAAAGTCTCAGCTGGAGTACTAATTGATCGGACAGGTAATGTACTGTTGCTTTCAAACGTGATGTCTGACGGCTTCAGTAGACGAAGAATCGCTTTAAGTTCATCCTTTGATAGTGGTCTAACGGGCTCATCCCGAACAATCTGCCATGTCCGACCAGCAATGGATGATTCCGGTCCAACGACATAACTACCTTCACCTTTAAGATCGCCACCCTTCAGCTTACGGGTCTTCACAGGAAAATCGACGTGGAAGTAGAGATGAGGGGTTTCGCGAAAACCAGATTGTACGGTGAAGGTGCGTGTAAGCTCTGGAAAGGCGTGTTTAAACTGATCGACCGCTTGAGGCGTATCAAGATCGATCACAATCAGGTTGGACACTCTTCCGCAGACAATGCCATAGGCCGAACATGAGTCGCGCTCAAACCACTGTTGGAGTTCATCAACTGTCGGACACCGCTTCTGATACCGCTGCCAAGGGACTGCTGGCCGTTTACCAATGTCAGCATCAGAGCCACCGATCAGGGGAATCACCGACCAACCGCGCTCGAGATAAGTGAGAGCAGCAGGGTGAACTGGTAACGAGATATGAGGTCGAAGCGCGATCATGCGTCACACAGCCTGACAAATTGACGTCCGCACTGTGACCGGCAAACAGGTAGGCGAAGAGGTTGGGACAACAGGTTGTCCTCCCACAAGGCGCATTGAAGAGCGGTTTCGTGTAAAAACGCGACCGGGATGCGAGATTCAGTTGCGGAAGGATCGGGGATGTGCTACATTGGGAGTGTCGAGTTCGCCAATGTAGCACCATCCACCGCCCACCCGCCTTGTGTGAAGTGGGCTTTTTTTATTGTTTAGGGTGGACTGCGATTTTGCTCAAACATGCCATCATCTCCAAAAGGTCTACCCGGGTAGACCTTTTATTCTGTCAGGTATTTTTCAGCATCGGATAGCAATTTACGCATTGCTTGAAGTCTGGCGCGAGCAAGAGTGCTATCACCTTCTTGGCGAATTAACGCCCGTGCTAAATCTTGTGGAGAGGTTTTCGTACTGATTTGGGCAATTCGGGCCAATTTGATTGCTTGGGGTGGAAGTTCCTCATCGTTTGGTTGATGATCCTCAGTGCCACCGTCGCAGATTTCCTTCACTTGTTTGCTGGTCAGGTTCAAATCAATAATCTGACGGACAATCTCATCATGAAATTCTGCTGGTAACGCAACCACATAGCGCAATTTCTTCTCATCGATATCATGACGATCTGCTAATTCCATCGCTTCGTCCGAAAGACGCAGCAGGTTTTTATATTGATGGAAACGCCTTTTATCGATACTCCCCATCGCACTCAGAATTGTCTCTGTGTACTCGCGTTTGCCGCGCAGATCCAGTTCGAGCGCCAGCCGGTAGAAGTCATTGTTCACGGCATAGGATGGGATTTCATACCCGTGCACCGTCAGCAGCAGGAGCGCGGCTTGTCGTGCCATCGCAATCGCGGACAGCCCGCTGCGGGCAGTGTTCTCTTTCGCCTGCCGGAAGACAGAGGATTTCTCTGAGGGAATGATGATGCACGGGATCATGCCATCCGTATCGGTGTTGGGGATGAAGTCGCGCAGCAGCCAGGTCGCCCAGTACCGGCGCTCGCCGGTTTCGATGCGGAACTGCCGGGTCACGCCCTGCGAGACATCAACCACGGTCAGTGGGTTAACCTGCCCATCATCCCGGATCGTCACCGCCAAGTTCACCAGATCCCGCAGCAGCTGTTCTTCAGGCGAGAGTTTGGCCTCCTGCTCTTCGCTGCTTTCATCGTCGGGATTGGGCAGCATCTCCAGCACGTTGTTGAAGGGACGTCCCCGCTGACGTGCTGCCACCTGCACAAGCTGCACCAGTTCGCGCAGTGCTTGCGTGGGAGTAAGCCGGTTCTCGTGGAAGGCAAAGTGCAGGGGTTCTGGCAGCACCCGTCGTGGCTGGATCGGATCCGGTCGCACCATCTCCAGCAGGATGCGCTCAACCCGCAATGTATTGTCCTGAAACTGCTGAGGCGAGGTGTCGAACAGGTCTTCGGTCACCGATGCCAGCAGATCATCGATACGATTGGATGCTTGTCTCGCCATCACACACCACCCTTCACCGCACCGCGCACCAG
>CAYNDH010000340.1:0-2909 GCA_964395665.1 uncultured Anaerolineaceae bacterium
CCATAAACCGGGCGGTGTACCCAGTCCGGCCCGATGATCGAATACGGGACATTATCGTTATTCGGGTCCCAGCCCACCTGCGGCCCGTAGTTGAAGTTCCACACGAACGCCAGCCAGACGAATCCCCATTCTTCCATGTTGTCCAGCGCTTCGATGGTCCATTCAGCCTGTTCTTCCAGCGTATTATCCGCCGCGAACTCGAAGCCCGGCGGTGTCCCATCCAGATCTTCAGTCGATGCCCATCCGAACTCGGTGATGCACAGCTTCTGCGTGCCGCCTGCGAGCTGAATCTTGCGGTTATATTCTTCCAGTGTGCTGCGGAGGCTCCAGCTATGGTGCGGGTTATCGAACGGCCCACGGAATTCGGCGTTCGGATCGTTGTCCACCTGATTCCACAGCACGCTTGGCCCGATGTTATAGCCGTTGTGATGTGCGCCGATGCAGTCCGCGTAATCCAGCATCCCTGCCGAGATCATCCCGTCGAAATAGGCGAAGTCATCAACTGCCGAGACGCGGCCATCCGGTTCCGTCCAGCCGCCGCCGGGGGACAGTGCGCCGCTGATGACGATGATGTCCGGGTCAATCGCCTTGACGGCCTGATAGGTCTGGCGCAGCAGGCTGACGTAATTGGCCGCGCTTAGCCCGGAATTTGACATCCACTCGCGGTCCAGATTCTGCTCGTTCCAGA
This sequence comes from uncultured Anaerolineaceae bacterium, assembly GCA_964395665.1. Lineage (GTDB taxonomy): Bacteria > Chloroflexota > Anaerolineae > Aggregatilineales > Phototrophicaceae > JAEZAF01. The sequence goes on from CAYNDH010000340.1 coordinate 689, forward strand.
CTTCAATCGCGTGAACATCATCACCGAAACGGTTCAGCAGTTCGCTGACGAAACTGACATAATCCTGCGCATCTGCGGGCGGACCGTGCTTTTCGGTATCGACACCGGCTTCACGTGCCCATTCCGGCGCAGTGACAACCGAGATCATCACCTTGACGTTGAAGCGGCGGGCAGAGCGGAACACATAGCGCAGCGCATTCCAGTCATATTCGCCCTGTTCCGGCTCGATGTCTTCCCAGCGCACCTGAATCTTCACCCAGTCCAGGCCGATATTCTCGCTCAGGTCACGCATCCAGCCGTCCTGAAATTCTTCATTGCGACCGGGATCGGGCTGCACCTGTAAGCCGACCTGAAATGAGCTGTCCTCAATCGGCGGTGTCGTCGGCTCTATGGTGATCTGCGCCGGAGCATCACCTTCATCGCCACGGCTGCCGAAGTCGCTGCCTGCGTCTTCGGTCCCATCAGCCGCTTCGCCGGTTTCGGCATCCGCTGCTTCGGTCGGAGTCTCGGTGCTGGCCTGCGCAACGGCGGCCACGTCTTCAGTTTCAGCCGCTGCTGCCTCTGTTGCGGTGGCCGTCGCTTCCGCCACGGTATTGGCGGCCAGTGTCGGCGGCTGTGTCACCTGGATAGCTACCGCTGGCGCGTCTGGTGTCGCACTCGCCAGCGGCAGGGCGACATTCCGCGATCCGAGATTGAAATCCGGGCCGCCGTAGGTCAGATAAATGGCGAAGAACGTCGCCACCGCGATCACAGCGGTGAGCGCCGTCCACGCGGTGACAAAACCGCGAAGCTGTTTACGTACAGGATTTCTTGCTGCCATCAGATCAAATTCCTTCTACTTGCTGACGTTGTGAATCACGCTGGAGCGTATCTGTATATTCAGAAAACGGCTCTGAATCTTACGGAAACAGTGGACAACGCAGGCGTTGTCCCTACAAAATACGTACGCGCATTCATCGCCATGCAGGGACAGGGCCTGCTCTGTCCGCGCCGGAAACCAATTTTCAGATAGTCTCTAGAGTTTATTGCCCTAGCCACTGCTTCAGCAGGGCGAAGCTGGCGACGATGTCTTCCGTCGGATCGAAATGGTCCGGCTCGTGCTCCATGCTGACCGCGCCCGTATAGCCGATGTCCTTCAGCGCCTGCACACACCCCGCGATATCCGCGATGCCTTCGCCAAAGCGACAGGTTTCATGCGTGCCGACTTCGCGCACATCCTTCAGATGTACATAGATCAGATTCGGGCCGAGTTCGCGCAGGGCGGTCGGCGCATCATAACCCTGTGTCGCAAACCAGCCGGTATCCGCCGTGATGCCCAGAATATCCTCTCCGCTGTCACTGTGACGACGGCCATCCCCGCCGAGATGCAGCTTGTTCAGGGCTTCCTGCGGCGTTTTCTCCGGATGATTTTCGTAACCATAGCGCAGGCCGTACTTGCGCAGCGTGGCGATCAGCAGCATACGATCGTCGCGGTTGGCAAGCAGACCGCTGCCGCCGCCCAGAATCTCGCAGTCGAGTTCAGCCGCCAGATTACAGGATGCTTCGAAATCATCAGCGGTATTGCCGAAATAACCGGCCAGACTGCTCACCTTCAGGTTGTACTGTTTCAGCAGGCGGCGGGCGGCGTCGATATGGTCATCTGTAGCCCACACCGGATGAAGGATGCCGGTCCACAGGTCCAGTGCTTCGAATCCCATGCCCTGAATATCCTTCAGGTAACCTTCGAAGCGCTCCGGGAAGGTCTTGGCAGACCGGAAGTATTCCTGTGAGGACCGGTCACCGTGGCCCCAATCCCCTTCACCCACGTCGTAACCTAGCTGGCGTGCGAAGTAATTTGCAGTCATAAAGGAGATCGTATTCATCTGTTTTGTATCCCTTTGTCTGGCAATAGCCCACTCTGACGAAATTTAACGCACTATCGTTTTACACGCCATTGCCTCAGCCTGCTGACACGGGCAGGTCCACCGCCCGCGCTGCACGCCCACCCGCTGCCTACATACACGCTGAAATGCACAACGCATAAATACGCGCTACAGGCTGTAGGGGCCGGATTCTTCCGGCCCATGTATATCGGGTGTCCCTATCCCCGTTTTCAAAGGTAGGTATTTCTATTGCATCTCATGGAAACACCGGATAATGCCTGATTGTCCCTACCTTCGACGTATTTTGTAGGGACGCCCGACGGGGCGTCCGTCGGTGGTACACATGGTCGGGAAGAATC
>CAYNDH010000341.1:0-2881 GCA_964395665.1 uncultured Anaerolineaceae bacterium
TGAAGTATGCCTGCCTGGTGTCAACATTTCGATTTCTCACTTGATCAGCAGGGCTGGTCACTGACATGGCCGGATCGCCCCAACTACGGCACCTATGAGATCGGCACTGGCTGGAAAACCAGACGTATTAATAATGCGGATCGACTCTATCTTTGGAAGAGCTTCAGCCAGCTTACTCGTGTGACATGGATAGCGTTCACTTATACCGCGACCGGCACTACACCCCCGAACGCACTGCTCACTCTCGGCCATCACAACGGAGCTTTTTTAAACACCAAATACGGTCCAGCAGGTGTAGATGGCAATTCTCACGAGTATTCGTGGACGGGTAGCATGGACGTGGACGCTATTGGCTTCCATATCATTCTAACGCCCGGCACTGGCCATATCCTGTCGGCTGAGGTTGAAGGCGAGGGAATCAATCCATTCGTGCCATCCGTGTCGCTGGTAGACTCAAGCCAGGCGCCTGATCAAACTGCTTATATTTATCGTGCGCCGATCACCGGTAATCCTTCCTCAGAAGATCTGGAGGTGAACAATAGTGTTCGACCACTTGAAATTGATCTGTACGCGATTGATCCAATCAATAGACATCTGTGGGTTCACAAGAAAGATGAGCCACCAAATTGGTGGTTGAAAGTCACGGCCAATGATCGCACGAGTGGCACAGTGCTGAAACCACAAGGTTGTTATTGGTCAGAAGATAGTAACTACACAGATAATGACCGCATCATTACCGCGCCAACAGCGCTTGGGAATTTCCGGCTTCCACTCAGTGACATCCTACGCATCATCAGCAATGGCGTCTCGAATGCGACTTCAGATTATCCGTTAGGAAATCTATCTTGGAATACATTTTCCACGCCACAGTTGTTCGCAAGTTGGCCTCTGAATCTTGGTGACATATGTTCCAATTCAGTTATGACTATAGATACACTTGGTATCAATGCAAACAACACCAGCTATCCATGTGATCTACACAACGGAGTAGATTTTTATGTATCTGATGTCGCTGAACCGGACGATCTACCTATCATTGACGTAAAATCCGTTGATGAAGGAATTGTCGTTGGAATTGGTCGAGGTTCGAATACTGTTACATCTCATGCTATGTGGGGAGCAGCAAATCAGCAGTTCGGTGGACAAATTTCTGACGGTTGGTCTGTGATAGTTAGATACGGTCATCTATTTGTACTTTATGGTCATTTATATACACTCAGTTCTTCAGTGTATGTAGGTAAGCTAGTTGAGACTGGAGAAACCATCGGTCAATTGGGGCTATTTAATACTCGGCACCTTCATTTGGAGATACACAGCTATGGAGAAGCTATTGATGTGCCTGAAGGAAGTAATATTCATAACACTGGAATTTTGCCGCTAAATGTAAGTGCTTCCGATATCGTGGCTCCATATATTTATGATGTCACGCAATTTCTACCGAATCCACCCAGCTACAATCCAAGCGATAACAATAACTTGTCGTTTCACGAACTTGTAAATGCTCTGAGTATTACCGGCAATGAAGCACAAGTCACTATGCAATTACAATCAACTTGTGGTCAAACTTATCGAACGCTCGATCCCGCGCAAAGTTCGTTACTTGGAACTGTAAATGTAAGCGGATATATGTATCGTGGGTATAGAGCTTATCCATCCTGCAATGAAAATATTGTGTCACCTTTTGAGGTAACACAAATATGATAATTACAGAGGCAATTATTCCACATCCTCAGAGGAGGCTATAGATGAAAACCATTCGATTGGTGCTGTTGGTATTAGGCTTTATAGCAGCGTCATTCTCCTTCTTCATAACGACATCACAGGAAATGTCGTCAGCTTTTACACCTATCTACTGCGGAGATGATCTTTTACTCAATGTGCGATGGTCATCAGATAGCCAGCGACTTGTTTTTCAGCAGCGGATGTCACTTAAGGGTGAACAAGGGATGACGAGTGAGTTCGATCAAGGGGTCATCTCTTTGGAAAATAACAATTGGTATATTTATCCTGTCGGTGCTACAGGTAAAGGTCAGTTGATCCAAGCACATAACTGGCCGTTGCAGGCTTTGGAAACAGATCAGGTTCGTAATCTCCCAATCGCAACAACAGATACACAGCGCAGCTTTGTATTTACTTCACCTGATGGCCGTTATGCCGTCTATGCCGCTGATGCAGAACGTGCCGGGTTCGGTTCGAATTACAGCGGCTATCCTTTAGCATTGACAGATACAATGCTTAACGAAACAGCCTTCTTTGAAGAGGTCAACATCGCTTATGGGCTGAAGAATTTAGAAAACTACGAAGTCGAATGGAGCGCAGACAGCAGCGCCTTCACAGTAAAAATCGAACCTGCATTTCCGGGAGCTACTTTGTTTTACGTTTCAGGGTTCGCTGATGGCATCAATCAAGCTCGACTGCACCGACTGAGCAACAACGACGGTTTCGAGATCGACGGCGAAATAGTGGCGTTACAGACTGAATTAGGAGCGCTGTCTGCGAATGGCGAGCGGCTTCTGTTAAAAGGCACTGTGTCAGAAGACAGAGAATTTGAAGGTCAATACTGGCTCAATACTTGGTTATATGACTGGAGTGTAGCAAATCCCATAGAGAGTCGACAGATCGTCCGGGACAACACTATAAGGGCTGCAACATTTGCTGTAGATCAGCGGGGAATTTTATTCATCGGTCAGAATGGATTGACCTATTTTGATCTCAAAACCGATGAACTCGCAGTGCGAAACCCAGAAGTCAAGAGTTCATGGGTAGATCGTGCATGGTTCTCGCCTGATGCATCTCACGTTGCCTTACTGGATCAAGACGTGGCCTGCTTATATGTGTTGGAAACGTATTGATTTTCGTTGTGTCGGAAGATTAACGCCTT
>CAYNDH010000342.1:0-2799 GCA_964395665.1 uncultured Anaerolineaceae bacterium
TCAGCCACACCGACGCCTACCCGCACATCGACGCCGAAGCCGACACCGGATCTGAATATCGAGCTGTCACAGATGATCTTTAATGGGATTACGGTGGTCGATTCGACTCTGGGGGTGCGGGTGGTGGCGGTTGGCCCTTCCGCCGAGCGTGCCAACGTGCTGGTCGGCGACATCATCGTCTCAATCAACGACACCGAGATCCGCACATCGGACCGTTTCGCAGAAGTGATGCGCGATATTCAGCCCGATGAGATGATCACACTGCGCATCCGCCGTAATGGTATCGTGCTGATCAGCCTGACCTTCGATGTTGAGGATTATCTGCGCGTCACGCCGACACCGGCACTGTAGCCTGTCGTTTTTCAGACAGCGATTAGAACCGGCATAACGCAATCATTAGTGTAATTCCCTTATTCTTAACACTATACGTCAGAATTGGACGCTATGATTTGAATAGAGGACAGAATATTGTTGAAATGAGATGAATGATGCCTCACGTTGGAATCCGAAGTCGGCTGATCGGAACCGCAAGCCCACAGGAAGCACCACCAGAACTTTTACTGGAATTTCCGCACGATCAGATCACCGTCCGGGACTTAATCGCCTATACGATTGAAGAGCAGCTTTATAACCTGCTCGATCATCAGCAGCTTGATGTCCTGCGCGCCCTGCGGATCGTTCAGGGGCAGTATCTGACCTCTGACGAGATGGACGCCCGCTGGTCACCCAGCAGCCAGACCCAGACCGGCGAGTATCACCAGACACTGGAAATCAATCTGGATGCCGAGATCGAGAAGGCATGGGATGCGTTCACAGATGGGCTGTATCTGGTGATCGTCGATGGCCTGCCCTTCGACGCGCTGGATGACATCATCACTTTCGAGCCGAATTCCCGCGTGACAATCATGCGGCCAACCAGCCTGATTTAAACAGCCTGATTTAAGCAACCTGCTCGCCGCTGCAACAGACCTGTGTCCGTCAGGTCATCTCTTCAACCGATGGTGTACGCGCACGCCACACGACAGCCAATCCCCAGCCGATAAAATTGGCGATGGTATCGCGCACGGTATCATCGACGCTCCACTGCATATTGATCGCGGTCGCATCCCCGCGCTGCGCCAGTTCCTGATGATGCACCCGGTATTCGGCATATTCCCATCCCAGTGTCAGCAGCGCCAGCAGCCCTAACGACACCGCATCCGGGTTCTGACGCCCCCACTGCACCAGCCGCGCCAGCGGATCATCATACTGATCGTGCTGCCCCATCGTCTCGAAGGTATCCGCCGCCAGTACGCTGAAGGCGAAGGCCGTCGCCGCGTGCGGGATGGCATCCAGCCCCAGACCGGCAAAGCGCAGTTCGGCCAGTTCCCCTTTGTAGATATTGAAGCGTGGATGAGAGACGATATATCCAAGGGCCAGCGGCGCGACATTGATCGGATAGGTCGGGTTATCGCGGATCATCGTGATCAGCGTGTCTTCGACGATGTTCTGCGGACGCTTACGCCGTCCCAACAGCAGGCGCACGGCATCCGGCAGCAGCAGCGACAGCGAATTCATCAGCAGATGAGGAAGCCATGTTGTGGTCATATGATAATATTGGCGGTTAGCGTAGGCGGTCTGCGCGACCATCAGCCACAGCAGATAACGCAGCCAGTGTGGATTTTCAGGCTTTTCAACAGATTTATTCATATATGAGGCCCTAAAGTGTGGTCCAATAGAGGCATAAACGCTATCATCCGGCAACTGTAACCCAAACGTGAGCGAATGGGAAACTTTTCACTACTAACATTAAACTGCTTCGGTACACCCGGCTGGAACACCACCTTAAGACTGCGCCAGCTCGGCGAGGAACTCAACCGGAGTGATTACGCCGTCGTCTGCCTGCAGGAAGTGCAGACGCATTATTATCGCCGCCTGCTGATCGAAACATGCAGCCGCTTTTATCCGGCACAGGCGTATAAGGATTTCTTCCATGCGCCGAAAGGCGGCCTGCTGACCTTTTCACGTTCAAAGCTGCGGCGGGTGCAGTTTCAGTTATTTGCCGAGCGCGGCCTGTGGTATACACCGGCGCTGGCGGACTGGATTCTGCATAAAGGCGTGCTGATCAGCGAAAGCGAGTGCGACGATCTGCCGGTGATCGTCATGAACACGCATCTGACGGCCAATTACACGGGTGACTGGAGCCGCTCCAATGCCTTCGCCCGGCAGGAATACGGCGAACTGATGCAGATCGCCCGACTGGTACAGGCGCAGCCGCGTGACGCGCTGGTGATCGTCAGTGGGGATTTCAATATCCCGCGTGGAAGCTGGATGTACGAGCAGTTCATCGCCGAATCCGGCATGATCGATCCGATGGCCGATGATAACCGGCCTACCTTCCGCCCCCATGCCGTGATGGGAAGCCATTACGCCGCCCCGATTGACTTCACCTTCTACCGTCCGCCCAACGGGTACCGCGTACAGGTGAAAAGTGCGCTGCGGTTTGAGGACAAAATCCGCATGAACGGACGCCGCCTGCACATCTCCGATCATCTTGCGGTCGAAGCGCGTTTTACCTGGCAGCCGGTCGCGGTGCCAGAAACGCCGGTTGAACACTAGCGGCAGATCTTAACCTCACCGTCCAGCCCCTTCTCCATGCAGATGTGTTTAACGGAGAAGGGAAGATAAGTCCCCTCTCCGGGCGGACAGGGCCGGGGTGAGGTTTACAAGGGCAGGTATTCGATTCTCCGTTCAGGTGTTTACGGGCGGACAGGGCAGGCCCTGTCCCTACATGACGCATGAATGCGCGTACGTATTTTG
>CAYNDH010000343.1:0-2769 GCA_964395665.1 uncultured Anaerolineaceae bacterium
CATCAGGTTCGGCGACGTTGTAGACCATCACCTGCTGCGAATTGGCATCATAAAACGCCAGTCGGCTGCCATCCCCCGACCAGGTCGGCTGCGAACCGAGCATCTCATCATCGGCGGTCAGTGGGTAGGTGTCCGGCGGCTGCACCCTGAGGTCCAGCAGCCACACACGCGGTGGACTCGGTGGCAGATTCAGCGCCGTGTTGTTCTCCACACGCTGATAGGCCAGCATCCGGCCATCTGGCCGCCAGACCGGTGTCGTACAGTAGGCATCCTGACTCACGCAGTCCAGCAGCAGGCGCGGCTGACGGCTCTCCATATCCAGCACATAAAGCTGATAGCCGTTAAGGTCGGTTTCGGTCGTGGTAAACGCGATCTGGCGACCGTCCGCGCTGACATCGAAGTCGAGAACGCCGTTTGGTATCTCCGTCAGCGGCTGGGCCGACGCAGGATCAGCCGGATCAACCGACCAGATCTGATACGGGCCGCGTGTCGGTGAAAGATAGGCGATGTGTGCGCCGGACATGCGGTTTGCGCCGCCCGTCGTCCCGGCATCGGGCTGCAAGGCGATCAGGACGGCGGTCAGGGCAGCGGCGGCGGCCAATGCGCCGATCACCAGCACAGTGGTACGGTCAAAGCGGGTTAAACGGATCGTCATCAGCAGGCTATCTGGCCGCTAATTGTTGTGATTATTGCGGCCAATGCGCCGGTTGCTGCCACCGCCGAGGGTACTGCGCACCGATGTGTTATCCAGTGCCGGGTTCAGCCGCAGCTTTTCAATGGCGCCATAGAAGGCTTCGTCATACAGACGGGTGCGCACCACCACCGGCATCGGTACAGCATGTCCCATGATGATCGCCTGCTGTTTGGTATCCAGCCGCGCCAGCACTTCGCGCAGGCCGCCTGCGCCGCTGATACCGTTCAGCACGGCGTTGATGTCACGCTCGTTGTCCAGCAGGGCGGTGACGCGTGTCCCGATCTGGCTCATCACTTCTTCGTCAATCCCGCTTGGGCGCTGATCGACGATCAGCAGCGTGACGTTATATTTACGCATCTCACGGGCGATGATCCCGAAGATTGTCTGCCGTGCGATCAGCGGATCAAGGAACTTGTGCGCCTCTTCGATGGTGATCAGAAGCTGCGGCGGGACAAGGCTTTTATCCCCCAGTGACTGCTCGACCTTCTCGACATAGGCTTCATGAATACGGCGCGTCAGATAATTGGCGACCAGAATATAGGCTTCCAGCGAATTCCCATAGCGGCCAAATTCCAGCACGACGGTTTTACGCTGATCGACCAGCAGGTTGATGATCTTCTGCACGCTGTCTTCGACCACATCCGGCACGAGAAATTCCCAGCGCTCAAAACGCTCCAGACGGCGCTGAAGGGCGGCCAGCGTCCCACCCTGAATATTGGTATTCTCGACGATGTCTTCAAGGTCGAGTTGTGCGCCGTCCAGCAGACGCTTGACCCACTTTTCGCCCCAGCGCTTGCGCAGCACGTAGGCGGCATCGACCATCGTGTCGGACAGGTTCATCGTGCCTTTCAGCATGGCGATGTCTTCCGGCTCGATTTCCTGATAGCTCAATTTCACTTCGAAGTCATAACGGGCGTTGCGCCGCCGTGAGGATTCCGGGTCCAGTGTGATGATCGTCACGCGGTCGTTGAAAAGCTGTTTCAGCCCCTTCACAGCACTGGTATGCTCGGCGGTGACTTCCCAGCCGTAATCATTGTGCATATCGAAGATCAGCCCGACCGCCTGATTCTTGGCGATCACACCGGCCAGCAGCACGCGTGTGAGGAAGCTTTTGCCCGTCCCGCTTTTACCGAAGACGCCGACCGAACGCTCCACCAGCCGCCGCAGGTCGAGATTGATCTGCGTGTGTTCCAGTTCCAGCGGTGCGCCGACGTTGAAATGTGTGCCGTCCTCTGCACCGAAGACATCATTCACATCCTTGTCAGTGGCGTTGTAAACCAGCGAGAAATGGCCGGGGATCGTCTTGACCGGGCGCGGCTTGTCGTCTTCGGCGATCATCAGCATCGGGGCGACGTGGATCGTCCCATAGGCTGCCGTCCCGCTGTAGACATCGCGCACGAATGAATCGGTGATGTCCGGCGGATCGTTCTGGATATTCGGGCTGGCGCTCATCAGTTCAACATCCGTCAGCATACAGAAGAAGCGCTTATGCTCACCGTGGACGACGACATAGCGCCCAACCGCCAGATCTTCGACCGATTGGCCGCTTTCCAGCCGCACGACCAGTCCTTTTGCCAGAGAACCGCCCACCACGACACCCAGACGGGCATCCTGCGCCGCCGTCATCAGGGGACGCCCCTGTAAATCACGTGGAAAAAACTCGTCAAGCAGATCGGGATTCGCCATTGCCCTTACCTTAACAATCGTTGCCTGTACGCTCCGCTGTGCGCCTGAATTTACGGTGTGAAGTCCGGGTTTATTTCGGGCAGCGGATTTTTTACAGCATAGAAACGAACATCTGTTTGGTATTATAACAGAGATTCGTATGAGCGCAGGAAGGCGCTCGGCCTGATGTGCATCACTAATAGCTGGGCCGGATTCTTCGCGACCCTGTGTACCACCGACGGACGCCCCGGACATGCAAGCATGTGTGGCGTCCCTACAAGGTGCATGAATGCAAGGTGCATAAATGCACGGTACATAAATGCACGGTACATAAATGCACGGTGCATTCATGCACACGTCGAAGGTCGGGACAATCAGGCATTATCCGGTGTTTCCATGAGATGCAATAG
>CAYNDH010000344.1:0-2757 GCA_964395665.1 uncultured Anaerolineaceae bacterium
CCGCTGTTTCCATAATATTCAGAGCAGGTTTTCTGAATATTCAAACAGGTTCTAAGACACAAACACAACGCCATGATGCGTCAATCGTGGCGTTGTGTTGTCCGTGTATTTGCTGCGGTGGTGCAGCCTGACAGGGCTGCTTCATCGTTCAGAGGTTGATCAAGAGCGATCTGCCGGTCGCCGCTTACGATCGCCGGTCAGTTGATGCGCTCATCCTGTTCGCCGAGATCGCGCTTGGCTTTTGAGTACCCGTTGAGCACGTCATCACGCTTGCTCTTGAACGGGAAAGCATCCGCGCTGTAGTCGTCATTCCGTGCCGCCAGCGGACGCCGGAACAGCAGGAACAGCGCACCGGCGATCAGCAGCAGCGGCAGCCAGTCCTGATGATTGAAGATCAGGATCTCGAAGAAGAAGAAGCCGACACCGAACGCCATCAGCGACCAGCGCATCATTTCCGATCCCATCCGCATCTGTGGATGGTCACCGACGCGCCGACCGTGCAGTTCCATCGCCATCCCGATCAGCGCCGGATAGATCGTCCAGACATACGCCCACGATTCCCAGTGGCCGCTCCACATCTGATACAGCAGGATCGCGCCCGTGCCGGTGATGATCATGCCGGGGAAGTAAAGCCCAGCCTGACCTTTATCCCCGGTGTGCGCGGCATACAGGAAGCCCGCGCCCGGTACGAGGATGAACAGCGGCCACAGCGAGCCGATGTCAAGCCGGATGAAGCCGAACCAGCGGTTGAAGACGAAGAACACCGCAGCGGCAATCAGGAGATAGGCGTATGTTCTGCTGTTGTCATTGATATTATTGCGCATCATAACGTCCCCCAAAACGTAAATAGTGATCGATTTTGATCAGGCAGTTATCACATTAACCTGCTTGTATGAGATCATCTGATTAACTCTCATTACGCAGCATGATGACCGATAGTTGCAGAAATCTGCGGGCAAAATCGACAGGGTGATGTGACCGCTGTTTGCATCTGGCGGCTTTCGACGGTTTAATTGGCGCGAAACTATTCAAATTGCAGTTAGATTTTTTACGAGCCAAGGAGTTTATGCTGTGTCTGTAGACCGCCTGAATCAACGCATTCGTGATCTTGTCGCCCACGCCTACACCCACGCACCGGCTGTCCGGCGCATCATGGATGAGGCCGGTATCTCGCCTGATGCTGTTCAATCCACCGCTGACCTTGCGCGCATCCCGGTCACCAGCAAAGACCGGCTGATCGAAATGCACCGCGCCGATCCCCCCTTTGGCGGCTGGCTGGCAATGGACCCGGTCGATCTGCCGCACATCTATGTTTCGCCGGGGCCGATCTTCGATCCCAGCCCGCCCAACCCTGACGCCGATGATTTTGCCGGTCCCGGTGAGGCACTGCGCTATCTCGGCATCGGGCGCGGGGATCGTGTGCTGAACACCTTCAGCTATCACCTGACGCCCGCCGGATCGCTGATGGATGCGCTGATCGTCAGCACCGGCGCGACCGTCATCCCCAGCGGGCCGGGCAACACCGAGCTTCAGATCATGATGATGCAGTCGCTGGGTGTCACCGGCTTCTGCGGACAGCCCAGCTATCTGATGACGCTGCTGGACAAGTGCGAGCAGATGGGCTTGAGCAAGGAGCAGGTCAGCATCAAAAAGGCGATTTTCTCTGCCGAGCCATATACACCCATGCAGCGCGAGCGCTTTGAGGACGATTACGGTATGAAGGCCACGTCCATTTATGGGACGGCGGATCTGGGTTTCGTCGGGCATACCATGGACGGCCTGCAAGGGTTCTCGATTGCCGACACGCTCTTCCTTCAGGTCTGCGATCCGCAGACCGGCCAGCCGCTGCCCGATGGCGAAATTGGCGAGATCGTCGCGACATCGTTCAACCGTGCCTATCCGCTGATCCGCTTCGGGACCGGCGATCTGGGCAATCTGGCCGCCGAGCCGGATGAGCTGACCAACGGCCACCAGCAGCTTCTCGGCCTGTATGGGCGCAGTGGTGAGGCGATCAAGGTGCGCGGCATGTTCCTGCATCCGAATCAACTGCGCGGCGCGATGATGTTCTTCCCGCAGATCAAACAGGCGCAGGTGATCGTCACGCGGCCCGGTAACAGTGACCATGTCCGTCTGCTGCTGGAGATGCATCCGGGTGAAAGTGGGGAAGGTCTGGGCGAACAGCTTCAGGCGCTGGCCCAGAATGCCATCCGCCTGCGCATCGATGAAGTCGAGATCGTCGAACCGGGCGTGATCGACGCATCCGAACGCACCATCATCGATCAGCGCGACTGGGAATAACCCCGCACCTCATATCACCTGTAAAAATCCCGTCTGTCGGGGACGGCCTGCGTGCCGTCCCGCCGTTTCCCATGAAATTTGTAGGGACGCCCGACGGGGCGTCCGCTGCCTTCTTCCCATAACATGAAAATCGTAGGGACGCGCTACATGCTTTGCATGGCCTGCGCGTCCGCCGCCTTCACATATCCGGGGACGGCCTGCAATATCGCCCCGCCCGCCGCACATCGCATCTACAGGGACGGCCTGCGTGCCGTCCCGCCGTTTCCCATAACTCTAACCGGTGTACCCCCATCCTCGAACCGGCGCAGCAAGCATGCTGTGCCGGCCAAGCAGCGCTACCTTTTCCACCCGCCATCCGCTCCGGTTTGCAAACTCTAACCGCACGAACCGAACATCTGTGCTATACTGTAAAATTCCTGCACCTTAACATCTCTCTGTACGGTAGGCGCGGCATTGAAC
>CAYNDH010000345.1:0-2739 GCA_964395665.1 uncultured Anaerolineaceae bacterium
TTACATCGGCAGCGGTTGGAGAAAGCTGCTCCGCCGCCTCTGTCAGATCAATGACATAGAGACCGGTTTCCTGAAAGACGGCTAAATAGACACCATTCGGCGAAAACAGGGCAGGATAAGGCAGTGCTGATCCAGTGTTCTCTGCGTTGATACGATGTTCAAGGACAAGCGTTTCTTTTGTCACGAGATCATACTGGATGACCCCTTCTTCACTGAGCAGCCATAACTTACTTTCATCATCAGGTGCAAAAGCCGCTGCTACCAGTCGATTAGCGTCTAATCCGTCAACAAGCTGTCCATTGGCTGGGGAAAGCACATCGTAGATAAAAAGCCGCTTCCTGTCTTCGTGAACCGCCGTCGACACGGTTAGCAGAAGTTTTTCACCATTCAGCGCTACGTCGTGGGCAAATAGCACAGGGTATCTTTCAGATCCAACCACGGCAACTTCGAACAACAGTGCCTTGGATACATCAGAAATGTAATTGCTGACAAAATATACCTGGGCATCGTTTAACGCGCCTGTGACGGTCACAGATGCACCGCCGCCCTGACTCCATTGAACGAAGCTTATTCCCTGTGTGCGGTCAGGAAAGACCATGCTTTCGTTCTTTTGACAATCTGCAATAGCGATACGAGCCGAAAAGAAATCGTACTCTATTGCATAAGTGACAAAACGCTTGTTGGGTGACACAAAACCATGCAATTGGTCTGCAAGACAATTACGGTATGAGGAATCGGGTTGCAAAGGCCATCCAACACTCATATTGACGACTTCAGTACTCACATCATAGACATACCATTCTTCTTTCGGCAAATCAGACACATCAATAAAGATCAGGCGTTCACTGTCACCCGACCACATGATATTGCCGGGGTGTTGTAATAGTCGCCCATCAATTTGTGGATAAGGATAAGTAAAGGGCACAATCGGTATTGGCAAATCATCCTCTTGACCATGCACATAGCAGCCCGTTAAGAACAGTAAAATCATGCCGAAGCCCAGATTTAGGATATGTGTAAGAGATCTCATCTTCCATCTCCTTGCAATGACTTAAGACCCCGCAAGCGAAACGGTTAAAGGATGACATCAACCCAACTTCATTGTTTGACATATTTCTTAACGTGATTTGGCTTGATTTCATTGCTGCCCAAACTGTCTCACTGAACCGGGGTATAACTTGAATGACGTATCCGGTGGGTAAAACCCTACGGCGCATAACACCTGCGTTGTCCGGCGTTTCCATAAAATTCAGAACCGTTTTCCGAATATTCAAATGGTTTCTTAGAAAATCTATGGTGCTGCTGTAACAGCGGTGGGATCGAAAGGCGTTGTCACACTTGGAACTAATAATACAAATCCTCGATAATCCCCTATTTGTGCTGTTCCTGTTGTAAAGTAACTAAGGATAGGAAACGAACCAGAAGTGCAAGTCACTGGAGTTGTTCCATTCTGGAATGTTACACTGTCTCCATTTTCAATATCTTTGCTGACACCGATGATCTCAGCAGTAAGAGTTGTAGAGGTTTCTGTAGTAAGTGCTACGGCAGAGTTAAAGAATTGCATAATATCATATACATTATTGGCGCGATCAGAGCTTGGGGGATTGATGTGCAAAATACCCTGAGAGTTGTTTTTATAGCCACCATTAACGTCATCAGGAACTTGTACAAGTGTTCCATTGGCAAGATTAGCTCCCCAACTTCTTATCTCAATATGTAAATGTGGCTCAGAATTAGGGAATGTACCTATTTTACCCAAGACCGTGCCTACCTCTATTTGACTGCCGACGTATATTGCGAAATCGATTTCCTTAAGATGACCATATAAGATGTAGAGATGACCGTATCTGATGATAATACTGAAACCAATGTTATCATTGTTCTCTGTAACAACTGCAGATCCCCATCTCGCAACCGATCTTGTGGCAAAAGAACCTAAAGAACCATCAGGATTTTGACCTCGCCCAATCCCAATACCAACTACAATCCCATTAGCACCAATGGAATATACATTTGAACCAGACGGAGCAAAGAAATCAACACCCGGATGAACAGGAGGATTATTATATGGATCGCCAGAGCCAACGTAGTATCCTAATCCATGTATTTCAGAGCGAGTTGAAACCCCAGGTAGGGTTTCTGAGCAAATCTGTTGAATACTTATTGGCAATTGGGTAAATTGCGGTATTCCACTTACGGGCCAAGGGACATTCCCCAGTGGATAATCCGAAGTGGCATTCGCCACGCCGTTGCTGAGGCAGCTCAAAATGTCTGCAAAATTCAGATTCAGAGTTCTTCGGGCAGAATCAGGTGCAGGAACAATAAGGCGATCTGCTCCCATATAAGTTCCATCTTCGATCCAATTACATCCATCAGGCTTTAAGATGGTATCGCCTGTACGATCTGATGCACCGACCTGTACCCACCCTTGTACGACGTGAAACCAAAGCGTTTTCGTCAGAGGATCAACGGCATAGCGGTCAATAGCCAGTGGGGTCGATAATGATGTCAAAAAATCTGTTTGAGATGGATTACCATTGATCGAAGCGAGGTAAACCCAAACTGTTTCTCCGCCACCGGCAGGTGTAAGTTCTATCGATGGCACAAACGGATTGATTCCTTCGCCTTCAACCTCAGCCGAGAGGATATGGCCAGTGCCGGGCGTTAGAATGATATGGAAGCCGATAGCGTCCACGTCCATGCTACCCGTCCACGAATACTCGTGAGAATTGCCATCTA
>CAYNDH010000346.1:0-2727 GCA_964395665.1 uncultured Anaerolineaceae bacterium
ATCTTCGAGTAGAGCCGGACATGAACCATCCACCTCTACTACCACGCTGCTCGCTAGAACCCAACCGTCGATCTCATACTGATCGGTTACAAAGTGGATGCGATACCAGACACTTCCATCGTCACCCCCAGCCGCTTCTGTAACGGTTCCAAAAGTGCGTCCCGGGACGGTACCGACGTAGGCTGATGATACTGTTGGGCGCGCTCTGACCAATAATCCCTCCGTGTCAGTAGTGCGAGCTTTACATGATAGACCTGTGTTTCCAGCGCTGACCGGTGTCACAGTCGGCAGGTTTCTGCTTTCACCACCACCTGCTACAAACTCACTGATCACCGGCGAACCCACCTGTGTCTCGAATCGCGTGACCTGACCGACCGCTGCGTCAATGCTGTGATAGGACGGCGGGACTGCGTCCAGCGGGTAAAAAGTCTCGAACAGCATCTCGGCGGTGAGCGTCGTCCCGGCGGGGATGTCCTGTCGGGCAGTGACCACCGGCACGAGTCCGTTTTCGCTGATGACTTCAATCCATAACGGCGTATTCGCGCCGACAGCCTGCACGAGTGTCAGCGCATCTTCCACCGACACGGCGAAATATAACTGAATGCCAGTGCCGCTGAAATCCTGCCGCTGATCGACCACCAGCGCCAGATTGACGAGCGCTGCGCCGCCTGTCGTGCCGTCCGCCACGCCGTCCGCTGCGCCGTCCGCCGCGCCGCGTGTCGCGTCGATCAGCCGCACCACGCCGCCCTGAACCACACGCCCATCGGTTGATTCCAGCAGCGCCCTGGGTACACCGATGGTCAGCCAGTTCGATGGGATCTCAACAGCGGCGGATTGTGCATTTGCCGGGACGGGTGTTGCCGTTGATAGGGGGGCGAAGAACGCATCGACAGTAGCTGTGGCGTGGATCATCTCCTGCGTTATCGTGGCAACGATGTCGGTCGCTTGCTGTATGAGCGGGTCTGGATGGGTCGGCAGTGCCTCAACCATTGTTGGCACGGGTGGCAGGGTTGGCTGTCCCATCGCGCCGGACTGGATCACAATGGCCGTCGCCGTAAGATAGATGCTTTGCTCAGCGGCGAAGGTCAGATCGCCGTGAAAAGCATCAATGGTCGGGTCGATACCCATCGGGGTGATGAACACCACCGGCGTCGCTTCAGCCGTGCGTTCTGGCATGAACAGATCAGCGGTTGACTCCGGCAGTGCATTCTGTCCCCGGTTTGATCCACCGCCGCCGACCGATGATCCGAAATAAGTGACCGTCGCGGTCTGATTACTCATCGTCATCGTCATCATCATGAAGCCGGCGACGCCGGTGCCGAATACGATCAGGACGGCGACGAACATCCCGACCAGTGACCGGCGTGCGGACTGCTGACGGCGACGAACTGCGTTAGGATCATCGTAGAACGGACTATCCTGCAGGCGCTTGCGTTTGGGCTTTTCTTCGTGGGTCATCGGTTGCTCCTGTGAGTTGGACTCATAACGATCATGCCATTGCTGCATCAACTGCGCTTCGAGCGAGCGGGTGAAATCGACGGCGGGTTCGGGCTGGGCGGCGGCAAGGTCATCCAGCAGCGGGACACCGGTTGACTGCTGCGCGTCGATCCGCTGGCGCAGCGCCTGTTCCAGATCTTCGTGATTCTGGGGGAATTGAGCGCGCATAATTCCTTTACTGTGGCTCCTCTCCGGATAAAGTCGCGTCAGTGCGGTAGCGCCGCTGAAGGTCAGCCAGCGCCCGGCTGAGGTGGGCCGCGACCGAGCGTTCGTCCAGCCCCAGCACGACGGCGATCTCTTTGTTACGCAGGCCGCCGTAAAACCGCAGCGTCATGATCTCCTGCCGACGCGGGGCGAGTGTGGTCAGCATGGCGCGTACCCGACGCGCACGTTCCTGTTCGGCCAGCCAATCTTCTGGCATGGGATGCTCACTGGGGAAGGATGCGAAATCATCAATCGGATGGATGCCGGGTGGCGAGCGCCGATGAAAGGCCGCCACCTGATTAAATGCGATCCGAAACAGCCACGCCGCAAACGATCCCGTGCCACGGTATTCAAACTGGCCGAGTGATTTCACCACATTCAGGAAGGTCTCGGCGGTGAGGTCCTCTGCATCCTGCACGCTGTCTACCCGGCTGGCGATGTAGCCGTAGACACGCGGCAGATAATGCGCGTACAGGCTGCGGAAGGCTTCCGGGTGGGTGAGGGCCAGCCGTACCAGTTCCGGCTCGTCCTCTTTGTTGTAATCGTCATCGGTGTCATGGAGACGGAATCCGCTCCCGGCATCGGACAGGGACGACAGATTGAACAGCAACAGATTCCCCCTGTAAATGCCGGAATACGGCGATGGCGTAGCGTCCATAAGCGCCTGCTTCACTTTCGAAAGACACATGTGCTCTGTGTAACACAGTTCTGTTTATTAAATGCATGACTCATGCTGAATACTGCAACCGATTTTGAGAATTGGCGAGTATTGGGGTAGAAAGCTGTTTACAAGCGGATGCCCCGGACATGCGAAGCATGTGTGGCGTCCCATGCGTCCCAAGTTAAGGGATTTTGAGGCCGAAAAACCCCCTATCCCCGACCCTTCAGGGGTAGGTTTTTCTATTGCATCTCATGGAAACACCGGATAATGCCTGATTGTCCCGACCTTCGACATGTGCATTCATGCACCGTGTAGGGACGCCCGACGGGGCGTCCCATATGCACCAAGTTAAGGAAGGACAAGGT
>CAYNDH010000347.1:0-2726 GCA_964395665.1 uncultured Anaerolineaceae bacterium
GGTCCACTTCGTTTGAGGATTCAAATCTAATTTACAGAACATATGTGCTATGATTGATGATCATTCGTCACCCTACCTTCATTGCAGCAGAATAGTACAGCAGCATAAAATTTTTGTGCGGCAGCAGCAGCAGCAGCAAGTTGCTACAAGCAGCAAACTGCCACTGCAAACCGCCTGACAGCGTTAAACGTCAATGTTATCACCGGAGCTTCGTCACCGACTGCACGCTCTGCACTACACAGTGAGAATGTCCTGCCCTACAATGAAAATCATTGGGTGTACGACACAATCACAGGCGGTGAAACTTGATCAATGAACCAAAGACCTATCTGATTACCGGCGGGGCAGGCTTCCTCGGCATCAACATGACACGTTATCTGCTCAAGCGTGGGCATCGCGTCGTCTCGCTCGATATTGAACCGTTCGATTACCCGGAGCGCCCTCAGATCACCGAGATCACCGGCGACATCCGTGATAAAGCGGCGGTCGAACGCGCCATGCAGGGCGGCGATTCGGGACATCGCATCGACATCGTGATTCATACTGCTGCCGCGCTGCCGCTGTATTCCGATGAAGACATCTATACCACTGACATCGACGGCACGCGCAATGTGATCGACTCGGCCCTGCGTCATCATGTCGAGCGCTTCATCCACATCTCCTCGACTGCCGTCTACGGTGTGCCGGATCATCATCCGCTGTACGAGACCGACCCGGTGATCGGTGTCGGGCCGTATGGCAAGGCCAAGATCGCCGCCGAAGAGGTCTGCTTCGAATACCGCGACAAGGGTATGTGCGTGCCGGTCATCCGTCCGAAGTCATTTATCGGGCTGGAACGTCTCGGCGTGTTCGCCCTGCTGTATGACTGGGCCAGGGATGGCCGCAGCTTCCCGATTCCGGGCAAGGGCGATAACCGCTATCAGTATCTCGACGTTGAAGACCTGTGCGACGCCATTTACCTGTGCGCCACGCTGGATCGCGATGTCGTCAACGATACCTTCAACATCGGCGCGAAGGAATTCGGCACATTTAAGGGTGATTTTCAGGCGGTGCTGGATCACGCCGGCCACGGTCGCAAGGTGGTGTCGATTCCAGTCGCGCCTGCCCTCTGGATTCTGCGTATTCTCGACCGAATGAATCTGTCGCCGCTGTATCCGTGGGTCTATGAAACCGCTATCAAGGACTCGTTCGTCGCCATCGACAAGGCCGAGCAGAAACTGGGCTACGCGCCGAAGTATTCCAACAAGGACGCGCTGATCCGCAATTATGACTGGTACGTCGCCAACCTGAAGAACTTCGAGAACAAAAGCGGTGTCTCGCACCGCGTCCCATGGAGTCAGGGGATTTTGAGCATCGCCAAGCGCTTCTTTTAGAGGTGACCTGAAACCTGGCGGCGTGCGCGGATACGGCCTGCATATACTGTAGGGGCGGGATTCTGCGCGTCCGCCCTGTGAATCTACAAATCTCCATCGCAATAAAATGGGCCGGAAGAATCCGGCCCCTACGAAATCATGGGCATGCCCATCTGTGCGTCCAGCACCACCTGCTGGCAATCCCGCCCCTGATGCGGTATATCTCCGCTTGTTCACAAAGGAGAAGATCCCGTTATGGCACAGTATGTAGGCGTCGATGCATGCAAGGGTGGCTGGGTGGTCGTCACACTGGACGAACACGGACAGGCCCATTCACAGGTCTTTGAGTCGATCACAAAGCTGTGGACTGCCGTCCGCTCTCAACCGCCGCGACTGATCCTGATTGATATCCCGATTGGCCTGCCTGAAAACGGCGCACGCAGTGTGGACCGTGAGGCACGTCAGATCCTTGGCGGACGGCGCAGTTCGATTTTCAACGTACCGGTGCGGGCGGCGGTCTACGCTTCAGCCTATGCGGAAGGGGCCAGCATGAACTGGTCGGCGACCGGAAGCGGCTTCTCGCGCCAGCTCTGGAATATCGCGCCGAAGATCCGCGAAGTCGATGCCCTACTGACCACCGATGCCATCGCCGCCAGTGTCTTTCGCGAAACACACCCTGAAGTCATCTTCTGGGGGCTGTCAGGGCATCCCATGCAGCACGCCAAGCATAGCGATAACGGCTATGAAGAGCGCGTCACTTTGCTGGAACGCTATCTGCCCGGCACGCGTGACCTGATCAGAACCACACTGGAACGCTATCCGCGCAGCGTCCTTGGCCGTGATGATGTGGTCGATGCGCTGGCGGCGGTGATCGCGGCCAGAATGGGCAGTCTGGAGAGCCTCCCGCCGCTTCCCGAATATGACGCGCACGGCCTGCCGATGCAGATCCTCTACCCGCGCCGCCCCGGTATCGTGCGCCTGCATCATGCCCAGATCACGATCCCATCCGGGGAGGAAGCCGAAGAGCAGGCCCGTGATTTCTACTGTCGTCTGCTGGGCCTGCGCGAAATCGAAAAGCCGGAATCATTACAGGGGCGCGGCGGCTTGTGGGTGGAACTGGGGGAGATGCAGATTCATCTTGGCATTGAGGATAAGGAAGTGCGCCGCCAGACCAAAGCCCATCTCGCCTATCAGGTGACGGATCTCGATTACTGGGCAGCGCGCTTGCAGGAAAATGGGTTTTCGGTGGAGACATCCATCCCGATTCCGGGCTATCAGCGCTTCGAGTTCCGTGATCCTTTTGGGAATCGGGTGGAGTTCATTGAACCGCTGAAGCCCTGAATCACGGGGCTGGCTGACCGTTTAAACGGGTGG
>CAYNDH010000348.1:0-2715 GCA_964395665.1 uncultured Anaerolineaceae bacterium
AGTGAAGTATCAGTTGGTGTTAAAGTGAAACCTGGTAAAGTAGCGGTTGGGACTGGCTGAGTGGGGCGAAGATCAAGCAAGTACACCGCTGACTCATCAGCGAGGGCGAGTACTTCCGCACCGGGTGAAAATTTCGCTTCTCTATAGGATGTGGCGTTAACCTGATTATTCAGAATTTCCAGGTTGTCTGTCGACACATTGTAGCGACCGACACCCTGATTGTTGAAAAATACGAACTCAGAGCCATTGGAGGTCGTAAACTGCGCATCAAGGAGGTTGTCCACATCCGTAAGCTGGGTTTTTGAAATGAGTTTCAATTCGTCTGGCGTTTGGACATTCCAGATTGCCAGGTAACCGATTCCTTCACCAACATATCCGCCTGCTATCAACACGTTTAGCCCGTCCGCCGACACATCGAAAACACGAGGGACGAAAAATGGTTGAGCTTTTCCTTCAATCTGTAACGCAGAAATTTGTCGGACTGATACTGTACCACTGCTTAAATCGAAATAGTAAAGATTGGGAGCTGCTGGTAATCCTACGTTGTTTGGAGTGGTACTCAAGACAAAACGACTATCACCACCCCAGATAAGCTTAGAGAACCCAACTAATCCAATACCGTATCCCGATGGAACCCCTGTATCCAATGTCTGGTTCATCTGCGCATCGTAGATCTTGATAAATGAAACATCACCATTGGGACTAGACTGAAAACTAGATGGATAAATCAAGTATTGACCTCCAGGAGTCAGGAACGCAATGGAATTTGGCTCGACATCAGTAAGAACTGTCGTCGGAATCTCCGGCTGAGGTAACCATCGGTTAGTATGAGACAACGTCTGCTGATCCACATCAAACAGATACCAGCTTTCGTTTTCTACTTCCAAAGGTACATAACGTTTAAGCAATGTTGCATCCAAAAACGTGAGTTGTAACCCTTGATCAAGCCATTGTAAATTTACAGGATTGATGTCACCAGTCGCAATTGGAATGGGTTGTACCGTATTTGGGTTATTTTCCTGAGTATATGTCAGGCTTGGAACGCTAAACATCAAAAGGTAGGTGAGTATCGTTGCAATCATCTGTTTTAATTTGCTTGACATTTAATCCCTCTCCGGATGATTCAACGGTAAATTGGGGCTCTCTACCGCAGGTACCTCGATAGAACCGACACCATTCGAAAAATAAAGCCCGGGAATAGTTAATTGGTTAGCTGTTTGCGGTATCGTATATTGGGTGCTCTGAAGCGGTATATTTGCACCATCTGCACGGTAGGTATAAATACGTGGAGGTGTACAAAGTTCAACCTTCGAATTGACCTCATTATCAGTAACTGAATCTGGAGCTGCGTACAAACTTACATCAATCCCTGTGATTTGGACTAAAACCTGCGTGTCTATGGCATCTGTATCCCATGCAGAGATTGCTGTTGGAAATAGAGTACTCAAATCATATGCATTCGGTGGGCGACTAGGAAAAACATCATCAATGTAGTTTCTTACGAAACCTAACCACTCGCCAATCGGTGAAAGCTGATTTTCTGGTTCGAGCGCCGACCCATAGTGGCGAACTTCTAAATGCAAATGAGGAGATGCATTTGTTCCAAGTATCCCGATCTGTTGTCCACGTTCAACGGGAGCTCCAACAAAGATAGTGTCTTCAATTTCGAGGAGATGACCATAAAGGACGTATAACATACCGTATCGAACGATGACATTGTAACCAGATCCTTCATTAATTTCAGTTGCACCCCAATAACCTGTGCTGTTAGATCTATTCAGGCTAGCTCCTTCTAATTCACGACCTATACCAACAACAAGCCCATTAGATGCCACGGAATAAACATTCGTCCCAGTTACTGAATCCGCCGTTACGTTCGGTGATACCCCAAAGAAATCTATCCCTTCGTGACCAAAAGTACCGTAACTACCAAGTGGGGAAATGGCTATAGGAGGTGAAGTGTTATACTTGAGCCCAAGCCCTCTTATCTGCGTTGTAGTCGAAGTACAGAAATCTTCAACAAAGCTTATGGGAAGAAAATCAAAGGTCGGCTCTGTTGTCCACCCACCATCAGGATATATGTCCACAAAAGCGTCCAACTTATCGCCGTAATCAGCAGTTTGATCAGTGAGCCTATCACGTATCTCATTCGTGATACTCTCATCAAGCGTGATCCAAGCTTCAGGATCGGTATTCGTTGGTAAGGTGGAATTTACTAAAACCCAACCTGAAGTTATTGCATTCCCACGATACAAAGTGGTTTTAATCCAGAGTTCGCGGTTTTGTGCGTCGGCGCTTAAGGCGATTGGATTGAGGGCATAGTGTGTGGCACGAAGTATCGCGATATTATCCCCTTGGATAGGATTCCCTTCAAGAACCGGATTGCCAGGGATAGGTGCATGTACCAATACCAGTTCTTCGTCATCTTCTAGAGGCGGAAATGGTATCGCAACAGAAGGGGTAATGCCGTCGCGATCAACCTCTGGCAATGTTTCTAGGCAATTCACCTGATTATTACTATCTGAAGCGACAATGATTTGCCAATCGTCCGGACTGATCCAACCCCGATCAGCGGTTACATTGCCGAATAGGGTAAAACTAATATAGTACCAGTAGCTAAGCTGCTCCCCTTCACGGATCGTGTACTTTCCGAGGAGTCTTGCGTTGAACTTTCGGTTTTCGGCGTTAAAAGGATCTAAGGAGTCATAGTCGGAC
>CAYNDH010000349.1:0-2607 GCA_964395665.1 uncultured Anaerolineaceae bacterium
CTTCCTGTCGGATGTGGAATGGGTAGCATTGCCAGCAATGCCGGGACAGGGCCGGGGACAGGGGGTTTTTCGGCCTCAAAATCCCTTAACCTGGTACGCATGCGGACGACCCGGACATGCCAGCATGTATGGCGTCCCTACACTACCTCACATCGGGATGTATCAACCTATCATTGCCGTATCTCATGAGTGAAAAACAGGATAAGGCCATATCGTTTTTATGGGCTAACCCAGCGATGTGCAGCACAGTCCCTACCCTGAGACACGACATTTCCTGCGGGCGGGGATAGACATGATTGTGTGCAGAACGGGATTTGCTGTTATATTGAGCATACAGACTGAATTTTATTAACACGGCGGAGCTGTTCACGGCATGACGGACCACAGGACCGATACCACATCCCCCACGCGCCCGAAAATCTTCATCAGCCATGCAAGCGAAGATGATACGGATACGGATCGGGTGGCGGCGGCGTTACAGGCGGCGGGATTCGATACATGGGTGGATCATCAGCACGGGATCAAGCCGGGGATGCCGAACTGGGATCGGGCGATCCGTGCGGCGCTGCCGGAATGTACGGCGGCGGTGCTGCAAAAGCTGGAGGTTTAGCAGGAATGACACACGATTATGACACCGCTCTCGATTATCTGAGGCAGGTACAGGATATTTTTGACGAGATCGCCGAATTACGCGAACCCACGCAGGAACTACTGGATCTGGGGCGAGCAGCCTACGAGCAGAATGACTACGAAACTGCCCTTCCCTACCTTAAGCAGGCACAGCAGGCCTTCTCTGAGTTGGTTGTCCGTCTTGAGCAGGCAAAATCATTAGACCGGCTAGGGGATGCGGCCCGAATATATGACGAATTTTCTGTCATCCCTGATTACTATCAGCGAATAGAGGATAGTCAAATTGAGACTAGAATACGGTTCGCACAGTGTTTAGTCCCGTACTTTCAGGGAGAAATCGCTGAAAAACAGGGCAACGATAGCCAGACCCTCTATGAGCAATTCGAACAGACCGCTAATATACACGGTAAAACCACTCGGCGAAATCATACAATCCAACGTCTGACATTTATCGCCGAAGAGCCAGATGAGTACATAAGCATACAGAAGCATTACGACACCATTATCATTCTGGGAGGCTTAATCGACGATCTGCCTACGCAGCTAAGGGCATGGCGCGGGTTGGCAAAGGCTGAACAGCAGGCGGGGAATCTGGATGCCGCGTGTGAGGCTTACCGAAAATGTCTGGCGGTGGCGGATGCGAGTCCTGTCTTTCGGGATCATCCGGTGGTTGCAGGGTGGCGGCGGGAATATGCCGAACTGAACTGTCGTGATGCAGAGGACACCGAAACCTCATGACGGGTGAGGACCGCATCCGCTGGGATGCTATTTATCGCGCTGACGAGTCGCGGCCATACCCTGCGCCGGACCCAGTGCTGTTTGAATCTGTGCCGGAGCCGGAACACGATCAGGCGCGGGCGCTGGATTTCGCCGGGGGCGTCGGTCAGAATGGGCTGTGGCTGGCGGAGCGCGGGTATACGGTCGATATTGTCGATGTCAGCCGGGTGGCGCTGAACCGCGCACGGTCGGAGATGGCGGCGCGTAATCTGCGGCGGGTGAATCTGCTGCCGCTGGATGTGGATGTGCTGATTGATGATCTTCATCTGCGGACAGGACAGGCCCTGTCCGTACACGGGGATGGTTCAGAGCGGCACGGGCAGGGGCTGCACGCGGATGGATATGACGTGGTGGCGGTGTTCCGTTATCTGAAGCGCGAGATGTTCCCGGTGCTGGCGGCGCTGGTCAAGCCGGGCGGACGTCTGGTGTATGAGACGTTCAACCGGGGTTATCTGGAGATCGTGCCGCGCTTTAACAGCGAATTTCTGCTGGAAGCTGGCGAACTGCTGGCGGCCTTCCCCGACTGGCAGGTGATGCACCACAGCGAAGATGATCACCGGACACAGTACGTAGCGGTCAAAACCATGAAGGAAGCCGTGTCATATGATGAATAACCTTTATTTTAATTTTGTAACATGCTCTTATAATTGAAATGTACCGTAATGTTCTACACATCGGACCACTACCCCGCAGCTAAGCGAAAGTCTGTACTATCATGCCATTTTCTATCGAATGGGATACTGATAAAAAACCCGGCATCCTCATTGAGGTTAACGGAAGCTATACATGGGGCGATATCTGGGCGATGCACCGGCATGTCGGCGAGATGATTGATACCGTTGATCATCTGGTCGCGCTGTATTTCGTCAATGGAGAGTATGTGGGCCGTAATCTTCCTGTCGGCCTGATCACACAGGGGCGTAATCTGTATCTGGATCGCCACCCGCGAAATCATGTCACCTGCTACGTCAATCCAAAGCCGTCGATGGTCACTCGCATGTGGCATCAGCTTCTTGAGAAGACTATCCCCGGTTCGATCAGCTTTTTCCGCATTGTCACGTCATTAGAGGCTGCACGCACGGTCGCCGGTGAAGTTGCAGCCGACATCGCCGCTGACGCCGCGCAGCAGTCAGAGCATCCCGCTAAGAAACCATTTGAAAATTCAGAAAATTGCACTGAATCTTATGGAAACACCGGACA
>CAYNDH010000350.1:0-2581 GCA_964395665.1 uncultured Anaerolineaceae bacterium
CATCAAAAATCAAGCGAAACGCTTGAACTGTAGCGCACCAAAGTGAAATGCACCCGCAGGAATATCACACGTTCCACTGTTTACTCTTTAGGCGTTTTGTCCCGATTGGCAGCATCGAACGCGACACCGAGCGCAATCCCGATTGCAATCCCGATCGCGAGATTATCCATCAGAAGCCCAATACCCGCTCCAATGGCGATTCCAATGGCGAGTCCTGATCCCGGCTGCATATTATTCATGGTGAATCCCTTTCGATTTCGGCCCCGGCTCATCCCCGTAAGCAGGGTGAAGCGCCGTTTCCCGATCGTCAATGTCACCGATTATTTCACAGGGCTGATCCCTTGACAGCCCCTGTCATTTAGGGGTATCCTGAACGCAGTCACGGCGGATGCCGCTGTAAACCACGCATCCCCCGGACGTTCGTCCCCTCTGTTCAGGCAGGTTATTCGTGCGCGCAACCATCAACCTACGTTTCCAGTAATCTTTCGGACACCGCCGTGTTGATGCTGACGCGCAGGTGATGCCCATTTCGGGTATATCCCTGCTTGTGTCTCCCTCCATTTGCTGATCTGACAATTAACAACAAGCGGAAACGGTTGACGCTTCGCTTTGCAGGCCTTGTCTCTACCCAAAAATCACGTGGATTCGTTGGGTATGCAGTGGGGCATTGTACGTTAACGAAAAGCCAGCAGCTAACGACTATCAGCTATTTTCGGCGGGTTGTCCCCGGTGAGAGTGCAGGCTTTCTGCCTCTCAGCCACCTTTCGTATTTCATTCGTCTTACCTTCAACGAAAGGGACAACCTGATGTTATCCACCACATCCAAATCCACCACCACCACCGGCGCCACCGTGCTGACGGTCAGCTTCATCTCGAAAAGCTATCATTCGCAGCCGGTGCTCAACGATATCTCGCTGACACTGGTCGAAGGCAGCCGCATCGGACTGGTCGGCGCAAACGGCGTCGGCAAATCGACCCTGCTGAAGATCATCACCGGCGAAGTCGAGCCGGACAGCGGCTTTATCCAGCTTCACGCCGGACGCCGCATCGGGTATCTGGCGCAGACCCTTCAGGATGCCGAAGGCCGCACGCTTCAGGATCTGCTGGACGACGCGCAGGCGCATCTGCATGACATGGAAGCCCGCCTGCGCACCCTGGAGTCCGCCATGGCAGCCGCCGACGGTGACGCACTGGACGCCATCCTGACCGAATACGGCGACGTGACCGACGCCTTCGAGCGGGCAGGCGGTTACACACAGGAAGCCCATCTCGAATCCACGCTGGCCGGCCTGCGGGTGGATCATCTGGCCCGTGACCGTCAGTTCTCCGGTTTTTCCGGTGGAGAGAAAGCCCGTGTCGGGCTGGCGCTGCTGCTGCTTCAGGCCCCGGATGTCCTGCTGCTGGACGAGCCGACCAATCATCTCGACTGGGCGACACTCAACTGGCTGGAAAATACCCTAAGCACCTATCGCGGCGCACTGCTGATCGTCTCGCATGACCGCACCTTCCTCAACCGCGTGGTGAATGCGATTGTCGAGATCGACGAGCATACGCGGCAGGCGAAGCGCTACAGCGGCAACTATGACGCCTATCTGCGGGAGAAAACCCGTCAGCGGGCGCAGTGGGAAGCCGATTACGCCGCCCAGCAGGAAGAAATCCGGCGGCTGCGGCTGGAAATCAGCGAAGTCGCACGGCGGAATAACAACTATCGGGCGCATAGCGATAACGACAAGTTCGTGCGGAATATCAAGGTCGATACACACACCGAGACCGTCTCGGCGCGAGTCCGCCGGGCGGAAACCCGTCTCCGCTGGCTGATGGAAGAACCCGTGCCGGAGCCGCCGGAGCCGCTGGAATTCCGGGCGGAGTTCGATCCGGCAGCGCTGCACGGACGCTATCCGCTGACGGTCGAACGCCTCAGCAAGCGGTTTGGCGAGCGGCTGATCTTTGATGAAGTGTCCTTCACACTCGGCGCACAGGATCGTATCGCGCTGATCGGTGAGAACGGCGCCGGTAAATCGACGCTGCTGCATCTGCTGACCGGCGAACTGGAGTCGGATGCCGGTCTGGTGGAGTGGAGCGCCAGCGCACAGGTCGGCGTACTGGATCAGGAACAGCGCACGCTGGACGCGTCGTCAGACGTGATCGAAGCCTTTGCCAATGGGCTGGAAGGCGGCGAACAGACGCACAAGGCGATGCTGCTGCGCTCTGGCCTGTTCCGGCTGGATGATCTGCAGAAGCGCGTCGGAGAACTCAGCGTCGGCCAGCAGCGCAAACTTCAGGTCGCACGGCTGATGCGCGGCGGCGCGAATGTCCTGCTGCTGGACGAGCCGACCAATCACATCAGCTTCGATGTACTGGAAGCGCTGGAAGACGCGCTGCCGAACTTCCCCGGCGCGATCATCGTCGCCACCCATGACCGGCGCTTTCTCGAACAGTTCGACGGCGCCATCTGGGAAGTGGGCGACCGCACGATCACCCCGTATGACAGCTATACACGCTATCTGGAAGCGCGTGCAGCGTCCGGTTGATGCCTCATCCGCCACCATAAAACACGGTACGGGCGCAATAATTTGCGCCC
>CAYNDH010000351.1:0-2558 GCA_964395665.1 uncultured Anaerolineaceae bacterium
CAATGCCTGCATTGTCCGGGGGTTCTGTAAGGTTCAATGAAAATACCTGCCCTTGTAAGGGAGTCTATTCTGATTCTGGCGCAGGCGCGGCATCAGGCACTGGTCTCTCATTATCCCGGAAAGCTGGCCTTGCAGATCAGCCAGCAGCCGCATCAGCGGAACAACGCGTAAGTGGATCGCAGGCCAATTCGTCATTATGTCCCGGCCTCTGTCCGGATTTCACCTGATACCGAAGTGGAATTCTATCGCCGACAGAGAGTATAATAACCGAAAGTAGTGGAGGTTCAGTGTGACGGATTTGATTGATCTGAGTTCTATTCCCGTTGTCGATGACGACCACGATGCCCAGGGCAGCAGCGCCGTCAGCGGTGATAACGGACAGGCAGGCGACCCGACAGGCTGGCAGCCGGACCCGCAGCATCCGCGCCGCCGTCCGCCATGGATCAAGGTACGCGCCCCCGGTGGCGAGAAGTATGAGCAGCTTCAGCAGTTGATGCGGAGCAAGACGCTCCACACCGTCTGCGAAGAGGCGCAGTGCCCGAATATCGGGGAATGCTGGGGACGTGGGACCGCGACCTTCCTGATGATGGGCGATACCTGCACCCGTTCCTGTGGTTTCTGCGACATCAAGACCGGGCGTCCGTCTCCGCTGGACTGGGCTGAGCCGAATCGCATTGCCGAGAGCGTGCGGGCGATGAATCTGCGCCATGTGGTGATTACCAGCGTCAACCGTGACGAACGTGCCGACGGCGGTGCGCCGATCTTCGCGATGGTCATCAAGCGCATTCGCCAGCTTCAGCCCGGATGCAGCATCGAAGTGCTGATCCCGGATTTCAAGGGCAGCGAGTCCGCACTGAAGATCGTGATGGACGCACAGCCGGAGATCCTCAATCACAATGTCGAGACGGTGCCGCGCCTGTTCAAAAAGGTGCAGCCGCAGGATAACTATGCATGGGCCATGGCGACACTCGGCAACGCCAGGCAGATGGACCCACTGGTGCTGACCAAGAGCGGGATTATGGTCGGCCTTGGCGAGACCTTCGACGAAGTCGTTGAGGTCATGCGTGATCTGGCGGGACTCGGCGTGGATATCCTGACCATCGGCCAGTATCTTCAGCCGAGCAAAAAGCATCTGCCGGTCGAGCGTTACTATCTGCCGGAAGAGTTTGATGCGTTTATCACCATCGGCAAGGAACTCGGCTTCAAGTGGGTGGAAAGCGGCCCGCTGGTTCGCAGCAGCTACCGCGCTGATATGCAGGTGCGTGAACTGTCGAAGCTGAACTTCATTCACAGTCCGGCACAGGCATAGAGGCCAATCACAACAGATTCGACCGGCTCCGGGACAGTTCGGCGCCGGTCGAAAGGTCGATCCTTCAGACCGCTAAAAATAAGTCTATAAGTGAGTTGATCATGCATCCGAGCAAACCGCCCAGAAACACACGCTTTCCCACCCGGACGAGTACCAATATCTGCGATTATGAGGGGTCCAATTACCGTACTGATTTCTGGGAAGGTCAGGGACGCGAGTATGAGGATCGTGTCGAGCGGCTGACACTGCAAAAGCTGCTGCCGAAACAGGGCGGCCAGCGGATGCTGGAAGTCGGGGCTGGATTTGGCCGGTTAACAGACGAATACCGCGCCTATCAGCAGGTCGTGCTGCTGGATTTCTCCTTCTCGCAGCTTCAGTACGCGCAGGAACACTTCGGCAGATCGGATCAGTTCGTCTACGTGGCGGCGGATGCGTATAAACTGCCATTTCGCCCCGGCGTATTCGACGGCGCGTCGATGATCCGCGTGATCCATCACATGAGCGATGTCAGCACGGTGCTGTCGCAGGTACGGCGGGTGCTGGCCCCCCATGGGATGTTCCTGCTGGAACATGCCAACAAGCAGAATCTGAAGGCGATGATCCGTTATGCCCTGCGGCGTCAGACATGGAGTCCGTATGATCATGCGCCGGTCGAATTTGTGGAACTGAATTTCGATTTTCATCCACAGTTTATTGAGAATGCGCTGGAAGAAGCGCGTTTTAACATGCAGCGCCGGATGCCGCTGTCATTCTTCCGCGTGAATCTGCTGAAAAAGACGATCCCGGTGGATGTGCTGGTCGCGCTGGATGGTCTGCTTCAGCACAGCGGCCTGCTGGTGACGCCGAGTGTCATGATCCGGGCTGAAGCCGCCGGTGATACACCCGATAACACCCGCCTGACCGATATTGACTCGCTGTTTCAGTGTCCGGAAACCGGCACACCGCTGCGGCGTGAAGGGGATACGCTGTTCAGCCGTCAGACCGGGCTGCGCTACGCGGTTCGCGATGGGATTTATGATTTCAAGGCCCCGATTGACACATAACGGGCCTGTCAGTGAACACGACTGACCGACCAGATGGTCAAACGTTGGTCAGTCGCATGTTTGATACGCCCGATTTGCGGTTATGCTTTGATGAAAGCACGACGTATATTCAATACGGTTAAAGTCAGTTCTGTGCTGTTGGCTGATACGAATAATCTGAAAAGAAGTGGAAAAAGTCTGTTTTAACGGGTTTAAGAAGCCATTTG